>CBFICN010000035.1:0-23564 GCA_965661045.1 uncultured Myxococcota bacterium
GGGAAAATGGCCTCAGATTCTGCCACAGTATTTATTTTTCAAGCAAGTGTCCATCTTGGCAACCACGATGGGCTCTCCCGCTGAGTTTCAAGAGATGGTGCAGTGCATTGCCAGACACAAGATACGGCCCGTGGTCGACTCTACATTCACGATGGAAGACGCCCAAGCCTCACTTGAGAGACTCAGTCACCCCAAACGATTTGGAAAGGTCACCTTAAAAATTCAATAAGCCTTCTTTACGGCGCTTATTCACCACGTGGCTGAGGCACTTCCAACCCCAATGCTTTACTGGCCAGCACCATGGCGACAAACTTTGGCATGTCGATGGCATTGCGTCGAAACATTCGACGGGGTTCTTGTTTCCAACGGTAAGCCCACTCCAAGCCTGCGCGCTGTACCCACTGCGGTGCACGTTTAAATTTACCAGCCACCACATCAAAGGATCCTCCAACGCCCATGCAAAAAGGAATGTCCATCGTGTCTCGCCAACGACCGAGAAATATTTCTTTTTTTGGGCTGGAGATTGCCACAAAGAGCATGTCCGCACCCGAATCTCGAATATCTTCAGCGATCTGTTGTTCGTCGGCATCTTTGAAATACCCGTTTCTGTATCCAGCAATCTGCAGAGAGGGATATTTTCTTCGATAGTGAGACACGGTTCTTTGAACAACCTCTTCTTGGGCGCCCAAAAAGTATGGTTTAAAGCCTTGCTCTGCGGCCAGTGCAATCAGCGACTCCATCAAATCAATCCCAGTGACCCGCTCGGGCAATGGACGGCCCAACAACCTCGACGCCAACACCACACCGATTCCGTCAGCGTTGATCACTTCACAGTTGCACAACGTGTGCATAAACTCTGGGTCTTCAACCATGCGCAAAATGATCATCGTGTTGATCGCCATGTGCTGAATCTTTTCTCCACGGGCAATGCTTTGGTGAATGCGTTCGATGGTTTCTGTCATGGTGATGGCATCTACCGGAACACCCATGAAATCCGTTCTTTGTTGAGACATTTGCTGAGTCATCTTGACCCTCCATATTGCATACAGGACTGTACATCGACCAAGACTGTTCAAGCAGTAGCAACAATCAACGGCAATTGCAAATGCTGTCAAACAATCAAGTGAACACGTGCGAAAACACAGAAAACTGTATAGAAGTGCAACAAGACGTCGAAAAGACTGTTGCAGATTTTGAAGGAGTCGATCATGAAAAAAGTACTGGTGGTGGGTCCGTGGGCTGGCACGGGTGGGGTCCACACATTTATGAGAAACCTGTGCATCCATTCCAATCTGAAAGAACGCTGGAAGTTCAAACAGTTTGATCTGTCTCGCCCTCCCAAAAAGACCATTGACAACAATGCCTACAATTTCTTGTCCAGTGATCCAAAACGCTTGGTCAAAAGTCTACTGGTGACTGGAGGACACTTCGCGCAATTTCCACTGGAAGTACGCAAAGCCGACATTGTGCAAATTCAAGCATCTGATCACTATGCCTTTTGGGAACCACTACTCTACGCACAAGTCGCCAAGGCACTGGGCAAACCCGTCACCGTTCGATTTGGTGGCAGTTTCGACAAGTTCTATGGAGAGTCAACGCCCACGCAACAAAAGATGATTGAGCGTGCCCTTCAGATTCCTGACGGTCTCATCGTACTGTCTGCCTGGTGGAAAGAACACTTTTCACAGTATGTCGACGGTGCAAAAGTACACGTCATTCCAAACGCAGTCCCCAAACCGCCCCAACCCGTTGATCGAGGTACTCGAACGGGCAAGCCAACGGTTTTGTGGATCGCTGGTTTTGAAGCCAAGAGAAAAGGCATCGAAGTCATGCTCAATTTGGTTGAAAGATTGCACCACAAAGCCAATTTTTTGTTCATTGCGGTCACCGACCAAGTTCGAGAGGTCATTGCCAAACGTGGATTGACTGAACACATTGAAATGTACGGGGTTCAAAAAAGACAAGCCCTCAAAGAAGTCTTTTACCCACGCGCCGACATTTTCATGCTGCCTTCTTTTGGAGAGGGATTTCCAAACTCCATGCTCGAAGCGATGGCGGCCGGTTTGCCTTCGTTGAGCACCCCCGTCGGTGCCATCCCTGAGGTCTTGGTTCCAGATGTACACGGCTACATCAATGACCCAACAGACGCCGATGGATTCTTTCGGGATCTCTCTGTGTTGATCGACAACCCAGAAAAACGACGACAGTTCGGACAGAACAGTTATGATTTGGTATCCTCTCAATATCACTTGGATACTGTATTTCAACGATACACCGACTTGTGGCAACAATCCATTTTGACCCACGCCTGAACGAAGGTCAAGGATCAACACTCAACATCCAGTAGAGCATTTTATGACATCCAAACAAGACATCCTCCAATACATCGATAGACTAGAGCAAGACCTGCGCACACTGCGACAAATGGTTCTATCAATGGAGGACACTGAAGCAACAGACTCCCCCCCAACCCCTAAATCCACAACGACAGTCTTGATGGATGTCGAGTCCCCCGAAGAGTTGGTGGCACAGTTTTTGGTGGCGGCTCAACAGACCGATATTGAACGCCGCGACGCTTACCTCGCCCGCCTGCTTCACAGCTCTATCTTAAAGCACCCCCCTGCCGTAGACAGTTTCTTGAGATTTAGTTTTAAAACGTTGCAGAACCGTTGGCGTGACTATTTAACCGACGAGAGCGACCCGCACTCTTTCAAGATCATGCGCCAACAGAGAAATGATCGTGGGGAATTGTCTGATTTGAGAATCTATTTGGAAGCGTCTCATCGCTCACCGTGCCCGATCACATTTCAACAAGACCCAATCAACGACATGCAGTGGCGTGTGGTCTCCACGTCTTTATAAAAAAATGAACCTGTATATACATAGAACGTGACATTTCTATGATTGACTGCTCTTCTAGAAGTTCCTATATTGACGATCCCTCTCAATCATGGCATCTTATTGCATAGAGTATCCTTTTTTACGTGAGGCCTTCGCATGTCTGACTTGCAACAAGAAATCCATCAAGCCGAACAGAGTCAATCGGAAAACAGCACTGAAACTCAGAGTGCCAATTCCGATCAAGACATCTTGGGGAACAGTGCCGTGCAGGAGATTCTAGACTTTGCGGAGGCTCCAGCAGGATTGTCCGGACGCAAACTCGGGGTGTACAACAACCACGCTGAACGCACCCCCAACATGATGGTGGGCTTGTCAGATGCTCAACGATACGACATGCACTTCTTTTTGGAGAATTGGAGCAAAAATCGCAATCGCTATGAAGAGGTGAGTGCGGCCACCAACATGCCGGCAGAACTAATTGCTGCGTTGCATTGGAGAGAGAGTTCCGCCGACTTTGATACGTATTTGCACCAAGGAGATCCATTGGGAAAACCGGCTGTCAATGTGCCCAACGACATTCCTGTATTTTACGAGTGGGAAGAGGCCGCCATTCACGCCTTGAGCATGCGATACCACAAATCTAGACAAGAAGAACTTGAAATTGATGCAGACACACGCAACCCAAATGCGTTGGCCAGCTATGCAGAAACCTACAATGGCCTAGGATATTACAACCGTGGGATATCCAGTCCGTACGTCTATGCGGGAACCGATCAATACCACTCGGGAAAATATGTGTCGGATGGCAGTTTCAATCGAAATGCCGTTGACCAACAATTGGGGGTCATGCCCATGCTTGGTGCCATCGGGGGAATTCAAACGGTACAAGACATGTCCCCACAGGCAATTGGGGATGAATTTATTTGGCGCCGTGTCAGCAATGGCTTTGTCTTGTTGAGAGCAGGAAGCTACGGAAAAGAAGTCGAGGCCTTACAAAGTCGCTTGCAACAATTGGGCTTTGACATTGGCTCCGTGGATGGCGATTTCGGGAACGGCACCAAGCGAATCGTGATGGAGTTTCAACGTTCTGTAAACCAAACCGATGACGGCATTGTTGGGTCAGGAACGGCTGCGGCCATCGATGAGGCCTTAAAGGCTACCACAGCATCCAGTTCTACAGATACTGCAAGCAACACCGCTGAATAACGAACACAGCGATTGGCCCTTGATACTTGACCAAAACTCCTTGACCAGTGACCATTGATCAAGGAATATAAGTCACGTTCGCAGCAGCCCACCATATCTGAGTGTCTAACATTGAGTTCATCACACAGTCGGATTCATTCATGACCAGCCTGTAGTATAGGGTCTATTTGCTTTGAATTCAAAGCGCACTCGCCTGATCACAAAAGCGATCACACGATTGTGATCAGTCAAGTGTGTCAACCATGCAATTACAAAATTTACAGTCCACATTGGAATGCTCATTTAACGGTCAAAAAATATCTGAACACCTAAACAAATGCTCAACTCAATCATTGTGTCTCAATTGTGATCAATTGTATTCAATGAACTGTCAATAAAATGATCAGTGTCAACAATTGGGACTGATCGAACAGCCAAATCGAAACTTTTTTACATTTTTTGTTTTGCTAGAAGATCGAAAAACTCGATCATCCAAACACTCGGACACTTTATGTCCACCCAAAAGACTTGACAGGGCAAGATTTATGAGCAAAATTGTATACAAGGGAAACAGGAGGATTTCATGTCCATTGAAAAATACAATTCTATTATTCAAGCTCACACGCGTCTATTCAGAAGCTTTACCAGAGAACACGGTCGGACAACACTCAGACTGGTCTTGTACGCATTGGAGAATCAGCAAAGCGCCCATGCCATCGCCATCCAGTTTGATATCCCAGTAGAAGATATTCAAGAGATTCAACAAGCATTCAAGAAAGCGGCTTAATTGTGAGCCTATTTGAAAATCAATAAGCCATACACCATAAGACTGACACTGACTCGGTTGATTACAGAGCGCGTTTGACACCCAAATAGAGGGAACTGGGTGTTACGGGGCGCGCCCCAAAAGGCCTCCAAGAGGTCACCGCTTGAACATTGGTCACGTTGTTCCAAGTACCATAAACTTCCCAATCACTGTACACAGTTTTACTGCCAGACAAGTCCATTGTCCACAACTGTGGAATGGTCGCACTGTCGTCATTCCAATCCGCAGCTGCATCGAGCATTTTGCCTCTATAGGTACCCATCAGTTGAACAGAAGTCTCTTCGGTGCGCAAACCGATTGATGTAGAACCTTGGTGACGCGCCACATAGGGCAATGCGTTCCCAAACTCTACCACCCCAAACTGCGGAAAGCCAGACTGGAAGGCCTCACGAAAAGTGGCGTGGGTATACGTATATTGTGCTTGGAGTGGCATCGTCCATCCATTTTGGAGCCAGATATCCCACCGAAACAATGTCTCCACGCCGGTCGTCAATGCCCGCCCACCAGTAAACTGACGCCCCACATCATCGACATCACACCCGCTGGACAACGTACACTGCCCCGTGATTCGCTGATAGTCATTGGCAAACACAATCAATTCAGACGTGGTGGCATCCAAGTGCTGTCTCAACCCCACCTCATAATTCCAACTCACTTCAGGCAATACAGCTGCCTCTTGCTCTGGAGCGACCGGAGAGAACCCTCTGTGGGCCGAAGCAAAGATATCCACCCAGTCATCCAGTTCCCACATTGTACCCATACCGGGCAAGAGTACACTTCTCAAATGTCCGTTCTGCCAATTCAACACATCTGTGGTGGTCTGGATGGTTTCATTTCTCATACTTGGAAACAAATGAAACTGTCCAATTTGCCAATCATCGTGTGCATATAGGGCAAGTGCCAGTGCACCGACATGTGAATTGAGCAACTCTGTTTGAGTATTCTCTACATAGACAATCTCTTGGGATACCATTTGGGCACTGTTTTCGGTGTGGAGTCGCTGAACCAAATCTCCGTGGAGTCGAATGCCCATTTCAAGTCGATGCTGAGACTTCTCTGAAGCGTGTTCCAACACACTTGTACTCTGCACACCAAAACTGTGAAAACTTCGGTCGTTGATGCCGATTTGCAAATACTCTTCTGGGAGCAAGGCATCCGTGTCACCACGTAGTATGGACAAATAGAGGGCGCCTTCCCCTCCGGTTGGGTCTTGAAGCAACAACCGATGCACATCAATGCCGTTGGCAAAACCGTTGAACTTTCTCCACGAACGATCCAAATAATGATGGTATGCAACGGTTCGAATCAACCAATTCTCTTGCAGTCTTGTAGACAAGGACACTTCAGCCTGAGTACGCGTCCATTCCATCAACCCTTCTTGCGATGCTGGATAGCGCAACAGCGGTGTGTCCTCAAAATCTCGCTGGCTGAGACCCAAATATGTTTCGTTGCTCTCCTCTCTGGCAAACCCGAACTTCATTTCTAGAGTGTGGCGCTGGGTTCCCCTCTTCATTTTCAACAGCGTATCGGTTCTAGAAAAACCTGTTGGCGCAGACGATGCCAGTTGCTTGAACCCATCCGATTGAAGGTGTGAGGCTTCCGCAAGAACTCCCCACTGACCGATTTGTCGTCCCACAAACCCATGTGCTTTCAAGGTGTTGAAGGCACCATAGGACACATCGCCTCCCCACTGCTCATCGGTGGGTACAGCCCGCGTCAATACGTTGACTGCCCCACCCACCGTTTGTGGTCCATACCGTGTCGAAGCAGCCCCTTTAAAGACCTCGACCCCGACCAATCGCGTTGTCATAGGAAAGAAGTACGCTGCTGGAGCCGCATAGGGAGCCGGTGCAAACAACACACCATCTTCCATCAACGTCACTTTTGCCGAGCGATCACTGTTGGCCCCTCGGATTCCAATATTGGGTCGCAGTCCAAAACCATCTTCGGTTCGAGTGGATACGCCAGGAACCATGCTCATCACTTGCTGAATGTCGTTGAATTCAAACTGACTCAACACTTCTTCGGACACCTTGTGTGCAGAGCCCGCTTCCTTAATTTGATCGTCGTCGTACACAATGATTTCGGCAGACGGTGCAGATTCTTCATTTGCATCTTCGGAGTCTTCGGTCTCATCGGCATAGGCAACACCAAACGAACAAAAGGTGATCAGTGTGATCACCATCACACGGATGCCCAGTCTCTGCGATGCCCCTTTGAAAGGGGTCACCAAGGCATCAACCAAACTGTGCGTAGAAGGATTTCCAAGACCAAAGGTAATTGTTTCAGGTGTTTCTGTATCTGATAATAGCAATGTATCGGACCAACGATCCCAAATTGCCAGCCACGTACCGAAGTTGCGATTCCAATGTTTCGACTCTGCACTGTGGTGAAGTTGATGCTGGGCTGGAGATATCAACCACCGTTCAACACTGGATCCAAAAGACAAAAAGATATGAGAATGGCGTAGGTTTCCAACAATGGTATTCAACAGAAAGCCCACTGCTGGCACCCCAAATATCACATAGGGCGATACAGTTTCGGTGGCAGAGCCAACCTGACCCAGCCAATACATACAGCCAGCGACAACGCCAACACTCAATACTGAGCGCAGTCTATAGAGAATACTCTCAATTGGATGGACGCGAAAGAACGTCAACGGGGTGAGGGTTGTCGCCGAATGGTGCACACTATGAAAACGCCACAAGACTGGATACCGGTGAAGCGCTCGATGCAACAAAAACCGCGTTCCATCTTCTACAACAAACAACAATGCTGAATACAGGGCAACCAACGCTGTCCCGGACAACGAAACTGCAGGTGTTTCAAACACTGTGTACAAAAGGTCAGCGATCGAAATGGATACCCACCAAGTCGAGTACAGCGCCACGGTGGTCAAACTTGTGGCCAACAACCGATTGACAACCAACAGTTGGATATCCAAGTGCGTTGAAGGGGTACCCATCACCCTTTGCAGACTCCGGTATACAGACCCAATCGAACATCGATGACGGTTCCACAGCATCCAGACAACAGCAAACACTGCCAAGCCCATCCAATGCGTCCGTGAACTGGCACTCAAAAATGCAGAGAGTACCGGTGCTAGAAATTGATAGACACTGGACAAGTCCATCAATCATTGTCTCCGGCTGAGCTTTGTGGGATTTCCATTTGAAGCACGGTTGCAACATCCCACTTGAGCAATGTCGTGTAATCAGACACACTGCTCAACAAATCTTCTACCGAGTTGGGAGATTCCTTGATCACGACTTCCATCGAAACCCCCGTTGACAAAAGTGTTTCGGCATGTTCAACAGTCTCGTTGTGGACGATCAACAAGTCTGTCGCCAACTCTGTTTCTCCGACGGACTCTAATATCTCCAACAAGCCACCCGTTTGGTCTCCGAACAACAAAGACTCCATGCCGTCAAGGTTGGCGAGAATGTATTCAGTAGACACATTGGTGAATTTACCTTCCACACCAGCTGTACACTCAGCACTACAGTCTTCTGTCAACCCCATTGGATAAGAGAGTTTTCGCTCCTTGACCCCTTCTTCCATGTACAGCAGTCCATCAAAAACCGCGTTCAACGCTTCCACCGATGAGTCATACTGGTCAAGAGGGAACCCAACTGACCACTCGTCCAACGCCAACTGGATTTGTTGTTGGACATCTTTGACCAAAACATGGGCATATTCGATGCGTTGACGCTGAATCTCTTGAGCAGAGAGTGAAGCCCACACACCATCCGACACCGGTGAAACTTGAGAAGGACAAACGGTCTCAATCGGTGCATACAACAAATACTCTAGGGCATCCAATCCACGGGTAGAGACCAGCACAGTCTCCAAGAACTGTTCGCCCTCGTATTCCGCAGTCGCCGTAACTTGATCAATGCGACAGGGGTTGGTCAACGTCCATGAATACACGTTGTCTCGAATATCTTGCCCACCAACGGCCGTCATAGAGGGACCCAAAGAAGCCACCTGCATCACTTCCAACGGTTGCCACTTCAACAAAGTCTGTTGCCAGTCTTCTTGAGCCTGTTCCCAAAAATCCTCTTCCTCCGGATTTTCTCGCAACAGTTCAATTGAGGCAATCAACGCATCAAGCTGGGTGTCAACAGTCACCAAGTGGTCATGTACAGAATTCGAAACATCTTCTGTTAAATATGTTTCAACCAACTCACTGTTCGCCAACGGATGGGATACGGCCTCATCTCGACAAGCTTGAGGTTGAGCACACAACAACGTCAAGCCCAATACGGTCATTGGCCACTGTGATAAAGAATGTGTCACCTTTGTAGACATGGTATACCCCGTACTTGTTTATTGATTCAGTGTGTAGGCTTCGATGAAGAGGGTTTTGATTTCTTGGAGAGACTCAAGATACTGTACCCCTGTTTTGGGAGACTGACCGATGGCATCTTGAACCGCCACAAACGCTTCCGTACCCAACTGGATATCTGGATTGAACTGTAGCCCCATAGACAGCCCCTTCACCCGAGACCAATGGTGAGCCAAGGTGCTCAATTCAGCCTCAGACTCAATGGCTTGGATGGTGTCATCAATGGCTTGAACAATCGTCAACACAACGACCCGTTCCCAAGCTTGAACCGCTTGATCACGGTGAATGAGCAGTTGACTGCGCTGTTCCTCCGTCAGTTCTGAACCTACAGTATCGTGAAGCAAAGCGCGTCCCGACCAAAAAGCCTGCCAAGCGTCTTTGCTCAGTGTGGTTCCCAACCCCAAAGCATCGTACTGGGCTGCCCAAATGGCCGCACCCCAAGTGCTTTCAGATATCAGGTCAATGCTGCCATCCCCATCTCGATCCATAGCTGGTGTATTGACCACTTCACTACTGGACCAATCAATGTAGTCTATCGATGCACCAAAATAACCAAATCCTTCATCCCACGCGTGTTCTAGCGCTGAATAATCAGAACCTTCTTCGGGAACGTGAGAAGACAGCAAGCCCTTTCCATCTACATCATCGTCCAAATAATCATCGGTACCTTGACTGAAGGCGACGGACATGTAGAGAAAACTCGACAACAACTGACGATAGTCTACGCCATCTCGACTGACATAGACATGCGGAGTTTGATTGGAAATCGCGCCCCACCCACTGGCCTGAGCGTCGAGTTGTGAACACCAGGTGCGAACCAGAGACTCTGGAGAAGACACACCGTCCTCTCCCCAGCCGTAAAATTGCGTAGACCAGTCCTTGTGATCGGTGACGGTGTCATTGCCGGCCAGTTTTTCAAACAGGTTCTTTCCACTGGAAACGTCCGCATAGGTACTTTGCAACAGTGTCCCGTTCTCAACCGTATACAAATGTGGAAAATCCCCATCCAATTCCTTGATGCTCTCCAAGTAAAAGAGAAGATCGGTTTCTACTTGTCCAGACACAATGCTTTCCGTGAGCACACGATTTGCCAACTCAGAGATGTAGACATCGAGATCGTGTATGAGCAACTGACGATAGGTCTGACCAGAATAAGCAACACTCGAAACACCACTTGCGTTGATAAATTCATAGCGATTTTCAGTGGCTTCAAATGTTGACTCAACAGTGCTTTCAGTCTCTTTGGCTGTGTCTGTGGCTTTGTCTCCACATCCCATGCTCAACAGCAACAATATCATTGACCCTCCATACAACCTTATTGATAATGATTATCAATTTCATTGTAGCCTAATTGAGAATCATTTTCAATTAGCAGACCCATTTTTTTGGTTGATACATCCTATTTGGGGCAATTGGCTTGACGGAAAGAGGTTTCAGACTATTCAAAAGATCCCATTTTACAAATAGACTCTGGTCACCCGCAAATTTATAGAGGTCAAAATCTCATACGTGATCGTCTCCGCCCAGTTGGCAAGTTCCTCTACAGTGATCTCTTCTTCCCCTTGTTTGCCGAGTAAGACCACCTCTTCACCGTTGTACACTTCATCCCAACCAATGTCCACCATGATTTGATCCATACAGATTGAACCAACCACTGGATACCGTTTGCCTCGAATCAACACCTGAGCCCGACCGCTCATCCGACGGTGATACCCATCTCCATACCCAACGGGAATCGTAACAATTCGTGTCCTTGTTGGCGCCACCCATTTGGAGCCATAGCCAACGGGACACCCCTCTTCCAACACCTTAAAATAAACAACCTTACTAGACCATCGCATCATTGGCTTTACAGGCAATCGCTGTTTGACATGCTCACTTGGGTACACTCCATACAGAGAAATCCCTGGACGCACCATGTTTTGATGACTTTCCGGCAACTGGATGATCGCCCCTGAATTGGCCATGTGAATCCAAGACACTTCCAAGCCAGCCTCGTGCATCAGCACCACTACTTTCTGAAATCGCTGGTGTTGCAGTCGAGCATGATCCAAGTTTTCAGCATCGGCATTGGCAAAGTGCGTAAAAATGCCTTCTACGTCTACATACTCACAGGTCTTTGCTACATCGATCAGTTTTTGAACGGAACGTGGCTGTACCCCTATTCTCCCCATACCCGTATCAATTTTCAAGTGCACCGTCGCCCGCTGTTTCAACGTTTTGGCAACCTCTTCAATCGCCAACAACTTCTCTATCGACGAAGCCGTCAATGTAATATTGTGCTCAATGTACAAATGAACACGCTCACCCAGTATGCCTCCCATTACCAAAATGGGTGTTTCGATCCCCTCTTCTCTGAGCAGGAGCGCCTCTTCCAAATAGGCAACACCAAAATAAGGCACTCCTTCTTGCACCAAACGCTTTGCCACAGCCACGATTCCGTGTCCATACGCGTCGGCTTTGATGACCGCCATCACTGCACACCCACAATGCGCTGCGATCACCTTGTAATTGGTTGCCAACTGTTCAAGATCAACTTCCAAATGGGTTGGTCGCAACGTGTGGTGAGAGATGCGTCTTGGCTTGGGCTCCCAGTGGTCTGAATTTCGGTGCATGCATTCCTTTGCTGTCAAATGGTGATAAAAGCATTCCTATTGGATATCGAAAACGTATACCACCCCAAAAACTCGGACAAGGTATGAATACAACTGTATTTCGCTTACACCCCACTCAAGACCTACGCACAGAACTGGAACGGGCTTGTGCACTGTATACACCCAATGGTGCGGCCGTAATTACCTGTGTGGGATCATTGCAAGAAGCCACTCTCCGTATGGCAGGTGCCAGTGAAACCATCGTTCAAAAAGGACCTTTTGAAATTCTTTCCCTGGTGGGTACCTGGACACCTGAAGGAGGGCATTTCCACATTTCTCTATCTGATTCCAAGGGAACTGTGTGGGGTGGACACCTGTGTGCCGGCTGTACGATTTACACCACAGCAGAGATTGTACTGCTCGACATTGGTGAACATCATCCCAGACGTGTACAGGATCCCGCAACAGGATATCCTGAGTTACAAGTGATACACCTCAATGTTTCAAACAAACGTCTCTAATTGGACAGTCCAACGAAGAGACCCATGTCTCCATTTTCGTCAACATATGGCGATGTCTGAACGTTCAGTCCATCCCATACTCGGTTGTGACCGCGATCCAAATTCATCGAAACATCCACGTTTCGATTGTTGAGCAATACACCGCTACCCAACCCAACCGTCGCGCCCAATAGGGCAGCCCCCGAAACAACTTGTGAAGAATCGGTAAACAAGAACGCCCCCAGCGATCCAACGGTCGCTCCTGCTAGACCGAGCATCTGAGGCACAGCCGTCTTCTCGGACTCGATTTGCTGACTGATCAAACCATAGCTACCCGCCGCCAAAAATAGATCTGAAATTAACAAAGTGGTCAACAGCTTGTCTGTACTGCTCCATTGATCGTCCACACCCAACGCCAACGGTGCCAAGGCACCATAATAGGCGCCCCAACCAGTTGCAGAACCCAAAAATATCGCATCTGAACTGGACACATCAAAATACTGCCCTGCACCAATCAACCCCAATGCCGTCACACCGAGTCCAGTTTGATACAGCCCCTCGGCTTGTCTCCAAGTCAACCACTTGTTCTGTCTGGCAATCTTGGAAATTGAATTCATGTGCCAGGTTGCCACGCCCATTCCCACACCGGTGGTCACCCAATCTGAGGTACCAAAATCCAAACTGTTTCCAAGGCTGGTTCCACCCAATGCCCCCAGCGTACTCAACACAGCCGCATTCCGACGGCCGTCTTCATAACTGCCACGTCGCAAAGAGTTGCTTCCATACCCCAATAAGTACCCTACGCCCGCACCGTAGGCAGAAAAGATGCTTTGCTCGTAGGACACAGGGTTTCGATGATCGTAATAGAGTGCCCCAACCATCGAAGCATGCGATGCCAGTCGAACCCATCCTTGTGGATATTGCATACCAATGGATGGCAACAGTTCAGCAGTCGCAATTCCCATCTGTCCAGACCACACTCCAGCAAAGAGCACAGACTTGGGCGTCGGAGTCCAATCTTCCATCAGCACATGAGAGAGTCCTAGTCCAACTGCCGAACCGGCTGTCGCAACGAGCATTTTTTTGCGCTCATGTTGTTCGTTGCCCTCTGCATATGCGTTATAGGCTTCCTGATAGGCGATGTCCTGCTCCCTTGAAGAAGTCGTCGTGGATTCATAATAGTCGTCCCATTCAGGATACTGAAGCGTGGACTGATCTGTTGTTGCATCCAAGAGCCCAACAGCCGTTTGCGCCCCCACATAGCCCATAAAATCTGCTTCCAGAACGTCTGACAAAGACATGTTTCGGTTTCTAGCCCAATGACCGTATCCACTTCCAGCCATGACGCCGATCGTTCTAGACAGTGCTGCATACTCTGGATTCAGATTCCAACCATTCGACAGCATCTCCCCCATTGCCAAGCCCCATCCTGTACTCGAAGACATCAACACCGACTGTGCAAGGGTTGGGTGCTGTTGCTGTGAAATCAACCAACCACTTGTCGCGCCCAACAACGCTCCCCCCGTGTAGCCAATGGCTTCTGAGGTTGGGTTCTGTCCCCAAACACCCACCGATCCGAGCAATACGGAACCCGTCACACCAGCAGATACCGCATAGAGTTGATTGGCCAATCGATTGTTGGGGGTGGTAATGGTTGGAACCTCTTTGTTTTTTAGCCAGTCACCATACGCATTCTGTAGGTGAATCAACGACTCTTCACGCAACTCTATTGGGGCTTGCTCATCCGAAACATACTCGATCAAAAGTTCAGCCATTTGTGGATTCGAAATCTGCTTGATTGCACCCAGAGCGGCTTTGGCAACGCGCACGTTGATTTGAGACTCTCCGTTTAACGAACCAATCAGTTCAGTGTGACCGATGGCCACAGTGAAAGTGGAAGGCTTCACTTCAGAAACAGACAGTGCCTTGCGGACAATATCTCGACAGGCCAACACCGTTTGATCCGAAGAATCCGGAGTGACAAACTTTGGTAGCGCTTGCACGATGGCTACCGTCATCGCCTCATCTTCTGCAACCATCTCCCACAAAAATGGCAATGCCAACTCTGTTTGCAAACTTGCCAACTGTTCTATTGCAACAATGCGCTCTTGTGTAGGAACACGAGAGTCCACCAAAGTACTTAGAGCTGCAATGATCACACCATCTTGCTGAACAAAGTCGGTCTGCATCGACAGTTCCTCTTCCAATCTTTGGATTCGATGGTGCAGCGCGTCCACTTTTTGGCGTTCGTCATTCAACACCGCGCGCTCTGTTTCATCTACCTGATCACGAACAGTTGGCTCTTCCGCCATGACAAGTCCAATCCACCACATACAACCTCCATTTTTACAGAATTATTTGAATACCTAATTCCATTCTTCACAATATACCACGTGCGAAAGTCATCAAAACTGTGTAGGTTCAACATATGCAGATCGTCAATTTACATCGTCAGCGCATGCTTGAAGTGGCTCAAACAGCCAAAGAAAGAGGACTCCAAAAGGCCCTTCAAATCTCGAACCTAGACAAACTTCCATCCGATGGCGCACACATTCCACCCCATGTGCGTTCTGTCATTCAAAAATCCAAACTGGACACCTTATTGCACAGCAACAATGTGTACTACGCACCGATCTATACTCCAGCGTTGCTCTATACCTCTTATGTTCAAGAAAACATCATCGTTTATTTGTTCACCTTGTTGAGTTTGTTGGTTCTGCCTTGGAGCATTTTGGCATGGGTACACAAACGCAAAGGGTGGGCTTCGGAGCAGGTAGAGAAACTGTTTGGAGAATCCTTTATTTTTGTCGATGGTGGTCGTATATATGCCAATTTTCCAGAACTCAATCGACTGGAGCAACAGCTCAGTGAATTGGAACAGATGCGCAACACAGCGATCCAAACATCCAACAACATCGCCTCGTTGGCACAGAAACTCAAAGAAAAACTAATTTTGATGGGACAAGACACCAACGACGAAACCCTGTCTGATCTGGACAATCAGTACCTGCTTCAGCAACGACTGATTACGGAAGCAGAAGCGGCGATCCAGTCGGTGGAGAACAAAAGACAACAGTGTCTGCGTCTACGACAAGAGTTGTTCAACTGGGTGGAACTCGACTGGATGAAACAAGAAGCCAGTCAATTCAGTAGCCAACGCTCCTCAGAAAAACTGTGGAAGCAAGCAACAGAGATGGAACTGATCGCTCATGATCTCAACATCCAACTCAGTGGGGTCCATGGAGAACTCGGGCAGGCGCTGGCGACGTGGCAAACCCGCAACGAGGTTTCTTGATTACAGACCTTCAGAAGCGTTGTGGAGGCTGGTCTTACTCTTGGTCAGCGTCACAGAGTGCTGAACGGGGCTGGTTGAATTCGGAGGAATCGAAAGCAATTCTTTGTATGGGACGTATCCTTCAGCCTCTACCCTCACCTCAGCCGCCTGTTGAACGATCATACAAGATCCAGATGGCCGTTTTATGCCGTTGATCCGTAGAAACGCATCGCTGGGAATTGTATCCACACAGAGTTCCACACTGGTAGATGGCAACTGAAAAGCCTCTGGAGCGGTTTGGTGTTTCGGCATGAGGTGGGTCAACACTGGTTCTCCATATTCAGACAAAACAGGATTTGGAATCGTGGGGTCCGCCACATTGACAGTGGGAATATCCCCCACTGGAAGCTCTGGCAACAACAGTACTTGGTGCGTCATGGAGTGTTGAACATCCAACAGTTCTCGATAGGGTACATACCCTTCAGCAGAAACCTCAACAAAGACCTGCCCCCGCACTTGAACGCACCCAGTTTCAGTATTGACGGGTCGCGCACTGACCAAGACCGTTGCCGATTGAGGCTGCCGATCAATACAGAGTTCAAAACCATCTTGTTCCAGCACGTCGACATCGTACCCTACCGGTGGAATCAACAAGTCCGGTTCTTCTGTTTTGACAACACAGGCTGTACACAGCATCCAAAACATCATTGTGATCATACTCACTCCACTGCAACTTTCTATGATAATACCTTGTTGTGTAAACTTCATCCCAGAAATAAGATAGAATTACACTGCATACCTTCTCGGAGTGTCTATGATCATTGCCATTCTTTGCATGCTCACCGCACAAGCGAACACTTTTGTCACCAGTATCAGTGAAGAGATCGACCTTCAACTCGGTGGAACTTGGTCAATCCCCTTTCACGATGGTTATCGATGGTGGATGGCGATGGGTCAGGCCAGTGACTTGTGGGTTGCCCCACTCTATGACAGCAATTGGTATGTGGAAATGCCGCTCACACAAAATCTGTCCAATCAAGAAGTGCTCTTTGACCATTCTTTTCGACGCTGTCCCGACGGCAGTTATCTCCACGTCAGCACTGGAGACGCTCAGGAGCCCCACTACACCTTTCGGTACGATGAAAACTTTCAGTTGCTGGGTGAAAGTCGTTTTGCTCAGGGCAATCCGCCACATGCCAACAACGATATACCGGCCATTTGTGGCACGGAGTTTCAAGGGTTTGGCATGGCCGAGCAACAGGGTCTACGAGATTTTTTTGTAGACGTTGACGAAAATGCCCAAGGATTAGAACCTTTTGAATTGGAAAACTCCCCCAGAATGACAGGGTCTGGCATGACAGAAGTCGAGGGAGAATTGGTTGTTGTGGGAATGGATCCAGGACCAGATTTGAGCATTTCCGTTTACGATCCGGATCTGTATTTGCTCAAACAGGCTTCCGTTCCGCCATTCAACGAAAACATCATTCACTATTGGCCCAGCAGAATCATGCGCATTGGAAATCACTACCTGATCGCCACAATGGGTCGTGATCCGGCAGATCAATTTCCATTGGACACCGGAGATCTATATGTGGTGGTTGTCGATTCTGAATTTGAACTCAAAGAGTGGCACCAAGTGTCCTTCAATGATCCTTCTGAGGGCGGTGGTATGCGCCCGTGGTTTGACATCCACGAAGACCAAGTCATCCTTGGGTACGACAAGCAAAACAGTCTCTATTTGTACAGTCTGACCATCGACCTTGATGCATTCGACAATGGCGTCTCATCAGAGCCATCCTCAGAACCCTCTTTCGAGCCCAGCACGGAACCGTCCTCAGAAGACACTGGAGCGGATGATGAAGCCGAAAATGAAGGAGAGAAAAACAGCGATGGTTGCGGCTCCAATGGGGCTCTTTTACCACTGATGCTGGTTCCGTGGATATACCGCCGGAAAATCTATTTGCAAAACTGAATTGATCAAGGTAATAAAGAACGTCTTTTTGCGTCACAGTGAGAATGCCATGAAATTGTCGACCCGTGCTCAAACCCTTCAAGAGTCTGCCATCCGAAAACTGGACGGCATCATCCAAACGATGACTGGTGTCGACTTTTATCGACTCAACATCGGTCAACCAGACATCCCGACCCCCCCGTCCATGATGAACGCCATCATGGGTTTTGAGACCAACGTGTTGAGTTATGGACCGGCCTCTGGCACCCCTCAATGTCGAGGTGCTTTTGCCGCCTACCACAGCCAATGGCAACCAACCTTAACGGCTGAACACATAGCGGTTACCACAGGTGGATCTGAAGCCCTACTCTTCGCCTTTACCGCCATCTGTGACCCCGGTGATGAAATCTTGGCACCGACGCCTTTTTACACCAATTACAATGGGTTTGCGACCGTTGCTGGGGCAACCATCACGCCCATCCCTACCAGTATTGAGAGCAACTTTGCCCTGCCATCAGATGAAGAGTTGGACACGATGAAATCTGATCGAACCCGTGCATTTGTCTTTTCCAACCCTTGTAATCCAACGGGTGCAGTGTACGCTCGGTCTGAAGTAGAACGCATTGCACGTTGGTGTCACCGAAACGGAATCTTTCTGATCTCCGATGAGGTCTATCGAAGAATCTGGTTTGCTGAGCCTCCCGCCTCTGCTTTGGAAATTGACGATGCTGCAGAAGCCATCGTGGTCATTGATTCTCTCTCCAAAACGTGGTCTGCTTGTGGATTGCGACTGGGGGCTTTGATATCCAGAAACATGCAACTGATGGAAAAGGTCGAGCGCTTAGGACAAGCCCGACTCGGCCCCCAACCATTGGCGCAACACGTTGGCATTGCCGCGTTGGAAATGCCTGAAGCGTATTACGAAACCATTCGACTCATGTGGAAGAACCGCGTTGACGTCTTGGCAAAAGCAGTGGAAGATGTTGAGGGCGTACACTTCAACAAACCCACGGGCGCGTTCTATTCCATGGTTGAACTGCCCGTTGAATCTACAGAGGACTTTGCGCGATACTTGATCACCGACTTTAGGAGTGAACGAGATGGTGCGGTTGAGTCCTTGGTTGTCGCACCGGGAAGTGGATTCTACGTAGACGGGACACGAGGTCAACGTCAAATCCGCATGGCCGCTGTACTCGAACCCCCTAAAATTCAACGTGCAGTAGAGCTACTTTCGGAAGCATTGACCGAATACAACCAATAAAGAGCCTATACGATTTCTAGTCATGAACATCTAGACTTCGGTCATTCTTTGCCAATATGAATCTGACTCTGTGCTGTCCACAAAAGCATCAATGATGGTTTGGTCATTGCTCTGCAGCATACTCTTCGAGTAAATCAAACACCACCTTGTATGTCCAAGGTTCTATTTGACTGAGTTCTCGAGCCACTTTGACTGGAATGTTGCGTTCTCGACAAGCGTAAGCCAGAAACCGGTAGCGGCCACGACCAGAAGGAAAGCGCAACATCACCGTCGCACGCTCTTTGATTTCGGTCGCTTGAACAATGTCCCGAATCGGTCCTCGGTCTTCTGAGTCCAACAAAATGGTTTTCAGTCCCTTGCGGGTTCTCAGAGCGATCAAAGCCCGGAGCATCTTCAATATTTGAGGCCGTCGACGCAGAAATGACGGACTTTCTAGGATGAGTTTTGGATGGGTCGAGATGTCATTCATCCAACGACGTTTTCGCACCTTCAATAGAAATGAATCGAGTACTTCCTGTCTGCGCATCAACAAATAATCGGTTTTCATCAAATGACGAGCCAAGATGGTTTTTCCAACCCCCTGTTCCCCAAAAATAAAGATGGTTGGTCGGTCAATCAATGCCTTTGGCGTGTTTTTGTTTCCAGTGAACTCTGTGTAGACCCCTTGAAAGAAAGATGATTGATGCCGTACATATCGTACAACACTGTTCTCTTTTTGAGAGTCGGGCACACAAACTCCATAGGTAAGGGTAAAAAACAACTGGGTTCAATGCACTGTACTATAGTGCAATAACACCGTGCAACATCGGTAATATGGACAATTTAGAGAGGTCTAATCTATGTCTACTCAAAGGTGTAAAACAGATTTGTTTTACAGTATTGCACCATTTCAGTATAACCAATTCTAGGAATTTCGCGACGAATACTTAAAAGATTACTACCCACTATATCATTTACAATTGCTATTTTCTACGTAAATTCAACACTCTATTCGCCAAAATTTTATTGGGATTTTGACACCCATCGCGATCCTTTTCCAAAAGCAAAACGAGACGGAAACACAAATACAAAAAAGGACCGCCGAAGCGATCCTTTGTTCTAGAGTCTCTAACGATGATTATTTCAGCAAAGAAGCAGAGATGACAACACGTTGGATTTCTGAAGTTCCCTCATACAACGTTGTAATTCGAGCATCTCGGTACAAACGCTCTACTTCATACTCTTTGCTGTACCCATATCCACCGTGGATTTGAAGCGACTTGTCTGCACAGAAGTTGGCACACTCACTGGCGGCCAACTTTGCCATCGAGCAAGCTCGAGAAATCTCAGCGCGACTCAATTCACAAGTGCCTGCCATTTCTGCATCTTTGATGGTGGCGGCTTTCCAAGTGAGCAATCGAGCAGACTCAATCTTGGTTGCCATGTCGGCAATCATCCACTGAATGGCCTGCTTGGTTGCAATGGGCTTGCCAAACTGTTCACGTTGCTTGGCATGGGCAATCGCCAAGTCCAAAGCGCGCTGAGCAATTCCAAGAGCCTGTGCAGCGATTCCAACGCGACCACCGTCTAGCGTAGACATCGCAACAGCAAATCCCTTGTCTTTGACGTGCATCATGTTGTCAGCACCCAATGCCATATTGTCATACACGAGCTCAGAGGTACCAGAACAAGCGATTCCAAGTTTTTCTTCCACTTTTCCAACGCTGAAACCCGGTGTCGATGTTTCAAAGACAAATGCCGACACACCACGGTGACGCAAAGAAACGTCCTTGTTCGCGTAGGTCACACAGATATCTGCTTGGGGACCATTGGTGATCCAGATTTTTGAGCCATTCAATACGTATCCACCGTCTTGCTCAATGTACGTGGTTTGTTGAGAACCGGCATCCGAGCCCGCATTGGGTTCTGTCAAGGCATAGCAACCCAACTTTTCTCCACTGGCCAGTGGCGCCAAATACTTTTGTTTTTGTTCTTCGGTTCCGAACTTCAAAATGGGCCAGCAAACCAATGAGTTGTTCACACTCATGATGACACCCACTCCTGCATCGGCGTAGCAGATTTCTTCGAGTGCAACCACATAATCCAACACAGTCAGCCCCATTCCACCATACTCTTCTGGAATGAACATCCCCATGAAACCATTCTCGCCAAGTGCTTCGACGATATCCGTTGGAAACTCGTGGGTGTGGTCTCTTTTCATAGACGTTTCAATAATCTGATATTCTTCGACAAACTCTTTGGCGGCTTGTTGAATCATGAGTGTATTTTCAGGCAATGTAAACATGCTGTTTTCCTCTGTTGTATTGGTGTATGGTAAAATCTAACGGATTCTCTAAATATGTGGGGTCACTGTCCAGTGAATTTTGCTGCGCGTTTCTCAAGAAAAGCACCCATGCCTTCTGTCTGATCGGCCGTTGCAAAACACAAACCAAAAGCACTGGCTTCCACAGCCAACCCTGCATCGGTGTCCATTCTGTCTGTGGTGTCCACCACTTCTTTGACCAGTCGTACAGCAACGGGTCCCTTTTTGGCAATCTCCGCAGCGAGCCCTTTGGCACCTTCCAGAACATTTTCTTCAATGCGCAGCGCGATCCCCAGAGACACGGCTTCCTCTGCACGAACGATCCGACCTGTCATCATCAGTTCCAATGCGGCTTGTCGACCAACGCGTCGAACCAGTCGTTGCGTGCCACCAAACCCTGGAATGACCCCCAAATTCACTTCAGGCTGTCCAAATTTGGCTTTGGGACCAGACAAAATGATGTCACAGCACATTGCCAGTTCACATCCACCACCCAAGGCAAATCCATTGACTGCCGCGATGGTAGGGGCTGGAAAGTGCTCTAGTTTGCGCAATGTACGTTGGCCGCTCAAAGCAAATTGCTGGGCTTGGATAGCAGTAAACCCAGACATTTGAGAGATGTCCGCTCCAGCTGCAAAGGCCTTTCCTTCGCCCGTTAACACAACAGCGGTTAGCCCTGCGTCTTTCCAAGCATCCAATGCTTGCCCCAATTCTTCGACCATCTGTGTATTGATGGCATTGAGTGCCTTGGGTCTGTGTAAAGTGATGGTTCCAATCGTTCCATCGACCTCAGCTCGCAACGTTTCAAATTCAGACATGGTCTCTCCTTACTTTTTGCTGTAATCGTAGAATCCACGACCGCTCTTGCGGCCCAACCAGCCGGCTTCTACATACTTTCGAAGCAACGGAGACGGACGGTACTTGCTGTCTTTGAACCCATCGTGCAACACTTCCATGATCGCCAAGCACGTGTCCAGTCCAATAAAATCTGCCAACGTCAACGGTCCCATCGGCACATTGGTCCCCAATTTCATTGCCACGTCGATGTCTTCAACCGATGCAATTCCTTCATACAGGGCTTGTGCGGCTTCATTGATGTACGGCATCAGGATGCGGTTGACGATAAATCCGGGCATGTCGCGTCCTTCTACGGTAGTCTTGCCCATTTTGTGTGCAATTTCTGAGACGATTGCAAAGGTTTCATCGGATGTCGCCAGTCCACGAATCAGTTCAACGAGTTTCATCACCGGTACGGGATTCATGAAATGCATGCCCATAACCTTATCTGGGCGATTGGTGTTGGCGGCGATCGCGGTGATGGAAATCGACGATGTGTTGGAACACAAAATGGTGCTGTCCGGAGTTTTCTCGGACAGTTCAGCGAAGATTTTGTTCTTCAGTTCGACATTTTCAGTCGCGGCTTCCACGACCAACTGTGCTCCGGCGTGGGCACCCAAATCTACAGAAGTGGTGATGCGTGGCAAAGCAGCATCAATTTTTGCATTCAATGCTTCAACTTTGGCATCGTGTTCTTCTTGGGTCAACTGACCACGAGAAAGTTTCTTGCCCAGACTCTTCACCCCACGACGCATGTTGGCTTCAATCCCACTCAATCCCTTTTGCAAAGCGGCTTCTGAGATGTCTGTCAAAATGACATTGAATCCTGACATCGCTGCGACGTGTGCAATGCCCGCTCCCATTTGACCAGCGCCGACAACGCCAATTGTATGGACTGTTGATTGTTCTATTTCTGACATACTATTCTCCTTGAAGGTCTATGATTAATTGGACAATCTATAACGGAATTGAGACCTTTTGACCACTGTAGACACCTTCTGCAATCCCACGGATTAAGGTGATCACGTAGATAAAATGCCTGCCAACATTGCAATTGTGCAGGGATAAACATAAAAGATGCAACCATTATGAAACCCGAACGTCTTACATTGTGGGGACTGCTGGCACTGGCGATTCCATCGATCCTCTCTCAATTGCTGAACAATGCTTTTCGAATCATTGATCAATACTGCATACAGTGGCTAGGGGCACCTGCGCAAGCCGCATTGGGGTCCACCTCTTTTATCTTGATCGCGGCGTTTTCAATGTTCATGCTCATCGGCGGAGGGATCGGCCCCTTGGTTGGGCGCGCCACAGGAGCCAACAAACCCGAGGACCGACTTCGCTTCATCGGTCAAAGTTTAAGGGCAACAATCGTCACCGGAATCGCTTATTGCATCATTTTGATCTTGTCCGCACCCTATATGCCAGACTTGGTTGGGCTCAGCGGTACCAGTGCAGAGATGATGGAAGACTATTTGACCTGGTTGGGGTACACCGGATTTTTCTTGGCTTTTGGTCCTGTCATCGATGGCATCTACATTTCGATGGGCAACACCAAATTCCCGATGCTGCTTCAACTACTCGCGACCATCATCAACGCCTGTTTGAATTATTTTTTGATTTACACCCTAGAGTTTGGCAT
>CBFICN010000036.1:0-23564 GCA_965661045.1 uncultured Myxococcota bacterium
TCCATCTCTCCTTCCATGAACGGAGTCACCGAGGTATCGTATACCGTGGTCAATGGTTGCTTCATGATCATCAGTGACAGAAACAAACTCAGCCCAACCAATACCTGATTGGGAGGAGACTGCTGAAGACCAATGGCCTGCCGCATCATTGAAAAGACAATGATAAACCGTGTGAAGGGTGTCATCGCCAAAATCATTGCAGGCAAAAAGGTCAACGCGGTTAAAATAAACAACAACCGTATCGTTGATGACACTGGCATGTCGCGAACTTCTTCACTCAGTTCCACGGCTGAGTCTGCAAGTTCTTGTGCCATAGCAACCTGTTCAAAGCACACAAAAGACAAACCAGACAGCACAAGACCAAGCAGCGCTGTTTTGAGCCACCTTGACTGCACAAGTGCTTTCACCGTTTGCTTAAGCACATCAAACCTCAAGACTGCTGATACTTTCGGCGAAAATTAACCACCCATGGGTCATCATCGACAACAGAATCTTCTTCATCACCAAAGTCAAACGATGGTGTCTGTGGTACTCGAGGTTCCTGTTCTAGGTTGGCTACCTTTCGATACTGCTGAATACCACGTTCGGTTAGCAATTCTTCTACCAAATCTTGTCTCGCTTCCAAGTGGGGCTCTGGGTCAGACGCTTTTGCCTCTGTTGCAACTTTGCCAGTTGTTCTTGCAGCAGTCACAGCACTGTTGGTGCTATCTACACCCGAAATGGGACTGACATTGTCTAAAAATGCATCAAAATTCCCCGTCGAATCTGTACCCGATTCAGTCACCGGATCTCTATTCCATTGAGCATCCAACACACTCAGCAATCGAGGGGCACTGTTTTCCGACAAGCCAACAAGCATCTTTTGTTCCGCACCATCCGCCTCTCCAACAACAATTACAGCCAAAGAACCCTCTTTTCCCAATGGTGTCTTGGACAGCACCCGAACTTCCCCTGGGTTGATGGGGGCGACTTTTCGGAACCTCGACCAAACAATCATCAACACCATGAAGAGAAATACTGGAAGTATCCACAGAATTCCACTCATCTCATTGCTTGTATATGCTCCATTGACTTCTACATCTGTTGGTACTTCACCCAGTAGACGTGCTTCCAAAGCATCCAACTGTGACTCGCTGGACGCTTCAACCTGCGACTGCTTGTCTTGGTTCAGAGTCTCCGCGGTTCCACCAGTCGACTTGACGCCATCAGAAGGTGGGCTCTCCTGAGCAAATGCTGCTGTTGAAAAGAGCCATGGCGACATTATTCTGCCCCTTTCTTTCCAATCATCTCAATGATGCGCAGTCCAATGCGGCCGTTGACTTTCACCAACTCTCCTTTGGCAATAAGTTTCTGGCCCACCACAATGTTGAGTGGCGCCTCCATGGTTTGCTCTAAATCGACAATGTCATCTGTTTTGAGTTTGGCGATATCACGCAACAGCATTTTCTTGCGGCCGAGTTCTACCACCAACTCAACTGGAATATCACCGATAAAATCTTCGGGCATGTTACCTTGTTCTGACATTTTTTTACCTTTGTACTCTGTTATCAGTATTGTCTATATCGACTTATTTCTTGCTTAAGACATCCATAATTCGAACCGCTCGCGTCTCACCTGACGACCCAAATGACCCTGTAAACGCAGGCTTGCCATTGATTCGAACCGTCACCTCATCCACGCGTTTTACGGTCAACACACTGCCAACATCCAGTTCTCGCAACTCGCGCACAGACATTCGCAATCTATCCAGTTCAGCGACGAAGTCTACTTGAATGTCCATCACACTTTCAAAAGATGGCTCTCCTTCGTCCGGCAAAGGTCCCAACGAAGAACCCAAAGCCCGTTCGAACACCTGTGAGGGCAATGCCAATGACATCAGGCCATAAGGAGACGTAATCGGACCGATATCTACAGTCGCGGCAATCACTTCCATACTTTTGGCTTTCAACCCAAAGGCTGGTGGATTCAATGTTGGATTGGCGATTTGAATCTCAAGTTTCTTACGGCCAAAACTCCACGATTTTTCCATTTGAAACTTCAAATGCTCAAAAGCTCGCTGCGCAAAGTTTTCTTCGAAATCAGTCAGGTTCCGGACGGGTGCAGAAAAGTCTGTTCCGCCTTCACCACCAATGGACACTTCCAATAGTTTGGCAAAGAGTGGATACTGCATCATCACACATCCCTCGACAGGAACGCCACGGATTCTCACAACTGCGTAGATTACCGAATCGCGAAACTCTTGATTGGCGAGTAAATCACTCATATTGGTCGCTTCGACAGCCGCAATGCGTGTGGGAATATCTTGACTCGCCCAAGATACAATTTTGGCGCGAAACAGTTCAGACACCTGTTTGAAGAACTGCTCTACCAACGGAATGATTGTTTCATTCCGACGACTTCGATTTGCCAATAAAGGATTCTCTGACATTGCTTACTTTCCAATGATGAACTTGGTGAAGTAGACGCGCTCTACGCGATGTGGCTTGATGATCGCGTTGATTCGAAGTTGAATCTCATCTCGAAGATCCATCTTTCCTTCCAAGCCTGTCAATGAATTAACGGTGTATTCACTGGTAAACATCAGAATGGCATTTCGAATTTCTGGTGTTTTCTCAGTGATGGTTGCCTCAACTGAAGTTTCACACTCCACAGAAATACTCATTTGTAAAATCCGCAATGTCGAAGCCTCTTTCAAATTGATGCTAAAGTCACCCAGAGGTGCCACAACAGTATTTGCATCTGCCACCGATACAGTTCCAGATGAGCCCTGAGCCCCATCTACAGTTTCCGCTGCGCTGACTTCTGCTGTTTCTTCCTCTGCATCGTCGCTCATGAAGTCTGACGCGAACAAGCCACCCACAGCTCCAATCACCAGTGTCAATACTCCCACCAGCACCATCGGCATGCTGCTAGACTTGACTTCTTCTGGATTCATTTCATTATCTTCTGCCATTTTGCACCCCTAAAACATTGTCCAACTCTTCAATCGCTCCAACAGCAGTTGTATTACGACCTCGAATAACCAGTTCTACGCGTCTATTCCACTTTGATTCTTTATTTTCCACATCTGCGGGCCGAAACTCTCCCATTCCCCTGGCTTCTAGGAATTTACCATCCAGCAACGCTTTCCCATCTTCACCTTTTCTACGACGCAGTTCTGATACAACCGTCACAGCTCGTGTAGCGCTCATCAACCAGTTCTTCTCTTCTGATGTACCGTCAGCATCGGCATGCCCCTCTACAATCATCAGCACTGGATAGCCGTGTACTGCCAACGCGATGTCATTGAGCAACCCTAGAGACACTGGGTTCAATGCTGAAGAGCCTGGTCTAAATAGCACCATCTCATCTAGCTGAATGCGTATTTCAGTCTTGGTCTGGGTCATGCGAACCAAGTTCTGTGATATCATTTCTGCCAGAACAGACTGTAACGCTTCGACCAACTGCTCGTTTTGCTCTTTGGCAGACTCTTTCATGTCTGTACTTTGAGAAGGTGTCGGCTCACTTGGCTCCGTGTAATTGACACTTCCAGTTCCAAATGCCGCCTTGATTGACTGTAACGCCGCCTCAACCTTTCCAGGGTCTTCAAAGTTTGCATATACGAGTTGCATCACGAAGAAGCACAACAACAAGGTAACCATATCGGAATAGGTCACCATCCACAGTGGCGCCCCAGGTTCTGCCTTTGCCGCCTCTTTTTTCTTGCGACGTGCCATTAGCCGATTTGCTCCAGACGATCTTGCGGTGCAAGCTGGGTATTCAAACGATCAACTAAGAAGCGTGGGGTCTCACGCACGAGAATGGAAAGCAAGCCTTGTGCAATGATTTCTTTTTCCTGAATTTCTTGATCTGAACGAAACTTAAGTTTCTTTGTCAGTGGCAACGCAACAACGTTGGCAATTAAAGATCCATATAAAGTAGTCAACAATGCGACCGCCATAGAAGGCCCAATCGCTGTTGGATCATCCATATTGCCAAGCATTTTCACCAAACCAATCAATGTACCAATCATTCCAAAGGCCGGTGACAGAAGTGCGAAATTCTCCCACATTCCAATCCCTTGCTCATGGCGCTCTTTGATTTTCTCAATCTCGTTATACAACAAGTCCTCAATCGCATTGGGCTCGTGCCCGTCCACAACCAACTGAACCCCTCTCGAAAAGTAATCATCATCGACCTTGTCAATGAACTCTTCCAGAGCCAATGTACCCTCTCGTCGAGCACGATTGGACATGTCTTGCAGCATCGCCAAGATGGCTTTGGTATCGCGAGGCTTGTACAGAAAAGCCTGTTTGGTGACTTGAATAATACTCAAAAAGACGTTGAGAGGATAACAAATTGCGACTGCTGCAATCGATCCAAAACCCACAATCAAAATGGATGGCGTATCAATAAAAGCACCGAGCGCCATTGCGGGGGTCACCACAGTTGCCGCATCTCCATTGTTGATAATTCCTGCCAAAACAAGAACGACACACAACAACAGTCCACCGATGGTTGCAAAATCAACTGACATTTGATTATCCTCTATCTACAGTGAGGTGAATTAGATTAAGTTCACCAACTCACGGAGCAATTCGTTTGTGGACGACAATACACGAGAGTTTGCCTGATAACTACGCTGAGCAGTAATCATATTGATAAATTCTTCCTCAATGTCCACATTGGCAGCCTCAAGATTGGAGCCAAAGACATCGCCTCGACCTCCTTCTCCAGCCACTCCAAATGCAGGCTCACCAGGAATACGCTGTGCGCGAAATAGACCAGAACCCATTCGTTCCATACCGTTGGTTGTATCAAACACGGCGATCGTTACTTGACCCATATTTCGATCCATACCGTTGTCGTAGAGTCCAAGGATCGTACCGTCTGTTTGTACTTGCAAAGAGATCAGGTTTCCGACACTCGCTCCGTCTTGATCGATACTTGTAACCGTTGATTCTGCGGCCAACTGAGTCAGCGCACCGTTGTTTGTAGGCAAGTTCGCAGTATCCAAACCAAAATCATACGCAATATCTTGTGCAGTCGCACCTTCATAATTCCATGCGGTGACCGATGAAGTGTTGTTCTGTGTAAAACCAGTAAGTTCACCGTCTGTATTGAACGTCAATGAACCGGAAGCAGTTGCAAAGGCGTATCCGTCTGCGTAGCCAATTCCAGAAGGGTCTGCCAATTCACCCGCATCTGTCAACACATAATATTCCCATGTGCTGGTACCCGTCTTTTCAAACACGATGGTCAAATCATGCTTGGCACCCAACGAGTCATACACAGAGATCGACGTTGAGTAATCTGCAGCTTGAGTCACTTCGTCAATCGTTTCCGTCAACCCATCTCGAGACATGGATGATACAGGTGTTGTACTGTCATCTGCATCGGCGTCGATGTTGGCAGTCATCACCACTTCAGTTGTCATTTCTGATTCAATATCGCCCACGGCAACTTTCAAGTCACCCAAAGTCGGTTGGATATATCCAGTTTCGCTGGCAGTGTATCCTTGCACACGCAACCCAGCTGCATTCACCATATACCCTTCAGCATCCAAGTAGAACTCACCGTTTCGAGTGTAGTACAGTGCATTGCCGTCGCGAATCGTAAAGAATCCATTTCCGTTGATGGCCATGTCCAAAGTGTTACCAGAGCTTTGCAAGGCTCCTTGACCAAAAATGTTGCTTGTTTTCGCTGTGTAAGCACCAGAACCAATGGTAATGGGACCATGAACAAAGGAAACAGGCTGTGGGAACGAGTCCGAAAAAGTCGCGCGGCCTCTCTTGAATCCAATGGTGTTGACGTTTGCAATGTTGTCACCGATGACGCTCATGGACATCGATGCAACGTTCAAGCCGGAGCTTGCTGTATGAAGATTGCTAAAAAGTGACATGGTTTGCCTCCAAAATTCTATATATATCTATATTCTATATGATTTGACTGTTCAATGAAAACCTTAATTATGCTTACTGCCGATGCAAACAAAGATGTTTTTAAACCAACATACTTAATCTTTCTCGGCAATCTCAACGCGCAAAATCTGCCCTAAATCGAAGATGACATCTTTGATACTTGGAGTTGGAACACCGGTTTCATAAGACATGCCATCAACAATCCCCACCATCAACTCTTGAATCTCAACAGAATCTCCGTTCCCATCAAAACCAGTGATTGAAAATGTGTAATTTCCTTCAGGCAATGGCTGACCATTGACATCTCGGCCATCCCACGTCACGGACCCTTCACCTTCTTTGAGTGCACCTACTGCACCGGAGTACACCACTGAACCAGCTTCATTGTACACCGTGAGTTTTGCACCTTGTGTGGTAGCCGCTGCGGCATAATGGAGTTCCATGTCTCCATTTCCATCGTGGTAGAACTGATTCCCTACCGCCACGACTTCTTTGCCCAACAACTGAGTCATAGAAGTATTGTTCACAGAGTTCATGGCCATGTACATGCCATCAAACTGTGTGGATAAATCCATGAGTTGCTCCACCTGCGTAAACTGAGAGAGTTGGGCAACAAATTCTTCGTTTGACTGTGGGTTCAACGGGTCTTGATTTTGCATTTGGGCAACCAATAGTTTCAAAAAAGCGTCTTTACCCAACTGAGTGTTGGCACCTGGCTCAGTGATGGTGGGCTCTGTATTCTGTCCTGCCAAGTAAGACACCCCTTCCAATGCTGTCGTCATTTAAACACCTCAAAAATCTATATTCTATATTGTCTGGTTTGTATTCTGTGGATTTGGTGTGGTGAAATGCAGGGACGATTGGACGAATGGAAAAATTCAGACCCTTCGATTAATCAACATACCACCTGAGAGTAATTTTTCATCGTTTTCGGGACTCTGCGAGTCTTCAATATCGCTAGAAGTTACGGTTTGCCCATCATTTTGAGAGCCTTCCTTTCGTTCAAACAATTCAAAATGGCTCAGGTCAATGCCTTTGTTGTCTAGCGCAATCTGCAAGTCACCTTCCAATCCCATCAGACTTGGAAGGACTTCTGCTGGCACGGCCGCTTTGACATTGACTCCAGTAACCTCTTGAGCGACTTCAACATCCAAACGTCCCATGGGATCTTGAATGACCATCTCCAGTTTCTGAATCAGTTTGCTTCGAAAGCCCATTTGCTCAGTACCCTTTTCTTGACTTTCTTCTAAAAGTTCTTCGAAACTTTGTCTGGTCAAGTGAAGTTTGGGCAGTTTTACATCTTTGGTTGTTTCAACAGACTTTGTTTGCTGAACAGCAACACCGTCTACTTGTGATGTCACCGTTGGCTGCACAACTTGAACCTGTCCCTGAACTTGCTGTGATGTTGAAATGGCCTGCAAACTGGCTTGTACGTCCGAGAGAATAGGCTGATTGTTTTGCACTTGACTTTCCACTCGTGTCGTTACCGCCTGCTCGAAACCTTTTCGTTGAGGCGTGATCTCAAGTTCTTCGAGTTCAATGACAGAGTCTTCAAGCGGTAGAACATCATCGTCCAACAATCGAACTTCTTCACGAAGGTAATCCGGCAAGTCCACTCTTTCAGACATCGTAAACCTTGGAGCATCATCCACTTCTTCGACTGTTTCCACCAACATTGGCTGGAAGGATTCCAAGATTTCCTGTGCCAGCATTTCAGGAACTTGTTGCGGGGTTGCCACCACAACCTCTTTTACAGGCATCATATTCTCAGCTGCAACCAAAGCAGTGTCCACCACTGGCTGCGGAGCAAACATAGGAACGGGTGCAGATTCAACCACATCCACAACATCGCTTACCGCACTCAATTCTAAAGTCTCGGTTGTTCCAGCGATGGTTTGTTCAACCATTGTGTTGTCCACTGTTGGAACGACTGTCGGCATTGCAGACTCAATCAACAAATCTTCAAACAACCGTTCGGTGGCGATTTCACGGTCAAAATCAGAGTTGGGTACTGCTTTTTCTTGCGTGGTCTCCCTTTCTTCGCGTTTGACTTCATTGGGTAGGACAACAGCCAACTCTTCTGGCAAGACAGGCTCCACTTCTGAGCGCTCGCCTTCGTACTCTCGTTCCATATCGTTCATGAGTGCGAAATCATCTTGCATCACTGACATCAAGGATGAAAACTGAGATACAACCCCACCCAATGCATCTTCGCCTTTGGCTATCTTGGATCCATTTTCAACATGGGTTTGCGTTGCAATCAAAGCACTTGTCCCTTTATTCAACGCCTCATTTCGAAGTTTCATGCTTCACTCCGACTCGTATGGAAACTGTGAAATAATTTCAGCAATCTCTGCCGCCACATTGGGTGTCATTGCCGAAAGAGCCTCACCAGCTTGCTTGTCCCGCATTCTTCGCAAAACTTCTACTGCAACTTCACGGTCAGCTTCTTCCAAAATTGCAGCGGCTTTTTTCCCACGCATCTTCTCAAACATATTGACCAGTCGTTCAACTTCTTCGAGTTGTTTGGCATCCAAGTCTTGCATTGCTTGACGCATCTCGTTTCGAATTTGTTCTAGTTTGTCGAGTTCTTCGGAAATGCGTGCTTCAGCCGCCTGAATATCTGATTCACGAGCCTTGATGCTGCGCTCTCGACGATCGAGGGCTTCTTTCTTTTTCTGAAGCAAAACTGACATGACGCTGTCACACTCTTGTGGCTCTAAACTGTTGAGTCCAGCAGTTTGCGGTGCAGGATCTGAAACGTCCTGTGCCACAGCAGAAGCCAATATACTGCCGACAAGTCCAAGAGCAAAGAGCATAAGCAAAACTTGTTTCATGATCGTTCCTTCTTATAAAATATGATACCTGCACAAGATGATGACTGGAAACCACGCAGATTAGTTCGATGTTACAGACCTATTCCATCAGTCCCTGATTGCGCCACCAACCCATCACACCCAATTCATCTGTCTCTTTATCTTGTTTGCGCTTTCTTTCCAAGGCAATTTCTGCTTCCATCGTCTCAACCAGTTTCTCATTGATCTTAGATTGCTGACGCGCAAACAACAAAGCTTCTTGACAGGCCTGTACATTTTCGTCGTGTACAGCAACATCTTCCTCTGCCCTACACACAGCGTAGAACTGATGCATCAACAAACGGTCTTGAAGAGCAACCTCACCAGCCGTCAAAGGACGATTTGCTCGTTCATTGGACAACTCTTGCTGGAGACGAGTGAGCGTATCGTACTTTTCTTCACGGGCATTTTCTGCCTCCGCCAACTCACGCTGCTTTTGTTTTTTCTCTTGATCTTTGAGACGCTGCAATGTGTATAAAACCGAACGCATATGCTTTTAATACTACAACAAATTTTTCGTGATGTACAGGATTCTCGCACTTTTCAGAGAAATTTACCATTTTGTAATCTGTTTACATGGAATTTGACTCAGATATCTGATACTAATTCAACAATGTCAAATTTTGTCACGGGATCATTTGGCTATAAATATTGCATCCAACATCACTTAGATTTTAGGGTTCAATCTCAACGCCATCATAAAAACACAAATACAAAAGAGTCGACCTATGGCCATTCGTGCGCGCATCAAATCCAAAATAAAATCTTTACTGTTCGGAACGCCTAAGAAAGAAGTGGTCAACCCAACACCACCAGCACCACAATCTTTTACAGCGCCAACCGTTTCCACGACCGCCACATCTTCAGTGACACAAGGTTCTGCAGTTCAACAGCCACAAAGTGATGATGCACCGGCGGATTTGACGTCAAAAACGACACAGTCTAGTGAAAAATCGGTTGTAGAGAACACAGAAACCCCAGAGACTCCCAACGCAACAGTCGAAGAACCTGCGGAAATCGATACGGAAAATGCGACATTCATCATTGAAGTGACAGAATTGTTTCCTGAAGTTTGCCCTCATTGTGAAGCCAGTAGCCACAACAATTGGATCCGAATTGAGAACAAGTTTGCTTGTGGTTCTTGCGAAACGGCGTACTAAATTAACCACCGTATGGTAACCCGTCTCAATATACCGTTGAAGACAAGCGAAGAATCGATCCCTGGCCTGTTGTGTTGGTGCGCACCTACTTTGACTGTTCCACAGTAAGAACGGTCCGAACAATCCTAAATCCAATGGTGTCAGATTTGTAGGTTTGCGACGCGTAACCGCGATCAAACACTCGAATTTGCGTCTCAGGGCTTAGATAGTGCCCTCCACGAATGACCTTTTTGGCGGAAGAGACGCCCTTTGGGTTCACAGCGTTTCCCAAGTGTGGCGAATATCCATCCCAAACCCACTCAGAAACATTGCCACTCATGTCGTACAATCCCAATGCATTTGGATACTTTCCGGCAATCGGATGCGCCTTTTGACTCGAGTTTGTCGCGTACCAAGCCAACAAACCAGCGTTGCTCCCCCCAGCAAACCAATGAAATTTTCCATCTACGATCAACGATTGACCGGCCCGTGCCGCCAAAGCCCACTCCGCTTCCGTTGGCAATCGATACCCCGCGCACAAAGTACCCTTTTCCCAAGATACGCCTCGAGAACCAATTTGGTAACACTGCTCCAACCCTTCAATTTGACTCAATCGATTGCAAAACTCGACTGCTTCAACCCAAGAAACATTTCTTTTTGGCAAGTTTCCGTCCCCACTTTCCACCGTACCCATGACCTGCTGAAACAACTGTTGTGAAACTTCTGTTTTGCCCATCCAAAAAGAGGCGAGTAACTGAACTTGGTGCCACAAAGAATTGTTGGCGCGCATTGGCATATCCGGAGGGGCACCCATCATCCCCTGTCGTATGGCCACCTTTTCAAATCGATACGCTTGTTCTACCGTTGGACATTGCAAACCAGAGACAACCGCATCCAAATCATAACTGTGAACCACATCACCCCAGCCGAATGGAACGTCCACCTCATCTTGTGCATCCCAACAACATCGACCACAATCGCCCTTTTCAGGTACACCACCCCATACACGAAGGGTGTGACGACCCAAAGCAAGTGTTGGAGGATCCTGAGTTGGAACGAAAGGTTCTTCATCCAACTGCATCACCAGCATTCCCCACGATGGCTTGTTGTCGACCGATATGTGTGACACTCGCCCGGTAAACAAACCTCCCCTCCAAAGACCGTACACAACCATCAATACAAACAATGAGCTCCACAACCAGTAACGATAGCGCCAAATTAATGGAGACCATTGCCATCGCTTCGCGCTCCCATCAGTCAACCGAACTCGATTGGAATTCTGGGGGTTCACACCGTCATCGTCTGTCTGACCTGAGTCGATAATCGAAGCATTTGTTTGAAGTACCCATTCTCCATTGTCTTCAATGAGCACATCCACCTCCGCCTGTTCCCCTTCCGCTATTGTCACTTGAACTGGCGTTAATTCTTTGGGGATATCCACGGCTTCTTGAATGGCCGTCAAAAACTCTTTGGCGTTTTCGAACCGATTGTCCGGTTCCAAACTCAACGCACGGTGTATAATATTTGCCAGTGCTTCTGGTACATGCGGTGCAGCTTGAAGAACCGATTGACATTTACCACCTTGGATAGCATGCATAACCCCATACTCTGTCGTCGATGAAAAGGGCGGTCGCCCCACCAGCAGTTCATACAACACAACCCCTACCGCGTAGACATCGCTTCTACTGTCAGGTTGTGTCGATTTGTGCACTTCTTCCGGAGAACGGTACTGAAGTCGTTCTACCGTTTGCGCAAACCCCATTGCTTCATCCGTAATGTGCTGATGGACACCATCATCCATCAACACCGCTATCCAACCTTGCTCTGAACGTTGCAAAAATACATTTCGTGGGTGAATATCAAGGTGGATGAGACCACTTTGGTGAAGAACGTGCAATGCAGATAAAACCTGAGCAATCCAGCGCGTAGCGGGAACGATGTCCACCTTACCAAACTGAGTGAGATGTTCCCGAAGCGTCACCCCTTCAAGCCAATCCAATACACACCCCAAGTGTTCCTTCTCTTCTATGGCCTCTGTTATCCGTATCGAAAAGGGATTTGGGTTGTCAATGCGCCACTGAACCCGTTGCAAAAACGCTGCTCGAATACTCGGATTGTCAACGAACTGTGGGGGAATCAATTTACATGCGTGGACAGACTGTAAGGTGGGGTGCCGTACTTTGTACACCACTGCAGTCGACTGTTCAGACACAGTGTCCAAAATTTGATATCCAGCGAGTTTCATCTTCGTGACTCACGCTCACTTAAACCCTCATCGGGTGGCAGATAGATCCTAAAGATGGAGCCTTTACCCACTTGAGAACGAAGTTCCAAACGGATGCCCGTTCTATTGAGCAACGTTCGAACGATCGCCAATCCCAAACCTGTTCCACCCACGGCTCGAGAACGACTTTTGTCTACTCGAAAGAAGCGCTCAAAAATCTTTTTTTGGTCACTGGGCGATATACCCTCTCCCAAGTCTATGACTTCCAACTGCACAGACCCATCGCGCAAGGCGGCTCGAACTGTCACCAATTGATTTTCGAAACTGTATTTGACGGCATTCTCTACGAAATTCCCCACAATGTGAAGTAGGGCATCACGATTGCTTCGCACCTTCAATTTATCGGATACCAGCACCAAAAACTCGATATTCTTTTTGGACGCTCGAACTTTTTGTTTGTCGACGCACTCTTGAACCACTCCATTTAAGAAAACAGTGTCCATTGGCAACGGACCATTGTCTGCCTCAACTTTTGAGAGAATCAACAGATCTTCAAAGAGATTGTTCAATCGCAGCGCATTGCGATGAATCGCTTCGAGCATCATCTTGTGTTCTTCAGACAACTGGTCGCGATCATCAAGCATCATCTGTGCAAAACCAGCGATCGAAGTCGTTGGGGTTCTGAGTTCGTGAGATACGTTGGCAACAAAGTCTCGTTGGGCTCTCTCCAAGCGTTTCGCTTGTGTCACGTCTTCGACAATAATGAGTCTCCCTTCCAAACAGTCCGTATCAACATTGTATAGAGGGGTAGATTGAGCTTTCAAAAATCGTGTTCCATACTCAAATTCAACCTTTTTGGCATCCAAGGCATCCTGCACTGGCACCAACTGATGAAGTTCAGTCATTGGAATGGCCGCCTCGATTGCCAATCCCATTGGATTGCCAACAGTGGTGATCACTCTCTTGGCTGCTGTATTGAGAATTTGTAGGCGACGCTCATTGTCAAACACCACAATCCCAAAAGGAGAACCATTCACCAACTGTTCCAATAGCCCTGTCATCTTCTCACCCTCAGCCTCAACGGCCATACTGCCTGTCGCACCAAAACGGAAATACAACTTGCGTTTGGAGTTGGCTACCCTATCGGCGCTTAGCCTTCCTGATGTTGTGAGAATCGATACCCTGCTCCGCGTACGGTTTGAATGAAAGGAGCCAAGTGACTCATCTTTTGACGAAGCCTTTTGATGTGGGTATCGACAGTTCGTGTATTCAAATTGGCGGGCAGCTCCCAAACTTTCTCAAGCAATTCTCCACGCGAACACAGTTGATCTTGCTTGCGCAACAAGTGCGTTAGCAGTTTGTACTCAGTGATCGTCATCTTGATCTCATCATCATCAATCCAAACACGGTGCTGTGACGCATCCAACTTCAGTCCTGCAAACTCAAATACATCTGGGTCTTCTGTCTTTTTGAGAAAGCGCTTCATTCTCTTTGCTGCGGCTTGAACTCGCAAAACAAGTTCATCTGGTTGAAACGGCTTCACCATATAATCATCAGCACCCGCTTTGAAGCCTGTAATCTTATTCTCATCATCGCCCAATGCAGTCACCATGATGACGTAGAGATCTTCTGTTTCGCTGCTTGCACGAAGTTGTTCACAAACGTCCATACCTCCGATGCCAGGCAACATTAAATCCAACGTAATGACCAGTGGTTGAAGTTCCCGAGCCTTTTCAAGTCCCTCTTCACCCGTTTCAACTGCGACCACTGTAAACCCGTGACGCTTGAGGGTCATAGTGATGAGCATTCGAATATCCAAGTCATCTTCAATAACAAGAATTGTGCCCTTTGATTCTGTATCCATATCCTCTCCAAATTTGCATTTACAATTTATACCAAATTAAAGTCACTCTGCAGAATCATCCCAGTCTAGATCCGTATGCTGCGTATGTTGAATCAGGTCTGCATCAGATTGCCATAACCCCTGCATAAAATCCGAGTAGGATGCCTCACCCGCTGACGTTGTCGCCTCTTGTTGCAAAGATTCTGTCAATGTTTTGGTTGCATCAATATTCATTTGTCTTCCACGAAACTGAATGGCGCGCAACGCTTGATCTTCAAGTGCACGGAGTTTTTTCGCTGACAGACCAAACTGCTGGGCCAATCGACTCACACGTCTGGCTTGCTCAATTGGATACCGTCCGGACAGAACCGACACGGTAATGGCTGTCTTCAACACGAGTTCTGAATGTTGCCAAAGCGATTCTACGTCGGCAATGTCATCTCCGCCAGGATTGTCCAACGTCATAAAAAGATGCTGAACGTACTGACTTTCCATTGTGCCAATCCGACCGTTGTCAATAACAACATCTACAATCATTCTTCGAAAACGTCTCTGTTGTGCCGCACTCAGATTCGAATCTGCTATTTCTCGTTGTAGCACGCTCGCTCTCCTAAATACAAAACCATTACCTTTCCATTGTAACTGGTTTGTGACAAAATCAGCATTGATCAAGCAACTAAAGTGGACTCAATCACTCTTTGAAGGCTGTATTAGAGAGAAAAAAGTGCTATATATTGTTCAATAAACATTTGAAACATCAGTACCGCTAAATTGTCTTCACCACAACAAAATGGAGTGCATCACATGAGACCCGTCGAGCTTTCCTTACTCACCATACTATGCACCTCGCCGATCGTCGTACTGTCGATGCCCACCCCTGCACATGCGCAGGAATCCATATTTGCGGGAGGAATTGAAGATCTCCTACCTGGAGAGCCCGCCATTGCAGACGGCACGACACAAGCCACCTATTATTTCTTACTTCTCAATTCAGATGGCACAGCGATTGACGGCATCACCGGAAAAACAAGCATTGGTTCGGCAAAAGGGACATTGAAGTCAGAAGGAAACGGTGTTTACTCAACGACCTTGGTTCCGGAAAAAATCTCCAATGCCACAAACGACTTTATTCAAATCAATGCTCGCACTTCACAACGTCGCGCCATTCGAAAGAGTTTCCCAATTCGTTTAACACCGGCACCCAGTGCAGAGATCACCATGACGGCGTCTCCAGAAGAGATCACATTGGGTCAAGATGACTTTGTCACCATCAAAGTCCAAGTACCAACAGAATTTGCCAAAGATCAGTTTGCACTCAATGTGTCTACTGGCACAGTGGAAGACCTCGTGTCTTTGGGGAATGGTCAGTTTTCAGCCCGGTACATTCCCCCAACGAAGAAAACATACCCTCACATCGCCGTGTTTACGCTGTCTGATTTGACCAATCCTGAACTCAAATCGCATTTGGTTCTCAAGCAAAAGGGCAAAGCAAACTTTGCCGTCAACACCAATCCAAACAGCAACGTCATCATTCGCATCAATGATCGCGATTTCGGACCTGTTCAGACAGATGCCAGCGGTAAAGCTGCAGTGCCCATCGTTGCGCCCCCTGGACAACCCGAAGCCAAGTTGATTGTGATCACCAATGAACAACGTAAAGAAGAGTTGTTGGACTTGCGCATTCCCAAAAACGTACCCAGACTCAATATTTTGCCAACCCTCCAAGATCTGCCAGCGGATGGCGTCACGAAACATACACTCTACGCCTACGTGGCCACTCCCAAGGGTAATCCTGACACTCGCGCTACGATGACTTGCAAAGCAACACTGGGAGAGTGCGGGTCTGTTGAAGCCTTGGGAGATGGTTACTATTCAATGGAGTACACGTCGCCACTCAAAAATACCAAAGCCACAGAAAGGGTTCAGGTAATGCTTGAAGACCCTTCTGGGGACATCGTTGACGCTGAAAGTTTTAATTTGCTGCCTGTCTTGCCGGGAGAAGTCGCGTTGCGAGCAGCAGAAACTGTGCTCCCCAAAAACATTCCAGCATTTGGACTTACCATCCAGGTTAAGGACAATGACAATCATGGTTTGGAAGATCGAAACTTGATCGTCATGGCCAACGGCGCCAAAATGAATAAGTCTCCTGTATCTTTAGGCAGTGGTGATTACACCGTTAAACTAACGCCGATCAGTGATAACCCCATTGAAGTCACAACGGCTGTAAAAGGCTCTGCAAGCAACAATCCACCTTTCGGAATTGCAATGCGACCCAACTATGATCGCTTGCCCAACGACGGCATCTCAAGCAGTTTGCTCTCGTTTATGGTGTACGATCGATTTGGTCAACCGGTAGCCAATCAGCCATTGTCATTTGAAGTAGAAGGGAGTGGTCAGTTACCCAATCAAAGCAAAAGCAACGGTGCGGGACTCGCTCAGGTAACCTATACAGCGGGAACACAAAGTGGACTGGTCAGAATCACCGCTACGACAGGCGATCTCCAAAGTGAATTCGTATTGTTTGTAGCGCCAAAAGAGTCTTTGGACAGTTTGCCGGAACTGAAACGGTCTCAAAATCAATTCCACCAACGCTTACAAGATCGATTGTTTCAATCCATCAATCACATTCGATTTGAAAGAGAAGGCATGGAAGGTGTTGCCCTCACTGGTGAAGTGGACAAAGTGGGTGAGGCCACCTCTCTTTCTTTAAAAGCAGAACCCAATAAAGTGACGCCAGGTGGAAAAACAACCATCAACATGAGTCTGACCGACAAAAATAGTCGTGGTGTTTCTGGAGAAGAATTAACAGTCATGGCTTCGAGTGGCTCCATTGGCAAAATCCAAGATCTCGGCAGTGGTCAATATTCTGTATCATTGATTGCACCGACGAGTTCAAACAAGACCATTACCATTGTCGTACAATCGAGTGACGGAAACCTCGAAAAGGAATTGCAAGTTGAAGTCATCGGGGAGACTACTGAGTCTCCCATAGTAGCCGTTGAAGGAAACAATCAGAACAGTTCGCAGTTCTCTGAAAACAAAAGTGACGCCAACACGCAAAAAAAGAAAAAAGACAAAAAGACAAAAGTCAAAAAGGAGCGCACTCCAAGAGAACCAAAACAGCGCACCCCTAGAAACACTCCCAGTGAAACCTCTTGGTTACGGGCTGGAATTGGGTATGTCGGTGGCTCATTCAGTTATCAACAGGTGCCCACGTCCACCACAGGCTTGCTCTATGAAAAAGCCATCACGTTCAATCGCCAGACAGAAGGGTCTTCTCCAGCCTTGACTGCTGGGGTGGATCTTCGCGCGGTGGGAACAGTGCCTTCGATTGACTATGTGGGCTTTGATGTACATGTGCAATCTGATCGGTATGCAATTGCCTTGACGGAGTTTCCCGAGCCCATCGTGGACTGGATGACATCGATCGACGCAATGGCTGCGGCACAATATCCTGTCGCACTCTCAGGCATGACACTGACGCCTTCATTCCGCATGGGACTGCTGCGAGATGACTTGATTATTTTTCGACAAAACATTCAAGACGATGGCAATATTGAACTGTCGTATGAACCTTTGTTTGTAACCGCTCTCAACGTCGGGCTGGGTACCGATTTGTATACGGACACGGGAGTATTCGCCCACCTGACCTATGATATGGGTCTTCGAGGTTCTGTATACCGACACAAACTAGAAACACAAGTTGGATATGACATTTCCAATGCACTGTACGCATTTGTGAGTGGACGCTCTACAGTACGCAATGTCGATGTTGAAACATCAACGGGAAAGGCTGGAGAAATTCACGATGGAAATTACTCCTTCGTAACTGGAATTGGTGGACGATTTCAATAATCGAAGACCAGTTGCCCCTTACGCGTCTCCTTGTGGTTTGTAGGTTCGCCCCTTCCAAGTCACAGTTCCGCGCAAAGAGTGAATGGCAGAGTTTACAAGCAAAAAAAGCACGAGTACATTGGCAGGTGCGTGGGTCAGTCCGTACAGTAGGTTCATTCCCCTTCGATGGTCCATGAGTCCACGTGTGAGCTGCGTCATCACCATGATGCCTGTTCCCCAAATCATAAACTCCAAAGACACAACATAAACCTGCGCCAATCGTAAAGCACCCAACAGAAAAAGTAGATGCCCCATGATGCTAAATGCAAAGGTAAACAACAACGCCAGTATCAAATTGGGAATCGAGTAGCGCAACCCAGCAAATAGGTTTTTGGTCCACCCCTCCCAAATCTCTGCAAAAGACGTATACATTCGACAGCGAAACAATTCATCCAAATACAAGCAGTGATAGCGTTTGTCTGCAACCACAACGGCTCTTGCAATCCCAACATCATCCAAAATGTTGTTCTTTACCGCGGCATGACGACCAATCTCTTCATATGCATCTCTAGAAATAAGAATGAATTGGCCATTGGCCAGATTTTTGTCTGGCTGATTCGGATCGTTGACCGCACTCAACGAATTTCCCGCTAAAATCAAGCCACCAACCACGGGTTGCATTACCTTTTCCCAAAAGGATTCCATCTCCAGTGTTCCAAGTCCGGTCACCATATCGAGTTTGTTTTCTCTTGCATACGCCACCGTTCGCGAGACGGCTTCTGGAGACAACACCACATCTGCATCCACGAACAACAACCATCGCCCAGTGGCATATCGCTGCGCACGTTGCAAGGCCCACGGTTTACCAAACCACCCCTCTGGCAACTCTCCAGACTCCACTACTGGAACTTTTAATTTGGGGAATTCCTGCTGAAGAGTTGCCAAGATATTGCCAGTCTGATCTGTCGATCCATCGTTAAACACAATGGTTTCTACACTGGGATGGTCTTGTGTAAGCGCACTTCGAACGCAGGCTTCTATTCCCCGCTCCTCATTTCTAGCAGGAATCAAAATACTGACAGTTAAGCCAGCGGGAGCTTTGGAACCGGTTGAGTCCAAAACCCATCGACGCTTCAAATATGCACGGATTCCTTTAACGAAGGCTGCAAACCAACCCAGAAATATCAACAGCAGTGCCAAACGCGCGATCCACAACATTGATGCCTCCAGATGTTGTCTGTCAATGTACTAACCTTTTTCTCGGCATGCACCATCCTTCTGGTCATGACGCTCACACACTTGACAAATTGAAATTTATACTGTACACTATATCGTAAATTTCGAACTTCAATCGAGATTGCTACACTTATCACACACAACCACGGACCCATCATGAATGCTTTTGTTGTTGGAAACCTTGCTGTCTATCATGGTAAAGGTGTTGGACTCATCACGGGTTTACAAACAGAAGACCCTCGTGGCAATTCCTGTACAATTTGCGCATTGGAACTCAAAAAATCAACTGCACAAGTACGCGTGGACCACCCTGGTCAATCTACCATCCGAGCCGTCATGACCCCGAAAGAGCTCGATGAAGTGTATACAATCTTGAAAACCCAAGATGTCAAGCCAAATAAGACAACTTGGAATCGACGATACCGAGGCTATATCCAAAATATAAATTCTGGAATTCCCGAACTCATCGCAAGTGTATTTCGTGACCTAGAACTGCTTGGCATCACAAAATCTCTTTCATTTGGTGAAAGCAAAATCTATACAGAGGCCAAAGAACTCATCATTGAAGAAGGTGCTTACACACTACTTGAACCACACATGAATGAATTCTTGCTGCCGTTCAATGACCTGAAAAATTGGGCACATCTCCAAAACCTTAAACAGATGCTAAACAAAGGGTTGCCTGTAAAAAATGCGGAGTTCTCCGATAAAGGACTCAAAGAAATATCCAATCTCAGACTAACCATCGATGCAGATCTGTTGGACGGCGAACACAAATTTGCACACTTCTTCAATGCGCTCGTTGCTGAAGTCACAAAACTCGAAGACGAAGCCAATAAAACAATCATGCGCTTGGCCCGAAAGGAGATCAACAAAGCCCATGAGCCCAACAAAAGCAGTTCTGATGGTGGAAACGACTTAAAAGTGCTGTTGAAATGGAAAAAAATTCGACTCGTCGGAATACTCGAACCTCAAGAATTGTACAGCCACAAGAGTTACGAACAGCTAACAAATCTATTCGTTGACAAAGGCAGTGCTGGTCTAGAAGACTTTGACCTAGAATCTATTGTTGAACCAATGGTCCGCTTTGCCAATCACCATTTGATTACCCTCATCCACGAGTTGATTACAGACTTAGACCTGAAGAGAGAGCGTAGAAGACGTACGCGATCACGCGCCAAGCCCGCCAAGCCCGTGACCCGAAGAGGACGCGGCAAGGCAGAGCCTGAACCAGAAGCCCCACTTGTCCTAAACGCTGCCCTTAGAAAGATTGAAGGGGTGATCAAGGAATTTAAGCCAAAATCAACCAAAGGTTTGACATTCGCAGAACTGCAGCAAGAAATATACGATTGTTTTCAGACCTTGGATACGCGTGTGCGTATGGAGTCGTTGGAGGTAACACGAACATACCTCGCTGAAAATTTAGACAAACATAGAGAAAAAGTAGCCAAAGAACTCGAAGAAATATTTCGAGAAGCAAAGGAACGTGGAGAACGAGAAAAGGAAGAAAAGGCAAAGAACAAGAGGAAAAATAAAGCCAAGAAAAGCGCCAAGAAAACCTGACGCTGGATTTTTTCCAACACAAAAGAGCGACGACCTTGGTCTCGCTCTTTTACTGTATAGAGCAATTCCTGTACCAAAAATCGTAGTTAACTCGCACGCACCTTGATGAAGTCAATGACACTCTTCACGGTGCAATTACAATTCAACCTCTCAAGACACGTTGCATTCTCTTTGGAACATGCTTTCTTTTGGTCATCAACTGAAATCGAGCACAATTGTGTTTGGCATTGATGAATGCCAACTCTTTATTTCATTGTCCCTTTTATCAGTCTGCATCCCGACAGCAACGGAATGACAAATCGTCGTCCGCCCACTCTGCTTTCATAGAGTGCGAATACGTACAACGCTGTGTGCGCTCATCAGTCATTTTATAGCCACCACCTTTGATGACAACCTCGTTGGCTTTTCCACGAGGAATGGTGTCGGTCCACTCACGCGGTCCAGCACTCATACCAAACACGCTGTAGGAAGAGTAACAGTCCTTGTCGCTAGAAAAAATGTACTCTCCATTCACCATACAGTGATTGTCGTCATACACGTCGCCGTAAGAAAAGATGTTGTTTTCCCACCCTTTACAAGCTTTCTCCCATTCGGTTGCAGTACACAGACGCTTACCGACACTCTCGCACAATTGCTGGGCTTCGGCATGACTCTTTTTTGTCGTCGGTGTTTGTGGAAAGTCAGGATCAATGACCGTTGGGTTGTTCCATTCAAATTGATCAATGTAAAACCCTTTGACTGTCACCTTTGTTGCAGCACTCTCTGACCGAGCTGCCCAAGTTCTATCAGATTTAGTTTTCGGGCGCGCACTTTCTGTTCCCTTACTGTCTCCAACAACCAACTCATATTCTTGGTTCAAGGCACCAATCAGTGTTGGACCTTCTGGGATGAACACCATTCCGTCTTCTTGATATTTCTGTTGCAACCGCTTGAACTCTGTACCGCCAGGTTCCAATGCTTCTGCTTCATTCTGTACAGCAGTTCGTAGTTTTTGATCTTCAACCAAGGCCAATTCATACTTGCTCTCTGAACCACCCGCGAAAACCATTGCCATAATGGCTACCGCTGCCAAAATTCCACCGCCAATGTACAATGGGATCTGATTGTCTACCTTCTCAGTCTGGGTTGACTGCAAAAATTCTTCAGAGAAATACGTTCTAATTTGATTGAGCATGATTTCGGGAGAGGAGTACCTGTCTTGCGGACTTGGAGAGAGTGCAATCTCAATAATTCCGTCAATTCGATCATTTAGGTCATCACGCAACGAAGTTGGTGCAAAATACGTTCCGCGAGCGGGCTTTCCAATCAAGAGTTCATACAGAACCTGTCCAATGGAGTACACATCGGACTGAGGACCACGGTAATCCAAACCACCATCCCAGCATTCAGGTGAACGGTAAGGACTGGGCTTGATGTTTTCGTCACCCAAAATTGCCGCCGTCACGATGTCGGTGATCTTGATGTCACGAAACATCTTTGCGCCATGTTCTTGCGTTCGGTACCGAATCAAAATGTTTTCAGGCTTCAAGTTCGTATGATAAATTTCTGATGTATGAATGGCACTGAGCGCTTGAAGCACTTCTGAAGCAATCTCTACCACATCTGCGATGCTGAAATTTTCGTTTCGGGCTTCTTTGTCCAACATTTCTTGACGCAAGTTGGTACTCGGAAAATATTCTTGAGTGAAAAAAATCAGCCCTTTGTATTGACCAACCTTCCCATATCGAACAACATTCTTATGGTTGACGCGCTTTGCTTGTCGAATCAGTTCTTGAACCCGATCTATTTTTGCGTTGTACTCTGGCCGGATGAACTTGATTGCGATCAACTTTTCACTTTGTTGATGGCGAACCACATATGTGGGACCAATCAAACTCTCCCCAAGATACTTCTCGATTTGATACTTACTCGCGATGACAGTACCGCGTTCCAACGGACGATATTGCTCTGTACTGGACACTATGACTCCTTCAACAAACCTGAAATTTTGGCACATTGTATCGGCAAGATTGACGCTTTCAACACTACTATTGTGTTCGTCTCTCCATTCAGAAAATGAACCCAATCAACAAAATAAATTCACTTTTACAAATACTATCACAAAATTGAAAAAAATGGTCGTACAAATCTGTTATGAACTTGTCAAGTTCTCGACACAAAACGTAGAATCTGTTAAAAAGAATCAGTAAGGCTATTGTGGGTCAAATCCACAAACACATTTGGAGAAAAAATGAACCCAATTTTGTTTATGTTGTCTGTTTTCGGAACCATCGCTGTATGTTTGTGCTTCGTCCTACTGTTGCCGGCTGTTGGCCAAACGCTGGCTGTACTGTTTGGTGCCGTGTACGGTGAGAAAAGTTTGGCTGCAGCAACCAAGCAGGCCTCAGGAACTGAGTTTCGCGATCCAAACGACTTGTCTACATGGGCTGAATAAGCGAAATGCTTCTCATGTGAATGCGTTGTGAATGCGTCGAGAATACAGAGAGCAATCCTAAGTCATCGCACAGATTTTAATTGAAAAGGTTTGGTATTGTACCAGACCTTTTTTAGTACACCAAAGTTTCTTGTCTCTACTGAATCGCTGAAAACAATCAACGCTCAAACTTATTCGGCTGCTTGAGAGGCAGCGTTGCAGGCACCCTGGGCTGTGACGCCAATTTCAAAATCCGCGTCCGCCCGAATGGTGATGGTGTCTTCTGGGACAGTTCCGGTTGCATCTGTTGTAATTTTCATAGAGTCAGACACCACGTAGTCGACCAAATTGACATCTTCTAAATCAAACTCAACACTTGCAACACCTTCTGGGAAATCCACCTGAGAGGCAACCAACATAGGGTCCAAATCTGGTGCTTCCACCCAAATCTCCAGTCGAGAAATGAAAGACAAATCGCCGTCGGCTGGATCGACAGACGTCAAAGAGAACGAGGTGACCATTGCGCTTTCAATATCACCAGGCTGCACACCTTGATT
>CBFICN010000037.1:0-23537 GCA_965661045.1 uncultured Myxococcota bacterium
GAAGGCAATCAGACTCTCCGTAGCGCTATCGTTTCCTGCTGCATCGGAAACCGTCACCGTACAATCTGAGTACGTGCTTCCTTCCGTGAGGGCGTCCAAAGTAATGGTCGTCGTGCCACTCGACAACGCTGTAGAAGTCGAAGTTGTACAAGAACCACCCAACACCAAGGTTACATCTTCATTGGTCGTGACGTCAAAAGTCGGCGTAGTGGTGGTGGTATATCCGTTGGAATCAGCGATTTGCGTGATGCTGATGGTTGGAGCCGTCGTATCCACCGTCAACGAGAATGTTTGTACATCACCCGTAAAGTCGAACGATGTTGTTTCGCCATCCGTTACACGAGTGGGCGTGACAGTACGAACCGGAGTCAATGTACAAGTATGGGTTCCTTCTGGGAGATCACTACCATTGGCTTTGCTGAAGGTCACCGTTGTAAGGACATCCTTTGCCAACGTCGTAGTGGAAGTGAAACACGGATCTCCATCCGCATCGGTTCCACCCACCGTCAGTTCCGCATCGTAATCGACACTGAGTGTCAAATCGGGGGTACCGTCAAAGAAGGTCGCGGTTGTAGAATCGGTTAGAACTGGATTGTTGTACACCGCAATGTCAATCTCTTGTGGTTGAGAGGCCATTGCAAAAGTTGGACTGTCATCTTCGTCTCGCAAGACAACTTGGAGCGTTCTCAAACCCTCATTGACAATACCGGTACCTGTGTCGGCGTAGCGATAAGTCAATGACCTCAGCAATGCCGGAACAAAGTGCTCACCATCAATGTCTGAAGATGCACTGCTGACGGTGGTGTTGGCACTCCCTCTAAATTGAATGTCAATTTGACAATACTCACCGTAAGAGTCTGATTGTGGTGTATCGAATTTGGGATAGGTTCCCACGGTGTTGTCATTGTTCCACGAACTCGCAGTTGCAAGACTTGGTGAATAACTCAACCGCAGTCGGTCATCTCCAGCAAAACGCAAACGCGCGTCACTATTGGTGACTTCCCATTCCAATCCTTCACGAAAGTAAATCAAGTCACTGGTTGTACAACCATACAGTCGAGTGCGAACGCTGCTGGTACGCTGAGCATTGTTATTGAACTGTAAATCGTTGTCTCCATCATTGTCGTAATCGGCATCATAAGTGGCGTCAAAACCAACATCCAACGCAATGACCGTGCTTTCATCTTGATCAGAATAGGAAAAACCGCCAGTTGAACCATCGTTGATGTTGCTTACATTGTTGACAATGGGCGCTTGTGAAGAATCCACGTCCCACCAAGTGACCTGCTCATAATCTGTTGAACCGTCATTGAAATTAACTCGAGCACCAAACTTAGAAATCTGATTGTCGTAACAGTAATACCCCCAGCCCTGAGAACGACCAAGTGGATCCGTGTAGTCACTTCCATCCAGTTCAACACAATCTCCGCAAATCCTATTATTGTCACTCGTTCCACTGGCGATGGTTTTACAATAGGCAACTGTACCAGAAAGCCAATAAGACACAATATGACTGTACGTTTCATCACCCTGCCCCAGACTCGTTAAAGAACCATGATCTCCAATTGCACCGGATGTCGCATCCAACTCTCGAATCGACAGTCTCGGATATGCAGAATCAGAAGCGGTAATTTCAAACAATGGATGGGTGGTACCTGCCTGCACATCTGTAACCGACCATGTTCCAGAGCCCGGTGTATAATCCGTGAGGTCCATATACAACAAGATGTCACCTGGTTGGGCATTGTCATTGATGTTCTCGGTACGACTGTAGGTGTGGTCTGTCCACCATTGATTGAAATAGTCTACCCCGTTCAACGAAAAGGCGATTTGCTGAACGTCATTGCTGGTTAATTCGTCGGTATTTAGGTCCGTAACGGTGCTGTCGGAACTTTTTGCTCCAGAATCCTTTGTTGTATCCGTTCCTTTGGGCTCCGGAGCACAGGACGTACTCAACCCAATTATGGATACAAAAAGGAAATGAAAGGATGTTGCGCGCATAAATCCCTCTCTAGAAGACTGAATGAACTGAGCATTGTACAAATATTGATCAGATATTTGGCCAAATGTCACAAATTGTCTTCGTCAAAGTCTACCAATACCTTAGCAGATCAAAAGCGTAATTACATTGTTTCTTTATCGTTTTCTCACGTGTTCGTACAGTGAAAAGCACTGCATAGAACAGCAATTTTTGTTTTATTTCACTTTTGTGGAATCCACCAAGACCAAGACCTGCTGGCGCATCATCTGAATCTGCTCAGGTTCGAGCCATTCCCACTCAGAAATGGACGCCCCAATTCGCTTCACGGTCAAATCTGGTTCTGTTTGCGCACGGTTGTATGGAACACGAACAATATCGAGAGTACCCGGCTCAATGTAGATTTCGGGTGCGATTTCTGGCTCCACAGTGATCGTTTCTTCAACCGCTGGTTCAACTACCTGGTTGTCCTCAATCGCCTCAACAACTGGAGATGTCTCCTCCATCGTGGGTTCTGAAACCGGAGTCTCTTCTTGACCAAAATCAAAAATGTCAGTCAAATCCATCTTTTCAGCAGGAGAGGGTTCTGGAGCCACATCGGCCTCTACCAACTGCTGAATGCTTTCATCGATGACTTGCTGAATTTCTTCTTCTGGTGCATCATAAACCGTGTACGGTACGGGAATCGTAATTCCACGTTTGCCTTCTTCTTGGAGGCGCCCAGTTGCCAACCACTTCCGCAACGCCTCTCCTTCAACCCGAGGAACCCACATACCTGCCAGTTCAGCAGACAATCTAGGCGCAATTGGCACCCACACATCCAGTTTGGAGTTTTGATACCGTGGCACACGTTTTTCATCTCGGAATGTTTTGTAAAATGCCGTTCGCATTTCAAGTGGCAACAAACCAATGTCCAGTTGCAAATACAGTTCATCTCCGGAGTCCGTAATCAAATCTCTCAATCGAGTGGTACCGACTGCCATCAACACTTTGTTTGTTGGACGTGCGTAAGTCAACCGTTTCGTTTGTCGACCAAACCAAATCCATCCATACAGTTTCGAAGCCCGTTTCTTCGCCAAATCAATCGCCGACTGAACACGATCGTTGTCGCTCTTCCAGTCGTCTAGTTGCGCATGGGTAATCGACAACAACTGTGACACACTCAATACGTCTGGCACCGTAACTTGTCCAATGACCACCCAACGTTCGACACCACTTTGGCGACCATCGGCAGGTATTCGTCCCGGCACGTCCCATGAAAGGGTGTCTTTTTTCTCGAGCATGTTGAGCAAGTCGATGTTGTCTGAGAACAGCGTCACAATGTTGAAGGTCAATTCAAAATCCGCCTTGGTATAAGTTTGATTGCAACGCCCACACCATTCACCAGGCTCAAACTTTTTGTCCGCCGAATAGAGTTGCCCACAAATCTCTCCCCAAAAGGTCGAGTTGCTGCATGCTTGAACCTTTCCGTTCTTGGCTTTTTCACCCAACACACCATCCAACCCTGAGGCAGGCGCATACTCCAACAGTTTGTAGAGTTTTTTGACAATCTGCGTTGGTCGAACCCGCACATCCCGCATCGCAACCGAAGCAAAGGTGGCGATCACGCTCATGAACACCCAAAGCAATCCAGATGCCTGACCATCCCAAGCGGGCCGAATCAAGGCGCCTGGAATGTAATTGTTTCCGGCAATTTCTCCGACTTGACAAGCCAATCCCGTTTGGTTTTTCCAAACGCTGGACAGTTCAATGATGACCCCTTCATACACATCTGTACAAGAAGCCTCAAATCCGGAAGCCAACAACTTCACCAAACCATAAATTGCACCAAAGGAGAACAGTGTCGACATTACCGCAATGACAACGGGTTTCCGTCTACCACTCAGGTACATTTGTCTGGAGACAGCCCACGAAACCACCGCCGTCATGGCACCCAAGAGAACAAACACTTCCAATGCCGTCAATGGACGCCCCATCGAAGCTTGCTCCATCAACCCTTTGATGCGAAAGAAGACAACGCCCGCAACCGTCATTGGTACGGCAATTTCAATGGCGCCTTCAAAACCGCGCCAAAATCCCATGGACTGGAGTGGATTGGCCGCCATCTATCATCCCCCCACTTGTGGCAACACTTCAGCATATGGACCCGCCCCATCTCTGGAACCAATCAGCTGAAGCAACTCTGTAGAGGCTTGCTCTACCGAATTTTGCAACTGTTCTCGCAAGGTTTTCAACAGTCGCACTCGATCCTGTGTCGTACTCGGATAGGTCATGAGCATCGCTCGAGTTGCCTGCAATGCCGCGGCACCGACCGTTTGATAGCGAAACCAATTTTTACCCAACACTTCACGATCCCAAACACCACCTTCTGGCTCTGCCTGCCAAACGGTGCGCTCAAGTTTCTCAAATCGCTTCACCATCAGTCCAATTACTGGGTGTTCTGGTTGCATCATTCTAGAATAATCCGTTGCCCAATCTTGGCCATTCCCAGTCGCGACTGCTATCGGAAGGTAATATGGACGATCTTTGAGTTTCAGATCCACAAAACCAAATCGAGCACTCACCTCTTCACGGGCAACTTTCAATCCAGATCCGACCAAACAAGGCTTCCGCTCCAGTACCATCACCAACGCTGCATGCACAGCGGGCCCTGCTTTTGTCGGCCAAGGAACCCGTACTTCTTCTGGAATGTCTATCAAAAAACGTTGACCTTCTTTGTCCGTTACAATCGCCTTGCCCGGTGTAATTCGAAGACCGATGGATTGAGGATCCGGTCGCTTGGTCCCCGGAGGACCACCCGCCGCCCAATCACCAGCTATGTCCAATCCCTGCAGCACAATGTTGTCTTCCGAAGGTGCCAAACCATCCATCAGCGCACCAAGCATCGCATTTGGAACGTCGGCGATGGCTTGTAAGCTTATCTGATCTAAAACCGCTCCCTCTTGTGGGGAAAATACAGCAATACTAGCGTCCATTATTCTTCCTCAGGCAAAACCACAACACGAATCGATATCCATGCTGGCAACAATCGTAGCAAATTTGTTGGAAATTTATCAGAAAGTTTCCAGCCCACCAACACATCTTCATGGTGTAAAGGCATGGGCTCTTCCGGTGTTTGAAACTGAATAAAACCATTGCTTAGGCGCATGTTTATTGTCGGAAATGAAGCGTCTTCAGTTTCCACGTTCTGTTTGGGCATTCTACGCTCCCACCAATCGACATCGTGACAGGCAAAGACTTCACCTTGAATGTCTGGGTCCATAGGGATCGGCTTGTCCTTGGGTAGTTGAGCCACTCGAACCGGGAATGGGTCCCCAACGGTCTCCACCAACAAATCTTTGGCACCCTGAACGGTTCCTCTAGCTGGGTTCCACGTCGGCAAACGCGCGGTTAGCCGTGACAATACGTCGGGTCTGTCGCGATGAATTTCATTGTCTATACCCATCGCTTCTACAAGAGATGCCAGCAACTTGGGGACCGGACTCATTGGCGACCAATAATATCGTCTTGTGGAAACAAGCCACTCCATGCGGGAAAACAACAACAGCAAGCCCTCCAACACAGTGGGCTCTCCTTGTCGTTGCGCATGCTGTGCAGCCATCGCCATTGTTCTTGGAAGGTACGCACCGTATGGGCGATGACGATACTTTCTACCGTCAGCATCTTCTTTCATCGAAAAAGACCGGTGACGTGGCAGAATTTCAGAGTCCACCCAGTCAAGGTTGTCTGTTCGACCTTGAGCCGAGTCTACAGCCCACTGTAAAGGAGCAACCGTATTGTGCATGACCTTGGGACGGCGGCCTGTTCCACTGTCTGTCTGATACGGTGCTGGTAAGTCTTTGTTAGACATTGGACACCCGCACATCGACGTCTACAACACCGGCATTCAACAGCAAACGACCTTGGGAGACAGTTGCCTTGTAACCATTGGAGTCTTCCAGTGTTCCATCCATGTCATCAATTGAGAATGTTGGCAAAGGAAATGTTGCTTCCTGAGTGCTGTGCAAAGTCAACGGATGAAATTTGGTCACAATGACATCTTTGACGATTGGGATTCTTTCCTGTTGTTTTCGCACCAATCCCCGAATCACACCCCGTGCCCAGTCAAGATCGGAGTCTGAAATAACCCCTTCCTTCGAGCCAACCACTACCAGCAAGGTATCGGGACCCGAACGCTCAATGCTTCTTTGCAAACGAGTTTTGTCTTTGTCAATTGCCAGTCCAGAATTATCAACCGGCCACAGATCTGTCGCCATCAAGTTTCTTTCTGCATAGCCCCAACAACGAACGACCCAGCCTCGGCCTCGAACACCGAAAGCCACGCGGAACAGTTTCTCCCAATCAGATGGTGTCACCGGTATTCCGCTGGATGGGGCAAACATTCGCTCAATGGCTTCCGGTTCGCTTTCGCGATCGGCACCATAGAATGTTGCCAGTGGGTTGTGGACAGCCAGCAACAGCGGCTCGGCTCGTGGCGGTTGCTCAACGACCTGAATGGCACCTGGGGCAACATTGCCATATGCGCCATCTGTTCGACGATACCAGTTTAGCGTCACCGTTTTTCCGGGACGAATTTTTCGTTGAAACCCAGAGTCATCTGGGGCATTGAGGCGCATCATCGCACCCTCACCCGTGGTGGCCGTTGGATCGAGCCAAACACCCTCAAAGTCTTGGATGGCAGCGCCACCCGTTACTTCCATGTGCGCAACAGAAAGACGAGAGACAATCCTACCCGAGTCGGATGGAATATTGTCCCGCAACAAATGCGCCAATACGTCCTTGTTGACCACATCGTCAAACAACAAGTTGATTGGTTCTGGAATGTTTCGCTCAATGGTGACTTCACGACCGTCAGAAACGGCAGGGGCGTTGGCCACCATCACCGCATTCAACATCGTACACAGAGGATTGGCTTCGGTCGCAACAAGAATCTCTTGGGTTGTTTTTTCCAAATCTACATCCACTGCAACAACCAACACCATTCTTTGGCCACCAGCAGGATCAGGCATTCTCAAGCGCCACGCCACTCGATGACTAAGCGGTTCTCGATTGAATCCACCTTCAAGATCAGAAGCAAAAACCCGAATGTCTGGAATGGCATCTTCTCGAACCCCTTTGAGGACAAAGGCCATTCTGAAAGGTCCACCCGTTGGCGAAAACTGACCCACCTCAATGTGTACAAACTGTTGCTCCGCCCTATCTGAAACAACCGGCCACAGCCCTTTGTCGAGAATATCAGCTACCCAAGTCGGCTCCCCTTCCTCATTTTCTGGCTCGACACCGTCAATTCCACGATTGATCGTTGGTTTCAACGATGCCAATTTCTGATCCATATGGGTTAGGGTAATCCAAATGGCTTCCACAATGCTCGCAGGTAGTGGCTGAGACTTTCGCTCCAACAGTTCTTCAACCGGGATATTCTCAGGAATCCCCGGAAGCAAAATGGTACCCCTTCGAGAACCTGGCATTGGAGAACGGCCCTTGAGTCTTGCTGGCAAGCGTGGATGTTCCTTTACTCGAACCGGTGGCGTCCACACACTGTCGTCGAGGGTCCCCCATCGACCTTGTACATCGCCCCCCATCGTCAATCCTGTTGGTGTATCGGTCAAGAATGCTTTTCCCAAATCAACACGCGCAAACACCGAGACGATCTCTGGCGATGGTTGATCGGTTCGGAAGTCCAACCAGCCCAATTGTCGACTGTCCAACGCTTCAATCGCAGCGGTCAAGGTCTCCAACAAGTCCTCTGCATTGCTGGTAATAATGTCGTACCGGACCCATTCTCCTTCGAACACTTGAGACCTTTTGACATAGGACTGCCAAGCTTCCATCGCTTGAATTCCATCTTGCCCTTTTGCGGTTCCCAACCGATAGAGTTCTCCATCCACAACCTTTGACACGTTGAGAATGCGAGCCGGACGCAAACTGAGTTGTTCAACAGGCGCAAACTCCACCATGTCCATCTCTTCTGTTTGCAGAGTGAAGAAACGCCACGGTGCTGGACGATGGTCGTGCAATTCAACTTTACCAGCCTCAGCAGGTTGAGCAATGCAAACACCCAAAGACGGAACTGAGGGCTGCAATTTTCCACCCATCATGTGGACAAATTCCTGCACCATAGAATAAGGATAGAAGTCCAACTGCTGTGACAACAGTTCGACCAACCAAGCGGACTGCTCCAGAATAATCCAAGCTGGATCGGAAGCATCGTACTCGCTTTCATCTGCATAATCGGGAAAACGTTCGGCAAGACGATCACGTACGTCTCGCAACAAATCGTCTTTGTTCAACTGCAATAAGCCCGGCTGTGGAATTCTCACCACTACCTCCTCGAGATCCAAACTGTCTGTGTCATTATTCTATATTAGATAACTGTTCATCACCATACTACAAACGAGATAGAATGACACTTCTTTACTATCCGATTGTCGATGATCTACCAACATTTCTACTCATAGACCCAAAACTGAAACGCCATGGCTGCTCATGCCTACTACCAACTGTCCACTCAGTTCTTACATCACCGCGAAATCATCGCCTTGTCATTGTTCAACATCGTTCAGCGTCGCGTTATCATAGTGCAATGAGAACGGTAAACCACTTTGCTTCATTCGCTGCCGATATCGAAATCCGTTCCAATTTCCAAGACTTCGTTTTCGACTTCCAAATCCAGTTTTAATTCCAAATTGCTCTCTGTCCCCATCGCAACCAAAGCCGACTCGGCCACTGGGATTCCTGCTTCACGATGGGTATTGGCAACGCCACCGGCATGCACCAACTGAACTGCACAATCGTTGACTGTAACGTCCGGCAACCACTCTTGAATCGTTTGCTCTACCAACGCTCTGGTCTCTTGAATGCGAGCCGGCGTTGCCGATTCACCAATCAATCCCGTCACATCGCAACCAAACTCAGGTCGCCAAGGGATGTCGCCCACTCTTGAATGAAGAACCATATCGAGTCTTGCAAGTGTACTGTCTCGCTTAGACAAGAACGGTTGACGGGCTCCAAGGGTCAAGGAAGGGTGTAAAATACGTTTCATAATATTGGCCAAGTCTGTCAAGTGTAGATGTAGAAATTACGGTTTGGGCAAAGCATTCGATTTGAAGGTAATTTCAGTTCTCAATCCATCAAAGGCGAATTCATGCACCACCTTGGTAATGATGAATGTGCCGTCACAAGGATAGCCCGCACCTTTAATGGTCAGTTTGTTGCCCACTGTCGTCGCGTGTGCGCCTCGTGCAATTACAACACCCTCAATAAAGTCCAACGCAGCAACATCCAACTCCGATTGCGCTTTTGCTTTTGCCTGTGACTGATTTTTATACATTGGAGAATCGTATCCCCCAATCGTCAAAGACTTTACACCAAAAGCTTTCTTACCGATGGCCGCACCCAACTTTCCACCGGACGTGATTGCTTTGGGTGCTTTCTTGTATGTCACTTTCGTTTGTTTGGTTCCATCTTTTTCTGGATCTCCCCAAAAAACGTGCACCTCGTTGATGTGATCTTTTAAGTTTGCCGTCAATCGGATGCTCACCACATCTTCGCGGTAACTGAGTTCCAGTTTGCCCTTTGTGAGATCTCGTCGACCAAAATGCAACTCTTTACCAACCACTCGGCAATAATAGTTGTGCTCTCGGGCTAGACGCATCAAAAACAACGCGTCGGTTTCTCCCTGCTGGAAGGTAAAATCGGCGGTTGTACTAACGCCTTGGACTTTGGCACTCAAAGAAGGCTTTGCCCTCCCCGCGATTGTCTTTACAATTTTGTCGTGCGACTCTTCCCAAACTTGCGTGTAATGCTTGGAGCGCAGTCGATGCAAATAATTCAACCCAACCAATGTCACTGACCACTTGGATCCTTTCTTCTCATGATTGACCGCAACGATATCACCCTGACGCTTCCCCAAGGACTTGCCTTTCGCGTCCAACAGTTCCACTTCAAATGGTAAGCCAGGCTCCATCAACGGCTTCAACTCCTTTTGTTTGTTTGACGGAACTGAAAAAGTCGCCGTTAGTCCATCCAACTCACCTACAGCCTCGGTATAAGTGATCCGAGTCATATAGAAATTGATCGTATCCTTGCCTTTGATTTTCAGTGATAAAGCACCTTTGCGCATCTGCGTATCCTCTTGGTGGAACTGTGGTTTGGTGGAACGGTGATGAAGTTATTCGCCAATTTTGGTTGTTGTACTGGCTTTGGATTCACCTTGACCAAACAATAAGTCTTCTGGCTTCTTGTTGTATTCTCCGTATACACCGATCAGGCCTAGACTGACCTCTGCTCGTTTTGGCGTACCGTCCGAATCAAACAACAAAACCTTAAATGAAAACTTCTCGATGGCTCCACTAAACTTGATTTTGTCGCCCCAAGTAAACTGAACCAACCGCGGATAGATCACCGCAGCCGCATCTTTCTTTTTCTTTTTTCGGTCATCATCCGACAACTTCGTCATCATATTGATGACATCCAACACTTCAGTCACAGAGTCGGCGTTCACCGCTCCACCAAAGTATGGGATTCCCTTCGCTGACTTTGCTGGTTCCATCGCCGGCGTACTCATAATCACTGGTGACATCATAAACTTGGCGTAACTGGAGTCTGAAATGTCGAGTTCCGTGGTATCCAAAACAAAAGACATACTCAGTTCATCTGACTTGGCTCCACCAAACTTCAATCCACCATAATCGTTCACCGAATTCGAGTCGGAATTTTCAGAACTGAATCCACAACCACGGGTGACCTCTATCTCTGTTGGATTGAACGGAAATGTGACATCACATTTGGGCTTCTTCTTGTCAAAGGTCTTGAGACAAGCCTTTTCTAAACTGGATCTGGGGTACATTGTTTCTCCGAATCAACAAACAGCAGTCAATATTAAAATTCCAAACAAACTTAGTATGCCACCATGAACATACCTTCATGGACCAAAGTCACGGACTCTGTCGCCATATCATTGCCATTTGCGTCTAGATCAGGGGCTTTCCACTGTTTGGGCCAAGCACCGTACAACCCAATGATGCGGGCGACGGACTCATTGCGAGTGTATTGTGTGATAAAAACATGACGGCGAAATGGCAGTCCCGGGCCAATCGACTGTATCCAAGACTCCATCTTATCGCGGCGCACTGAGCCCCACTCTAGGGTCACCTCACCTGATGTTCCTGGGCCATCAAACGGTCGATAGTGTGGCGAATGGTTTCGTCCACCTTCTTTGATCTGATACGGGGACACTGAATATTCAATCCCGCTCACTTTCGTAAACAGACCAAAAGTGTCTCCCCCAATCATCACGCTGAACAAATTGTTCGAATGTGGCAAATTCAAGGTATCAAAGGCACTGCCTAAGAGGTTTTGTGCATCTGCTCTGGCATCATTCAAATCTAAAGATGACATTTTTACTCCAATATGAAAGGGTTGTACGAATACACCTGGTCTATCTTACCCAATTCTCTCTTACAATTCGTATCAGGACCTGTTTTCAATCACAGGATCCTCTCCTGATTTTACCATAACTTTTAGGCTTATGTTTTGACACCACGGTCGAACCATTGCAGAAAGGTCGACACTCAACATGGGTTGGGTATGACTTGGCAGTGCTTCCCCAGTAACAACAGGCCTTCCCTTCCCTTCTGCCCCCACGAGGATACCGCGTTCATAGAAAGGGTTGAGCACCATCTCCACAGTTTTTTCTAAGGCGACTGCTTCTACCTTTTTAACAGGACGAAAAACAAACATATCGGCTGCTTGCTTGAGAGACTGATGGATCGCCTTCACGGTTCGCATGACCGGAATGCTCCACTCATACCTCGGTCGACGCAACGTATATTCAGACAATACTTGTGCTTTGTTTCCAGCACGGTTGATTGACAAGACGGCGCAATTATCAGACAATGCCGGTGCTGTGTCGATGCTGTCGCTTCCTGACAATAGACGGGCCCGACTCGCTACGATCTTGCGACCACCCACAAGTGGAACCTCGTGACCGACCAGCGACTGGGTGACTACATCCACCCTTTTGTTGATGTATCCTGCCAAAAATGCTGCACTGGATCGCCATCCATGTTTGTACATGCCATCCACATCACCTGCCCAAGAACACAGTGTGATATCGTGACCTTGAATACTGTTCAGCAAATATCGCGCCTCTTCTCCTTCTTCTGGGACCATATCCATAAAGGCCAACTGAAAGTTCTCTGCGAAAACAGGCCCGTAGGTGTGAATGCACTGGACCAAGTTTGGAATCTGCTGTGGTTGCACACGACGTTCCCGATCTATGTTCCACGCTCTGGGCCAAGGCCCCCCTGCGTCTGGAAAAACGATCATGGATCCAGGAATCTCGCTGAAAAAACCCATCATCATTTCAACGACAGATTGATGCGTTAACTCCCACGGTTGAACACCAGGAGCCCTGACCAGAATACAATCCACTTCATTGGAGCCCATCTCAAGTATTGACGTAACCGAGTCCTTCAATCGAGACGGATTTGCACTGTCAATTCCCGGCAACAAGCTGGCTTGGGCGACAGACGTCAATCGAACCTGCTCAACAAAGGGACTGTTGTTCGTCGGCGGAGAGCGTCGAATCAACGAGGCTGGTGACGCATTCGATACAACTGGGGAATCAAACGGCACAACGCCCACAACGCACAAGCGTGGCAAGGTCTCTCGCGAAGACTGTGGTCTGGCCAAACTGACTTCAATATTGACTCGACGTTGTAAAGGATTGCTATTCATCATGCACTCATAAAAGATTGAACTGCTCTATTATTTCATGGCTTCAAGAATCTTTTTGTTGATCTTGCTCACCTGGCCTACCCACTCTACACGCTCTTTGTGGGGTAGTTCCAAAATCTCGTGAAGGCTCCAATGCATATGGTATGCCAAAAATGCAACTTCTTCACGAACTCTTGGAAGCGGGTAGGCCACTGTTACCCCCCCGGTCCGGGTTCCTCCTCAGGAAGGTTCTCTTCACCGTATGTCAAACGGTAGACTGCGTACTCTAGGGCGCGCACATCCAAGGCGTGCATTTTGCCCACATCATTGACTGTTACATTTTTATGAGGACCAATCCGGGTCACCGTTCGCGACAACAACAAGGTTCGATACACCAAGTCGTTTGGATGACGGTTGTATTGGGAAGACTGACCAATAAACAGTTCATCTGCACCAGTCACCGCTCGAACCTCTGCTTCACGGGCCAGTTCGCCATTGGGCAACTCAAACCCAACCGGCAACTGAATCAACTCACGGTGAGAAGTCCGTGCTGGACCACCACCTTGCCATGTTGGAGAGTACGCTTCTGGCTGAGCCCCAGTCGACGCAGCGGAACCTTGCGGAGCACTCATAGTGGATGTTGGTGGTGCTGAAGGAGCTCCGACCGATGGTGGAGCGACAGGCGGCGGTGCCTGCGGAACGGAACCACCCGTTGGGGGCGGAATATCTGGAGTCTTTGAACTCATATACCTTCCTTGGGTTGCTTGAAGAAATGACAATGTATCACTGGTACATTGTATTCACAATTTCTGTGACTGACAATTACAATGAAAGGGTGACCACCACGAAAGACAGTCACCCTTTCAATCAATTGAACTATGGCTGTCTGCCATCCTTCAATCTACTGAACCAGCGTTGATTATGCGCCTTGAGTTACGTGAGAGCAAGTCAAAGTGATGGTTTCAACAGCGGCTTCTGAAGACGATGCATCCATTGGTGGCAACTCCCATTTAGATGGGTAAGCATCATGGATAGACATTGTACGGATTACAGTTTCCATGTCTGGAAGAAGCAAGCTAACAGTTACAAGCTTACGCTCAATCTTTCCACGTTCGATTTGCTCACGCCATGCGTAGAAAGCGTCAACTTGTTGGTAAACACGCTTCAGTTCGATGTCTTCAAACATTGCACGACCTGGTTGCTTCATTACGAAACGGTCGTCACCGTGCATGAATTCCATAGTTTCAGAAGTAGATACAACACCTGAAACAGAAACGAACTTGGAGTTTTCGACTTCGACTCCGTCGATAGTCACTTTAAAGTTAAATGCGCCGATATAATTATCAAGGCCAAATTGAGGAGCACCCATGGTATTCCCTCCGAATTATATTGTTGAAGTTTTTTGAAGTTGAAGTTGAAGTAATGCATTTAAACAGCTCAAAAGTTTTTTCTCGCTCACTAGAACGTTCCGAAAATTTCGAAACCATCTAAATACATTACCAATATAGCAGATTATTAACCTACTTGCATAGGAGTTTGTGAGAAGCGGATGCGAACAAACTCGGCTGGGAACACTGGACGGATTTGAACGTCTACAGTGAGCAAACCAGAGCGGATGTCGGCTTCAGGGTTGTTCTCTTTGTCACATTGTACTGTGAAAGAGTCTTGCCAAGAATCACCATCCAACATTCCTTCGTTGTAGCAACGGAACAAGAATGCAGCGATCGAGTTCTTGAGGTTCTCACGAGTTTGGTTGTTGTTTGGTTGGAAAACAGCCCAATTGACAGAGTCACGAACTGAACGCTCAACAAACAAGAACAAACGACGAACGTTGACATAGTTCCACAATGCGTCAGCAGCAACAGTGCGTGCACCCCAAATACGGATACCAGCGCCTGGACGATGACGGATGATGTTGATGCCTTTTACGTTCAATGCTGCTTGCTCACGATCGGATACAGAAGTAACCAAATCTGCGACTCCCAAAACAGGCTCGTTTGCAGGTGCTTTGTGAACACCGCCACCAGCTTTGTTGTCTGTTCCAGCGATCACACCAGCCACGAAACCAGCAGGAGGAGCCACAACATACTTGTCAGCAGGACCTGTTGACAATGGGTTGTCAACGATCAACCAAGGAGAGTAAACCGCACCGTGACCTTTGTCATCGCGTGGTGTACAACGATCCAATACTACGTCAGCAGCAAATCCCAAGAAACGCAATTCTTTTGCAGATGGCTCTGGCAATGTTTGCATTTCGCGAACTTCGTAAGAACCACCGTCTTTCAACCAGCGAGTCTCAGTCACTTCTACACCACGTGGTGGTTTGGTCATCAAGTAGCGTGGTGCTTCCAATACTGCGAACAAGTCACCGCGACCAGCAGGTCCCGCGTACTCAAGGACGGCTTGTTGCCAGCCGAATTCCAAACCAGGAGCACAAAGCATCGCTACTGCAGATGCACCGTCGTATGCTTTTTCAAGGAAAGCACGTTTGGCAGGTCCACCGGTACCTTCAGCTTGCAAAGCCACTGCTGGGAATGCTGTTGCACCACCGTTTGAGAAGAATCCAACGAGAGACAATTCCAAACGACGCATACCGGGATGGGTACGTACCCAGTTTAACCAAGAGTTTTGGGCTGCTGGCTCCAAAGAATCCCAGATGATCTCTGCTTTAGAAGGCGTCATCTTCTTGTCGCTTTCCAACAAGATTTGAACGAACAAGTTTGCTGACCATTCAGTACGCCATGCATGGAAACCGTCCATGGATGAGAATGATGGTGCAGTACCGTGCATACGCTCATGGATGGCATCGACGTCAATTGTGATTGGCTTTTGTGTTTTGTCAACACAACCAAGTTCACCAGTGTGGGCCACACCTTGCTCTTCAGCGTGTGTCGCAATCAACTCCATTACTTTGTTTGAGGCTTCAGAGAAACTCAAGTCCCATTCAGCTTTGGATGCGGCATCAACAGTGACACTCATCAAAGCACGAGACACAGGGAAACGCAACATTTCACCTTTTGAAGACGCCATGGTTACTTTGCTGTCACCAGTTGGTGCTTTTACATCCCAAGTTCCGGGAAGTACTTCAGATACAAGTTGTTGAAACTCGTTGCCAACTGGGGCTGGAGCGTCTTTCTTGCCTTTACCTTTCTTGTCTTTGCTTTCAGCTGGAGCAGCGATTGCAGGAGCCAAACGACGGAAAGCACGGGCACGATTCCAAGACATGTGTACGTCTTCAGTTGAGCCAGGCAAGTACATACCAGCAGCACCACCGCCACCAGGAATGAATTGAGTTGGGATTTCGATTACGGCTACAAAGCCAGTTTCAGTTGTAGAAGAAGCCTGTACTGGACGAGGTCCATTTGAGATTTCTTCAATGTAAACACCAGGTGTACGGTAGTTCATTGTTTTCTCCAAAAGTTAGAGCGTGAGTTGTTGATTGTAAACTGTGTAGATGTTGTAACACGTTCGTAGGGTGGATGTATCACCATTGTTCCGCCTACAACTTTTTGGGACAAGACATGTCTTGTGGGTCCCATTGAGCGTTGCGTTGTCAGAGCAATGAGTGGATACCGAACCGTCCTTTGACCTTGTAATACATCTTTTTGCTTGCGCAATTGTTTTTTCGAACCAATGTCTGTTGAAAAGCACATGTCCGAACACAATCTCTTGACCAAAGGTTTAAAAGAAGGTTTGAGCAATGGAATTTCATCAGATTGCATAAAGACTATCACAGAATTTAGGTTCGCAATCGAGTGATGCGAAATTTATAGAAAAAAATGTACAGAGACGAAAGTCAATGAATCCCTCCAAGGGTAACCAAGAATGAAAAGATCGTAAATATTTTAGGACCCATGCTTTGATTTATGTGTGATGACATTCTGTCACTATACAGCCTAAGCACATTGTCAAAATGACAATTGTCTGACAGTACACACCGGTTACTTAGGGAGCATTAGCCACAACACCCAATTGGTATGATTATTGCTTGCTTAGTATGAATAGGATATCATTGGCTCTGATAAATTCTCAATCACACTTTTTTCATTTTGGTTTTGTATGACAAATTTTTCTACAAAATGGTTTGCAGCTGGTTCATTTGCGCTGTCAACAACACTGGCTTACCTAAGTGGTTTCGCTGGTGCATCGTTCTTTGAAAGACAGCTTGAGACTGCGGAGGCCGCTCCAGAAATAGCGGTTGCTCCAAATACAAACGCTCAACCTTCCGATCAGCAAGCCACTGGCCGTTCAAAATCAACCCGGCGCAATTCAAAACGATCAACTGTATCTGAACGCTCCTATGTACAAAGCATTGTGAATCGAAGCATTTTTGACTCGTCGCAGGCTGGAAAAAAGTCCACTTCCGTTTCTGAACCAGCAGAGGGAGACTCTGTAGAATCCAGTTTACAGTTGACTTTGCTGGCAACCATCATTGCAAAGCCAGAAGAACACAGTGTTGCTCTTATTCAGGATGAGTCTGGTGCAGCAAATACATATGGCATTGGATACGACTTAATTGGCCAAGCAACAGTTACAAAAATTGAGAAAAACCGCGTCTACTTCCAGAGAAACAACTCAGATCAAATAGAGTACATTGAGCTCGGTGAAGAACCTGATACGACCAAGAAGCCTTCGACCAGCAAGAAGAGTGGCGGTACAGAGAATGGAGACATTCAAAAAGTTGGCAGCAACAAGTATATCGTTGATCAGTCTGTGCTCGATGAGATCTTAGCCAATCCAGAAAAACTCTACACGCAGGTCCGCGTCACGCCCCACAAGGATCAAGATGGAAACATCGATGGCTATCGAATGACTGGAATTCGACGAAAATCCTTGTTCTACAAACTGGGTATTAAAAATGGCGACATCGTTCACAGTGTGAATGGTCAGTCTCTCAACAGTCTTTCTGCCGCGATGGACGCCTACAACTCGCTGGGGAACTCAAGGGACTTCAACTTTGACGTTACCCGCCGCAAAAACAAACAAACCTTTGAATACGAAGTTCGATAACGCTTAGATTTGACATTCGATACAGGATACCTACATGTTGCATCTCTCTTATTTATTGCTCACCCACTTTGCTGCCGCTGAAGAACCTGCTTTGTCTCCCAAAAGAGTCATTGGACCAAGTTCTTTACCACCACGATTGTCCCTTGACGGATCCTCTCCCGTACTCGAAGAACAAAAGAGACAACGAGAAGCCGACGAGGATGACGAAGCAACCGACGAGGCAGAAGAAGCGGCCAAAAGCAATGCTGGAAACTCAAAAGGCACAAGCGGTGAGATTCGCATTGGATCCAACATGGGCGCTGTTCCAGCAAATTATGCATCCATCAATGGTGCAACCACGGTAGAATTCAATTTCCCCCAAGGAATTGATTTGATGCAACTGATCAAAATGATGGCTCAAGCGACGGGTCGCAATTTCATTTTGGGCAATGACATCAAGGGCTCTGTCACTGTTATTTCTCACAAACCGTTGACCGTTCCGGAAGCCTATGAGGCATTCCTGAGCATTTTGGAAGTCAGTGGCTACACAACAGTCGCTGTGGGCAAGAACCTCAAAATCGTCTCCACTTCTGGTGCCAGCAACTCGCCACTCAGGTATGGCTATGACGGCTCAATTCCCAGTACGGACAACTTCATCACCCAAATCATTCAGTTGGAAAACGTTTCGGTGTCGGACATTTCCCCAATTGTCAAAGACCTGTCTGGGAAATCCGCCAAAATTATCACCTACGCTCCGACCAATACGTTGATCATTACCGATGCGGGTGTGAACATCAAACGCGTCTATGACATCATCTCCAAGATGGATGTGGCCGCGCCCAAAAGCCAAATGCGAATCATCCCACTTCAACACGCAACCGCTTCTGATGTCCAACAAATCATCAATGAATTGTATGGAGACGATGGGTCTAGCAATCAAACCACCAAATCCTCGAGCAGAAGCAAATCCAGACGCAACCGTCGCTCGAAATCCAAACGAAAAAGTTCATCTTCAGCCGAAGCGACAAACGTTGGCAGTGAAGAAAAGTACATTGAAAAAATCATCTCCGATGAGCGAACAAACTCTTTGATCGTGATGGCCAATGAAAATGCCTTGGACACAATCACAAAACTGATCAAAGATTTGGATGTGGATGTAGACCCGGCATCAAGGGCACAGATTCACGTTGTGTATTTGGAGCACGCCAAAGCAGAAGACATCGCTCAAGTGCTCAGCAACCTTTCCAACAACACCAATGGCAATTCACGAAACTCACGAAACACAAGAAATCCTCGAAACACGTCTCGCAATTCCTCCAAAGGCAATGCAAAAGGCGGCGATACAGACAGTGACTCTTCGGTCGTGGCAGCCTTTGATTCCGGCATTCGGATCACCCACGATGAAAACACCAACTCACTGGTTATCATCGCCACCCCCGATCAAATTCAATATGTCAAGCAGGTAATTGAAAAATTAGACATTCGTAGAAAGCAGGTCTTTGTAGAGGCTGTTGTCTTGGAACTGGCCAGTGACGAAACCTTTGACTTTGGATTGGGCGCCCACCTTGGAAAACCAAACGACGACGGTTCATTGTCTATTTTCAGTTCACAGTTAAACGGATCCTCTTTTGGACTATCAGCAGACTTGTTGAGCGGTATGGCAATGGGCGTCTTTGGCGAACCCGTTTCAGTCAATGTCAGCGATGGACTGGGTGGTTCATCATCCTTGGCTGTGCCCGCATTCGGTATTGCCCTCAACGCGCTGCAAAGCAACTCTTCTGTCAACATTTTGTCGACGCCAAACATTTTGACCCTTGACAACGAAGAGGCCGCCATCATCGTGGGTCGAAACATCCCGTTCCCTGTATCAACCGGTCGCGACAACAACAACAATCCGATTGTGTCTTACCAACGTGAGGACGTGGCGATCACATTGAAAGTGACTCCTCAAATCAACGAGTCCAATTACGTTACGTTGACCGTCTTTCAAGAGGTTCAAGAAGTCGAAGAGGACTCACAAGGGCTCGATGTATCCACGGCTGGATTCATCACGTCCAAACGATCGGCCGATACCACCGTGCTGGTAAAAGACAATCAAACAGTCGTGATTGGTGGACTGATTGGCACTACCGAAACAAGTGTTGCAACAAAAGTCCCCCTGCTGGGTGACATTCCCATCATTGGCAAAATGTTTCGTGGGCGTCGAACTTCTGCGCGAAAGTCAAACATGCTGATATTCCTGACACCACACGTCATCGACGATGAAAGCGATTTGGAAGAGGTATATCGAGTAAAAGTTGCCCAGCGCCAAGAGTTCATTCGTCGATTCTACGGAAAAAGTCGTCAACAGCAAGAACAAGAACTTGAAAAGCTTCTTCAGTACAGCATGAACCACATCGACAAGCCCTCCGTTTATCGTGGCAATCAACGCTCTGAAAACAACTGGGAAGTCATCGGTTCTCAGGCTCCGGTAGCGAACCCTGTTGAAGCAGAGGAAACGAACGCAGCAGAAGACAGCGACGTTGACGGACAAGAAAACGGAACCGACACCACTGGAGCAACAATCGACGATGCTCTTGAGGTTCGAATTGAGGCCGAGATGGAAGCAGACGTCAATGACGATGCCTTGGAAACTGAGTCAAATGACGTGGATGGAGCAGAATAATGGGAATCCGTCGAGTTGCCAAAGTATCCGTTGACGCTGACAGTCCCTCATTGTCTGAACAAGCCAAAGCAGCAGGCGTTGGGTTCCTAGAGAGGTTGAACTTAGAAGAGGTCGATGTCCAGTTCATTCGACAACTGTCCTTGGGATTGGTTCGAGAGCAACTGGCACTACCACTGTGGATAAAGAATGACAAACTTGAAGTCGCCATCGCCAGTGTAGACAAGTTTCAACTACTCGACGAATACCGTATATTTTTTGGACATAAGATCCAACCGGTATTGGTGCCGACCGATAAACTTCCTCAATGGATCAACCAGGCCTTTGACCGTGCCACACAATCTGCATCGGCCGTCATGGAAGAGATGGAGCGTGACGGAGAGGTGGAACGAGAAGGGGAAATCTTCATTGGGGAAGACTTGTTGGACAACCCCCAAGCCGCACCCATTGTTCGATTTGTCAACTCTCTGTTGAGCCAAGCCATCAAACAAAAGGCCTCTGATATTCACATTGAGCCTTTTGAAACCGACTTGTTGGTTCGAATGCGGGTGGACGGTGTTTTACAAAATGATGTTCAACCTCCCCGAGCTTGGAAAGGCCAACTGGTGTCGAGAATCAAGGTGATGGCCAATCTCGACATCGCGAAGAAAAACGTACCTCAAGACGGACGAATTCGAACGCGTATGGCCGGTCGCGAAATTGACATTCGTGTATCGACGATGCCCGTCCGACACGGTGAGCGCGTAGTGATGCGTATTCTACAAAAGCAAACCAACTTCTCTCTTGAAGGTGTGGGTATGGCGGCGGACACCCTGCAAAGTTTTCGCGAAATCATTCAGATCCCCTACGGCATCATTTTGGTGTGTGGACCAACTGGATCCGGAAAAACGACAACCCTATATTCGGCATTGTCGGAAATCAATTCTCCTGACAAAAATATTCTGACCATTGAAGATCCCATTGAATATGAGTTGCGCGGAATTGGTCAAACACAGGTCAATCATAAGATTGGGTTGAATTTTGCCCGGGTTGTACGTGCGCACTTGCGTCAAGACCCCGATGTCATTCTCATTGGGGAAACGCGGGATAAAGAAACGGCTGAAAACGCCATTCAAGCTTCTTTGACCGGGCACTTGGTGTTCTCAACGATCCACACCAACGACTCCCCAACGGCATTCACGCGACTGATCGATATGGGCATTGAGCCATTTTTGGTAGCCACTTCCTTGACTGCAGTGTTGGCACAACGCCTGGTGCGACGCTTGTGTAGCCACTGTAAAGAGCCATACGAACCAACAGAATCTGAGATTCAGAAAATGCGCGTGGACGAACATATGCACCTCTTTTCTGGGGTTCTCTTCAAAGCCAAAGGCTGCCCAGAATGTTCAAACAAAGGATACTCTGGTCGAATGGGGATTTACGAACTCATGCTCGTCGATGAGGAAATCCGTCGATCCGTTGCACAAGGACAGGATGCAGCGACAATCATGAGACTGTGCGTTTCCAAGGGCATGCGAACACTTCGTGGGGATGGAATGTTGAAAGTCCTAAGAGGAGACACGTCTTTGGATGAGGTCTTCCGAGTAGCCTCAGGAGGGTAACGATGCCAGCGTTTGAATACAAAGCCCTCGCCCAAAACGGAAAAAAGACCAGTGGGATCATCAATGCCGACAACAAGAAACAGGCCCGCTCTCAGCTCAAGCGCAAAGGGCTCTTTCCCACCGAGGTCAAAGAACAGCAGTCCGGAAAAGCCACCCAAGGGTCTGGACTCAGTGTAGAAATTGACTTTTCAAAGTTCTTTGAGCGGGTCTCGGCACAAGAACTTGCTGAAATGACCAGTCAGATGGAAACCCTCATTCGCACCGCGATTGACATTTCTGAAACCTTGGAAATTTTGGCAGATCAAACAGAAAACAACATGCTTCAATTGGCGTTGGTCGAAATCCAAGACAAGGTTAAAAAAGGAGAGTCTCTCTCTTCTGCAATGGCGCATCACCCAAAGATTTTCAACAATCTCTACATTTCCTTGGTCGAGGTCGGTCAAGAAACTGGAAAGTTGGATGAAATCTTGGCACGATTGAGAGAATACACATCTAAAATGGTGGACCTACAGCAGAAAGTCATCAAAGCGGTCAGCTACCCTCTTCTTACAATGTTCATTTCCGGCGCTGTTGTATTGGGCATCTTTATCGGGGTTATCCCCAGAATCCGTAAGCTCTTTGATACATTTGGTGCTACACTCCCCTTGCCGACTCAAATTGTACTGGCCATCAGTGATTTTCTGTTGAACCGTTGGTACATTCCCATCATTCTCGTCGGATTGTTTGCCTACTTTTTTCCACGCTGGCTCAACACAGAACAGGGACGATACAAATTTGATACCTGGATGTTGAAACTGCCATTTTTTGGAAACCTATTTCGAATGATTTCGACATCTCGTTTTTCCCGAACGCTGGCTACGTTGTTGCGTGGGGGGCTTCCGTTGGCCGATGCCCTACCCATCGCTCAAAATGTTCTGAGCAATGTGGTACTTGAAGAGGTGGTATCAAAGGCCACGGACAACATCATCAAAGGGGACGCCTTTGCGAAACCCTTGGCTGACTCAGGTCAATTTCCACCACTGTTGGTCCGAATGATCGCAGTTGGAGAACGTACTGGAGAGATGGAACACATGTTGGTGGAAGCATCTGATGCATACGATCAACGCGTCGACACCAAACTGAACTCGCTGGCCTCTGTCATTGAACCGTTTATGATGGTTGGATTGGGAGGCATCGTCCTTCTGATTGGATCGTCCGTTTTGTTGCCCTTGCTGAACATGTCAGCGTTGGCCCGTTAAACCCATCACCTGCCTACAGGAGTTATTCATGAAACCCAACCTATTGTCTCGCGCTGTGCGCAGTACCCGTCGTGGTATGTCCCTTATTGAAATCGTTGTTGTGCTTGCCATCCTTGGTATTTTGGCCACCGTAATTGGAGGTTCGATGCTCGGTGCACTCGACTCGGCAAACCAAGACACCACCCGTATTGCCATTGGTCGTGTGAGTTCTGCTCTGGATATGTACGCAGCAAAGCACCGTGGAAAATACCCTTCTACCAGCCAAGGACTGGTGGCAGCCAAATCTCTCATGCCCAATGGAGAAGTTTTGTTGGACGCATGGGGAAATGATTTTGTCTACCTCAGCCCCG
>CBFICN010000038.1:0-23531 GCA_965661045.1 uncultured Myxococcota bacterium
AAAGCTCGGAGAGCATCCCAATCCAAATATCATTCCGATAGCCATGTATCGCATATAGACCTCCATCTGAACACACTATACCCTAGATTCTATCGTATCCAAAAGGATTTGTCTGTAGTGGAATGGAGGAATCGATTGTCGCCATTTTCCCATTCAAACCCGTCGTCTGTTGCATAGACGAGTTTGTAGGCACTGACGGTGTTGCGAGGCAAAGTCAGTGTGGTGATCCAGTGTCCAGATTGCCAGTTTGGTACCAACGCGAGATCGGGATTCCACCCACCGAGTCGGGGATGGGCACCCACAATGAGTGGTGGTCTATCCTGAGAGCCCTCGACGTGTATGGTTATTTTTTCCATGGTGTCTTTGTGGCGTTTGCCTGTACAGACCCACAGCAAGGCCTGTCCCGGTTCCAGTGAACTGGGGATTGTATCGATTGTTTCGATGGTGTCGTTTAGAAACAATCCTTCACCTCCCTTTCGACAGGGTGTATCCGTTACAGGAAGGGGGGTGTTGGAACGGTTGATGGCCAGCATAGAATGTGCGGTGTGCCAATGTTGCTCGACGATGAGTTCATCCTTGGAAACGTGACGGACCTTGGGGATTCCGTGTTTGAAAACAGGGTGTTTATTTCGAAATGTAGCGAGGGTTTTGAGGTGGTGAATGTGCATCGGGTCTAGGTTGTCCCAGTCCATGTCCTGGCGGTTGTCTGGTTCTTCACTGCCTTCACTCCAATGTTCTGTTCCATAGGAAATCATGGGCGTACCACGCAGACCAAATATCACCATTTCGGCGAGAAGAACTGAGTGTTTTTGTTGGTGGCAACGACTGAAGATTCTCGGTAGATCGTGGTTGTCCAGAAATCGAACCAAGTGACTGTTCGGTGGATATTCTGCATCCAAAGACAAGATGCTGGCCATTTCTTCCAACGACTTTCCATCACAGATTCCGTTTGTCAGAGCATAATAGAATGGAAAATCAAATAGGGCATCAATGCCGGTGTCCTCAAAGCGTTGAATGTTGGCCATGGGGTTGCCTTGGAAATCCTCTCCGAGCATCCACGCACCATCCAAGTCTTCGTGTATTTGTTGAATGAACTGGCTGTTCATGTGTCGAATTGCATCGACGCGCAAGCCGTCAACGGCAGGATGATCGAGCCACGTGCGAGAAATTTCGAGAAGGTGTGCATAGACGGCTGGGTGACTTTGATCGAGGTCGGGCAATCCGTGCACTTGGTGGGTGGTGAGTTCGAGTGGGTCATTCCAATTCTCGATGGGCTTGGCTTCATGAAACCAGTCAGGGTGCGTGGTTAGCAATGGAGCATCGAAAGACGTGTGGTTGTAGACAATGTCCAACAGCATCGACATGTTTCGGGCCTCTAGTTCATCTGATAGCGTTTGCAATCCCTGTTCTCCACCCATGTGTGACGCAATTTGTGTGAGATCTTCGGTCCAGTATCCATGAAAGGCACCGTGTCCATGAAATTTTTCGGTCCGCATTTCATAAATTGGCGATAGCCAAATCGCATCTGCACCAATGTATTCAATGTGATTTAGATGCTTGGTTACGCCGTACAAGTCGCCACCGTGAAAGCCTTGAGGGTCCGTTGTGTCTACAAACCAATCGTTTTGGGTGTTTCCATTGGCAAAGCGATCCACCAAGACAAAATACAGTACATCTGGACTGTTGTCGGGAGGAGTTTGGCCGAGCAAAGACGTCCACAGCAATGAAAAATACGGAATCATTGTGCTTGTAATTGCTCGTTCAACAGGGCGTGGAGTTTGCGTTCCAACGTCGGCAACGCTGCTTCAAGAGCCTCAGCGTGACGCTGGTGGTGAAACTGATGAAACACGGGAATTGTTAATTCTTCGACAGTGTGTTCCGTGCCGTTAAACAGGTCGATGTTGACGTCTACCTCCCATCGAAACCGTCCGTTGACTTGCGCATAGAACTCAGCCTGGGTTTCAACAATCAAGGTGGGACTGGTCGCCGAGCGTAGGATGGTAGTGCGTTCAAAGTCTATGGGAATGGGTTGGACATCGAGTGTGATGTTGTGTTGTTGGGCCACCGTGGTCAATCTGTCGGACACGATTGAAGGAACGGCTTGATCGGTTTCCAGTTCCAACACCATCCACGCAGGCCACGTTTGAGCGACTGGACTTTCAACAACGGTGGGGGCAACAACGGCGGGTGCTTTGATGCATCCACTGAGCAAAGCGATTAGAACCATGATTCTGTCTCCACAGCAACGAGGTGGTGCCAATGTTGTTCGCGGTTGCCAAAGTCATTGTATTGATCCAAGGACTCCACAAAGGCGTTTCCAAAGGCATTGTTTTGATTGGAATATTGCGAACCATACAGCAGTCGAACCGATGGGCGATTGAATATACCGACCCCATTGGGGTTGAGGACCAGTCCTGTCTTTCCCTGCCAAGTGATGCGGGTATCGGTGTCTCCGTATTCAAACCCTCGAGCGTCGGCAGTACCGTTGGTGTTTGAAAATATGGAATCGGCATGTTCCCGATAGGCTCGACCATTGTGGGAAACTTCTTGAGCGAGACTGGACTCGATGAGAAAGTGCAATTCGGGCTTTATGTACCATTGTGATCGCAACACGGTTGAAGCATAGGTGCGATCGTGGTCACTGGGTGCGATGTCGTTGTCTCCATCTCTGTGTCGTCCGTAGAGCAGTCCCCAGGCAATGTCCCATTTTTGAGGAACGATGCGCAACTGCATCTCATTGCCAATCAGCAGAGCGTCTCGTTCATCGGTGAGATCGGTTGTGTAGAGACGAAACTCTTGTCCTTCAAAGTATTCAGTGCTGTACTTTTCAGGGTGTAGGGTACGGTACGTAGCATAGAAATTGTTCCAAATTACTGGACCAAATCCACCAAATCCTATGTATCCAATCGCCGTATAAGACGACGTGTTTTGCAAGACTGGGTCGGGAAACTCTAGGATGTCAAATGGGTTTTCAGCGTCAAATTGCTGTACGACCTCTCCACGAATCCAGTCTTCGTATTCCATCTCGGGCGTTGTGTAAGGAGCGTTGCGGTTGCCAGGGGTGCCCAGTTCGAGATAGCCTTGCCCCCCAATTCCAAACTCTAGTTGGTCAATGGGTCTGTGTCTAAGGGTGAATCCACTGGTCCAAACCGTGTTGTACTCAGCGCCATATTTGGCATAGCCTGCATCGCCAACCCCAATGAGAAGTTCGGATTTATCGGTTTGATATCGTCCCGATATTCCAACTGTGTCGGTAAAGACCATTGCTGGTCGCAGGTCGTACAGTCCCAGGTCACCGAAATAACTCTCCAGTGTACCGACTTGCCAAACCAAATTGGGAATGCTGTTTCCACTCAGTAGATAGACCTGTGACAGTCGAAAATTCCCGAGGTTGCCATTTCCAGCATCGGTGTTGGCAATGGAGCCTCCCTCCGCCCGAAAGTGAACACTGCTCCACGGATCGCCAAAGGAATCGGCTTCTTGAAGTTGGATGCGTGTGTCGAGCATGGTATAGCCTCGTTCATTCAACAGGCGTCCGTAGAGGTTCCAATAGCCAAGGGTGCCGTTTCCTCCTTGTAGGTCGGGTCGCGTCATCACGCGCATGTAACCACCGACTTGTACTGGAGCGGCTTCAGACAATCCCATCAAACTGAACAGTCCAATCAGTATAGACATTATTGCTCCTTCAAAATGGTGATGCTAAACGGTTGAACGGTGTAGGTCGCCCCCATGCTTCCGTCTCCTTCAAGCCAGATGTTCTGACTTGTGCGAGGATTGGCTTCTGGTGTGGCGTTGAAGTACCCTTCGGACTCTCCATTGCTGCCATCCATGTCATAGTAAGACTGGGTGTCCATGATGCGGGTCCACGAACGGCCTTGGGGCAGGGTGAATTCTGTGTTGAAGGTGTCCATGTTGATCAGAATGGCGAGTTCTTTTTCATCCCAGTTGCCATCGTTGTAATAGTGAATCATCAGTTGTCTGGCCCCCCAGTTTACATCTCCATTGGACGGAGACTTCCATGAGAACGGCATACCATAACCATACTCGGTTGGTGCAAAGGCGTACTCATGGTCTTTTCGAAACTGAATTGTTTGACGAACGAAGTCGTGCATTCGAGAGCGAAAGTTTCGCGTAGTGCTTTGCCATTCTCCCCAACGGAACCAATTCCATTCGTTGTCCGCCCATGTTGAATAGGCATTGTTGTTGCCGTACTGTGTGCGCATCCATTCGTCTCCTCCTAGAATCATTGGGGTACCGTGGGAGAACATCATCGCGGCGAACAAGTTGCGCATTTGTTGGCGCTTCATCGGTTCTGAGCCCCAATTGTAAGAACGGTTGTGGTCTTCTCCAGAATTGGTGTCGCACCACGCAGAGAATGGATCGTCGCAGCAGATGGGGTTGAGCAATCCACAGTCATTTTGCTTTTCTTCATAGGAAAACAAATCGTACATGGTAAAACCGTCGTGGACCGTCACAAAGTTGATCGAGTGATAGGGCTTGCGACCGTTCCAACCATAGACCCCTGAAGAACCTGTCATGACGTTTCCACCGTCCACACCCTCAGTTGAGTTCAGAACAAATCGTCCCTCAGCACTGCCAGCACACCCTTCCCAGTTGCAATTGTTGACAAAAGAGCGCCACCAGTCTCGAAAGTGTGCATTCCATTCACTCCAAGCAAAGGCTGGGTCGTCACTTGATGTTGGGAAACCACCGATACCGGGTCCGGAACCTGCTGCCGTCCAAGGCTCAGAGATGATGCGGACATTGTGTTCCTTCATGACGGGGTGGTCAATGATGTCTTGTAGAACCGTGCTGGCAGGATCGCTCGGTGCATTGTAATCGAGGTCTGGTTCGCCCAATATGCCAGCCAAGTCGAATCGAAACCCATCCACATGCAATTCTTCAACTTGAAACAACAGCGAGTCCATAATCAGTTTGCGCATTGGCGTATGGTTGGGGCGTGTTTGGTTGCCCACACCGGTATTGTTCCAGTATTCTTGGCCATCGGGTGCCAATGCATAATAAGCTTGATTGTCGATGCCTCGGTAAGAGTACAGTCCGGCGACTTCAACAGGATCAAAATTGACGTCAAACTCAGAACCGTGGAATTCAAAGAACAGTTTTTCCCGCCACAATCCACCTTCTCCCGTGTGGTTGTAGACGACGTCGATGATCACTTCAATGTCGTGTTTGTGGAGTTCATCCACCATCCACTTAAACTCGTCGATCACCCCGTCCACACGTCCAGTGGCTTGAAAATCAGCAGAAAATGTGTGCTCAGGTGCGAAGAAACTAAGGTTGTTGTAGCCCCAGTATCCACCGTCCAGTGGTTTTTCGTGGATGGGCAGCAGTTCGATGGCGTTGATGCCCAAGTCTTGTAAATAGGGGGCGATCTCTCCAATGCCTCGGTATGTTCCAGGGTGTTCTACACCACTTGAGGGGTTTTGAGTGAGCCCTTTGGGGTGTACTTCGTAATAAATCAACTGGTGTTCTTTGTGGCCTTCAAGGGTGTTGTCAGACCGTTGTTTGCGCCATTCCTTTTCATGGTCAGACCACTCGTACTCACTTTGAACAACCACGGATTTGGCGGCCGCACCATAGGTGATTTCATTGCGCTTTGGACCACTGGCCAAGGAGCCTTTGAACCAGTCGTGATCGCGATGCAATGCCAAGGCATATGGGTCAAACAGGAGTTTGTTCGGGTTGAATCGGTTTCCATTTGTGTCTACGTCTGCAATGAAACCGTCGATTCGACCGGGCAACCAGTTTTCATCGTATTCCCAGTTGGGACCCCATGCGATGTATCCGTAATGCTGTCCTTCTCCAATCCCCTCAACGTAAAGGTTCCACAAATTATCATTGATTTTTTCCAATGGAAACTGTTGCGTGGGTTGATTGGATTCTGGATCGTCAAACAACAGGACTTCAATGCGGGTGGCATTTTCTGAATAGAGACTAAAATTGACCCCACGGTCTGTCAAGGTCGCACCCATGTGATCCATGTTTTCAAGATTGTCCCATTCCAAAGATGGGGCTTTGATCTCTGTGTGATACAATCTTGCATAGTTCTCACTGGCACATGCAGTCAGTATCGCTCCACACCACAACCATCGTTTCATTGTCTATGTCCTCCAATGTCCCTCTTGGCACTCGACTGGTAGCTTATCTCTTGCAATGGAGAATGGGCAAAGTACGCGCGTTGGAAACCGCACTGCGCCTACAAGGGGTCATACAGTTTTTATTGCTGGCGATTGGTTTTGTCATTATCCCAGCCATTTTATTAGCCTATTTTGGCATTGCTTCGATTCAAGATCAAGAGAAACAAACACAAGTTGAACTCGAAGACCTTTCTCGCAATGTTGTCTTGGTGTTTTTGCAAGAGATGAATGCAGACATCGTTGGCTTTGAACAAAGCGTTCGAACCGTGTTGGAAACGGGACAAACGCCACTTCGTTCTTTTCACAAACACCAACGGATGGTGGTGCGTTTTGATAGAAATGTGCAGATGACTGCACCTTTTGTAGAGCACAATGAGACCAAAGGTGCAGATGTACTTTTTCACCCTGCATACCAGTCCGGTCTCTCTTTGATGGAAACCGATGAGCGCACGCGAGACAACATTCAATACCGAGCGGTGTCCACGTTGAAGGACTCTGGGAGAATGGTTGAAGCCCGATATTTGCTTCGCGGACTGCTCAACTCCAACCATCGACACGTTTCTGGAGCGAAATTAAGACACTTGGCCTTGATTGAATTGGCTCGAGAAGATGGGTTGATGTTTTCTGAGTTTCGGTCTGTGATGGACGCTGTGCTGTCGGACCCATGGGTGGTTGGGGAAGGATTGGATGGAATTGTGGCACAGAGATTTGTACAGGATTTTCTGGAGCAGAATCCGGTTTCGTCACTCAAACCAGAGGAGCGTACGTATGTAGACAACACCCGTTCCCGCATCGAAGAGCAGTTGAACAATCTATATTGGGTGTCTCGATGGGAGGATGAGTGGCGAGAAATCATGGCCTATCCTAGACAGATGCAACCAGGAACATTGCTGTGGGAGGAAGGAGATGAAGCCATTTGGGCCAGAACGATGTGGGATGGACAGACCTATCTTTTTGGACTGCATAAAGCGGATATGCTCCGACAACTAAGAGAAATGGCCGAAGCGGAGACACTACGAGATGGCTTGCTTTCGATGGAACTGTTGCCACCTCAGGCTCTTTCTGATGACAAGCATTTGACGCGTCGCTACATTCCTTGGCTCAATGGCTGGTCGATCGCTGTTTCTGCACAAGACGTATCCTCTCTCGAAGAACAGTCGGCACTTCGAAGACAGCAAAAACTCAGTTTGATTGGATTTGCACTCTTTGTGATGCTGTTTGGGGCAATTTTGTCGACACGCGTTACCATTTCAGAATTGCGAAATGCCAACATCAAAAGCAACTTTGCTGCGTCGGTGTCTCACGAACTGCGTTCTCCCATCACCCAGATTCGGTTGAAAGGAGAGTCTCTCATGTTTGGGTTGGTACTCGAACACGAACTTCAGGATCACTATGAGTCGATCGTTCGAGAGAGTGAGCGACTCAGTTGGTTGGTGGACAACGTCCTTGATTACGCAGCGATCGAAAGAGAAAACAAGTCCTTTGTGCTTCGACCCGCAGACTTGAGCTCGGTGATTCAGCGCGTGGTTGACAGTTTACAAGTGACCTTGACCATGCGCGATATGGAGTTTGAAATTGAGTTGGATTGGGACTTACCAATGATGAAATTGGATTCCAACGCCATTGGGCAATGCATGACGAATTTACTGTCCAACGCAGAAAAATATTCTCGAGAAGAACGTTGGATTCGAGTCAAAGTACGGCGAGTCATGGGGTTTGTGGAGATTGTGGTCTCTGACAAGGGGATCGGTATCCCGACGGAAGATTTGGAAAATATTTTTGAGCCATTTTTCCGTTCCAAAGAGAAACAAGCCCTGCGTCGCAAAGGGACTGGAATTGGGTTATCGATTACAAAAGCAATCATGCAAGCCCACGGAGGAACCGTTTTGGTACGATCTCAGTTGGGCAATGGCAGTACTTTTATATTACAATTCCCAGACGATTTACTCATTGAAGGAGAGGCTTAAGATGTCCAATGGCAAACTGTTATTTGTGGAAGATGAACAACCGGTGTTGGAATCCTTGAAACGGTTTTTCAACAGTCGAGGCTACGAAGCACAAGGGGCACAGACCCCAGAGACCGCTTTTGACCTAATCAGTTCAAATCAGTTTGATCTGGCAGTGTTGGATGTCATGCTGCATGAAAGCGGTGGTGGAGACGGTGAAGTGGATGGCTTTGAACTCTGTAAAAACCTCAGAGAAAAGGGCTTTGACAAGCCAATCATCTTTGTGAGCGCGCGTTCTTCAGAGGAAGACAAATTGTTGGGTTTTGAGATGGGGGCAGATGATTACGTCACCAAACCATTTTCTTTGCCAGAACTTGAAGCCCGCGTCAAAGTGAACCTCAAGCGTACGCGAGTGGTGTTGAAACGTTTGACGTATGAAAACAACGAGAACAACGTTGTTGTGGATTTGGACTTGCATGAGATCCACCACGATGGTGGCAAGACGATCGAAACATTGAGCAAGCGAGAGCGGGATTTGCTGGCCTTTTTCATCAGCAACGCTGGAAAGGTGCTGTCTCGTGATCAGTTGCTTCAAGAAGTGTGGGACTATCGAGGTGGTGTGGCGACTCGTACGGTGGATACCCACGTGTTGACAGTGCGCAAAAAATTGAGAGACAACATTCAGAGCCCCATTTTCATTCAAACCTTGCACGGTGTCGGGTATAAGTTTATTGCCAAACCTTTGTCCTCATGAACACCCTATTCCTCTTTCTGTCTTTGGCGTGGGCAGAAGATGCCCAGTTGTGGTTTCAACTCCAGCAGGCTCGCTATTTGATGATGGACGAAGCAGAGTTGGACACCAGCATTGAGATATTGAACGGCATCATTGCGCAGTCTGAACCAGATGACTTCATTGTTGCCCAAGCAGAATACTGGAAAGGTCGAGCGCTACATGAAATGGGTTTTCAAGACCATGCCAATGAACGGCTTGTGGAAGCCTCCAACGATTACGAATGGCGCAATCCGTCGCTCTATTTTTTGGAGCACTCAGCTGCTTGGGACAGGCGTGTCTTCACGCTTCCGTACAGTGGAAATCCGTGGGTGAATCTAGATGGCAAACAAAGCAAGGAGCCGTCGTTGCTGTGGGTATGTGCCTTGGATTCCAAAGCCGCTCAGCCCAATCGATTGACGTTGGATATTGAAGGGGTAGAATTTCCATTGTACGTAACCGTGGAACTGATAGATTGGCGCAATGAGCGGTGGGTTTGGCGAGAGCAAGTGCCAGATGCGTCTCAACCCATCTCGATGCGCGTTGCAGAGTTTCGTTCTCCTCGAACCGAGCGTCGCTATTGGTATAGAAATATTTTGGTGAGTGCAGAGAGTGAAGATGGCCGTCGTGTTCCGATTACCGTGTCAGACACCCAGATACAATGATGGAGAATAGGATGTCCGAGCAAATGCCCATTGTGGTGCAAAAGTATGGTGGTTCCTCCGTTTCGAGCATCGAAGGCATTGAGCAAGTGGCAAGACGCATTTTGGACACCGCGCACAATGGGTACAAGGTCGTCGCTGTTGTCAGTGCGATGGGCAACACAACCAATGAATTGCTATCCTTGGCCAAGCAGTTGTCTGACAGTCCACCGAAACGAGAGTTGGATTTGCTCGTCAGTGTTGGAGAACGGGTCTCTATGAGTCTTGTGGCGATGGCTTTGGAAAAAATGGGTGGTCGAGCGAAATCTTTTACCGGATCTCAGTCGGGCATCATTACCACCAATGAGCACGGAAACTCCGATATTGTAGAGGTGAGACCCCATCGAATACAAAAAGCGCTGACAGAAGGATACATTGCGATTGTCGCAGGGTTCCAAGGCATGAGTCTCAATCGTGAGGTCACAACGTTGGGGCGTGGAGGGTCGGATACGACAGCGGTGGCGTTGGCTGCATCGTTGGGGGCGGAGTTTTGTGAAATCTGCTCTGATGTCTCTGGTGTGTACAGTACAGACCCTAGAGTTGTGCCAGAAGCGGTGTTGCTGGAATCCGTCGGGTTACAGAGAGCCATTGCAATGGCAAAGAATGGTGCCAAGGTCTTGCAAGTGGAAGCGTTGCAGTGGTGTCAGAAAGCCGGCATTACTTTGGTCGCCAACGCCACTCGGAACCCAACCGGGCAGGGGACGCACTTAGAAGCGCGAACCACAAAGTCAACCGATCAACCCATTGTGGCTTTTGACAGGCACTTGATTGCCATTCAAAATCCTTCTGTCGAGCAATGGATAGAAACTCAGCAATCCACGCGCTATCAAGGGATGATCTCTGACGTCAACACGCTGATTGTCGACACTCGAAATCTTCATTTGGATTGGGCGGACTGGACCCATGAACCGATTGCAACGGTCACGGTACTGGGTGGATGGGATCCAGAATTGCTGTGCCAATGGCTGAGAAAGCCCGAATTACGACATTGGTGGCGAGATGCTGAAGGGGTGACGTTTGTGCTCGCACCAGAGCATGTTTCTCAATGGGTTTCGGAGATTCACGCGACATTGTACCCTGAATCTCAAGACAGTAATCGTTGACTGATGCTGAGAGGTGCTGATATGATACAAAAAGGTTATAACAGCACATACCAATAGACTCTGGCAGATGACATGAACCACGATCGTTTCTTATTTCCCCATACAAAAATTGATTGGAAGATCACCGACTTGACACAAAAAGTTAGCCGTGGTGGTGGGAATGTGGTCATGCTGATTCGCTTGATGAAGCTGCACCTTTCTAAGGCGATGTTTCACGACGGAAATGAAGAAGATTGTGCACAAGTGATTCGCCACGCTCGTAGAGTGTTACAAGAAGATGCAGTGAACTTGGAAGCCCTGTCGATGAGGGCACTGTCGTTGGTGTATTTGGGGCGTGAAGAAGAGGCGTGGAAATACTTAGTACAAGTGGAGCCACATTTGGCCGAAGCCAGCGATACAACCATGGTCCATTTGGCATTGGGTGTCTATTACAAAGCCCACAATCAGATTGCCAACACCATAGAGCATTGGGCACGAGCCTTGGAACAAGCCCCGAAGGTTTGGGAGATTCATCGATTGATTGGAAAAGCATATTTGCTTCAGTACCACGATCCGTCTTTGGAAAAGGCGCACCAGAAAAGACTGGGACAACGAAGTTTGTATCATTTGATTCAGGCTCTACAGTCTAGAAGCGAACTGGAACTCGATTCTCATTTCCTCAAAGAGTTGGGCTATGCGTGCTTGATCAACGGAAAGAATCAACAGGCAGAGCGGTACTTCAATCGTTTGCGTCAAACCTTGGTCAATACTGAAGAAAGCAGCTATTACTTGGGATTGGTGGCCTTTGAACTGGGCAAATTCAACAATGCCGTTCAGCACTTTCGAAACTTTTTGAACAAGCATCCCGATCACGTAGACATCATTTCTAAGAAGGCAAAAGCCTGGTACAACTTGGGAGAGTTTGAGCGCGCAAAAGGGGTTGCCCAGCAGTGCTTGGTCTATGAGCCACACCATTTGGATGCCCGTTTGATTTTGGGTCAATCTCTGTTGCAACTTGGAAATACCAAGGAAGCTACGCGCGTCTTTCAGGAAACCTTGAACAACAATTGGGACCACATCGAAACATTTCAGGAGTTGGTCGCGCTCCGTCTTCATGCTCAGGACGTTCAGTGGCTGCAAGGGATGCTGTCGGAAACTGTAGAGTATTATGCCTCGATTCCAAGCAATGCAGACACTCAAGTAGCGGAGGTGGTGCGCCAACAAATCGGTGTCATCCTTGGTGCATTGGTTGAAGTTGGGGCCGAGATGATTCCAACGGTGTTGGATGCGATTCACTGCTCCCAAGACGAGCATCTGCGGTTTGCGTTGTGGGAAGTGGCCGTGTATATGACACAGCAGTCCAAAGCTCAAGATACCGCACTGGGATTGGAGCAAGCCAAAACGACGTTTGGGTTGGAGCTTGGGTGCGCAGCGCTTGGGGCTTCAGAGTTGTTGTCGGAAGATATTTTGATGCAGGGGCTGAATCTGACAGAAGAAGACATTCGGGCGGCCGCACACACAACTGAAGAGATGGCTTACGACGTACAAGAACACCGTCAAAGAGAGAGTCGAGAGCGACAGACCTCTAGGGCATATCAAGCACTGGTACTGCTTTCCATAGCCAAAAAAGGGTCAGAGAAAACTCGCTTGTTGCTTCGAGAGTGGGCCAAAGTTGAAGATTTGGACATGGCTGTGGCTGCCAAAATTGGGTTGGCACTCAACGGTGAAGTCAGTGCTTTCGAAGAACTTCAGAAACTTACGCAAACCACCAATCGAAAAAGACTGCTGAAAAATATCCGACAGGGGATTTTCCAAGCAACTCCAAATCGAGTCCAAGCAGATTTTCTATTTTCAGAAACAGAGGCCTGTCAGATTTGTTCTGCTTCAGGCAAGGGACCACATCATTTTATTCGTACCGACAGTGGCGGAATCTGTGATGGGTGCATTTCTAAAAGCGTGGAATCTCCAATGGCAGCAGACGACGGGATTTGTGTCTTTTGCAACCGAAACTTTTTCTTGAGCAACCGAATCGTACACCATCACGGACACGATATCTGTTCCACTTGTCAAAACGAATCACAGCAACTGGTGGAGCAAAATGCCATTGAGCAGTTCTTCCACAACAAGTCTATCTACTTTGGCAGGTAGCCTGCTGTAAGTAGGACGCAAAGTTAAAATTGGGACTGTTGGCTTCATCGTGACAGCCCAAGCAGGTGTCGACGGTAATTGGTGTCGCTTGAATCGACTTGTCATTTGGGTGTCCTTTGAGGGGACCATGACAGGCTTCACACTGGACCGCTTTGAATTTTCGAATGTTGGCAACTGTTGGTTCTCCAAAACCACCGACTTGACCAAAGCCTGTACTGTGACAGCCGATACAGTCTGGATTTTCAGTACTGCCTTTGACGGGATGGTTGACCAAACTTTCCCATGCCCGGGCGTGTTTGCTGAAACTCCACTTTGCCATCTCGGCGGTGTGGCATTGGGAGCAGCGTCCGGAGGCTGCAAATCCAGGTTCAGTGGGTGTTGTGGGTTGATCGGCAACCTGCTGTGAAATGTCCAATTTTTTCTCGGCAAACTCCGAGATGAGGGTTGTGGTTGTCGTTTCGGTGTCTGCTGGATCGTACTGTGCTGAGAGTGGAATCAGTTCACTGAAGTACAGGTTGTTGCTGGCGCCCACTGTTTCAAACTGTTCGTGTACAGGGTGGGCTGGATCGTTTCGCGTCATTTGCCACGTCCGCCAGTCGCTCTCTGAGATGCCATTGTACAGGGGTGCTTTGGGGATGTGGTGTCTGATGTAGATGCTTTGGATAAAGCGACCTTGTTTTGGTGCTTCAAGGATGTGGGAGCCGTTGGGCTGATGCAGTGGGTCTTCGTAGTTGGCCCCTTCGGTGGTGAGAAACAGGGACACTTCAGGGAAGTCTTGTCGAATGCTGTGTATTTCTTCATCGTCCATTGACCCCAACGCGACGATCATATCAACATTGGTGGGAACAGTTGGGAGAACTTCGGATAGGGTGTCCTTGGCAGACTTGGTGTTCACAAATTGAAACCTGGGGTCGGTTGGTGGTGCAGACAGACCGATGACCGCGATGTCCATGTTGGCTTTGGAGAGTACCACAAAGGGTTCAAAATATCGTTCTCCGGTTTCAGAGTGCCAAGTGGCCGAGATTCGAATGGGTCCTGGCATGGTTTGCAATGTATCCATACCCACAGCCATCAAGTCGGAAGGACCCACTGTCCACACATCCACACCAGCTGTGTTTGAGAGTTCACCGATCAATAAAGCCCGTTCTGTAGAAGTGCTGTCTTTGTTGCTAAAGAATCCTTTGAGTAAAGTTTCTCCCGCATCCAAATGAAAGACGGTGTTCTGCGCTCGTAATTCTTCGAGGGCTGTCATTCTGCGTGGAAAACCCCCATAGGGTAGAGTTGGACAACCACAGGGCTCCAACTCTCCACGGACTTCACCGACAAGGGCAATGACGAACTCTGTGACAGGGTTTGGCGAAACAGTTTTTGGGGTCTGGATCTGTTCGACCGTTTTGATTTCTGGCAGTTCGGGAAACTCAATCTTCTTATTTGTATCAACATCCGACGTGCATCCAACGACGGTAAAAGTGATACATAAATAAGAGAGTGGCAACAGACTGCGCATGGGATTTGTCAAGGTTCTGTGTAAAATGAATGAACAGGTTTGATTTTTGTCGATTGACTGGCACAATTAACCTATCACAGAGCCTGTAGAAGTCCACGTTCTGAGGCTCCATCTTTCTGAGGGTTTGCTTATGTTGTTGTCTTTTGTCACGTCCGTTGCCTTTGGCTTTGCCCCTTCTTCGACCGTTTGGATTGGCGTGGAGCCAAATCGAATTGTGTCTTTCGATGTGTCTCGTCAAACGGCGCTGCATCAGCAGGGCTACTGGCAGTCCTTTTTACAGCAGTATCCCGACTGGAACGCTCGGTTTGATCAGCGCAGTCAGCGACCTTACCGCATGTGGGGTAACGGAATTGAGTTTGACTGTCGAAATGAGGCTTTGTTGCTGGCAGAACTGTATCCATTTTTGGAAAAGCATGAACTCACCGGATTGAAAAGCGGTCAATTGAAGGCCAAGCAATTTGGAGAAGATCGTAGAAGCGAGCGTCAGTATCTGCAACTTCAGCAGCACCAGTCTGTGTCCGAAGGTATTTGGAATGACGTTACCAATCGTCATGCTGTCAATGTGCCGGTGTGGAGAAGGGGTGTCGAGGCAAGGTTTCACGATTCTCAGTTGACGATGCTGGGTGTGGATGTGTACACCTTTGATCGAGAAGGACTTGAACAACCTGTTGTCAATCTTCAAGCTTCTGAAGCCTTGCTTGTGGCGATGAAGGAGGTGACACCCGATGTCGTCACTTGGAATCAGCAAGTGACTGCCCAGTGGTTGCCATTGGAAGATACGTTGGTGGAGCACCCCAAAGGAATCGACGTGCGGCTGGTGTGGCAAGTTCAGTGGGAAACTCAAACACCACGTGGTCAGTGGGTCGCATTTGTAGATGTGGAAACGGGGCAGGTCTGGAATGTACACAATGAAGTGCGTTATCTAGAGGGCAACTTGTTGGGAGAGCACGACGAGCGAACCATTGGGGATGCGTTGGTCACATCTCCTTTGTCAGAATTGAACATTCCGGTTTTTGACACGGAAGATTCCGACTTTAGAACCGATTTGGATGGTTCATATTTGTCGCCTTTCGAACCAGAAGATGCGGTGTCCATTTGGTTGGATGGTCGCAGAACACAGGTCTACAACCAAATGGGTGATGAGGTGACTTTTGAGTTGACCGGTGGAGAACAAGTTTTGGCATCGACTGAGGAGACATTGCCCGAACTTGACCAGTTCGTCTTTCAAAACCGCATTTACGCTTGGTCTTCTGCTTGGGCACCTCAAATTGTCAACAATTGGACGCGTTCTACCGTGTATGTCAATGAAGATGATGTGTGCAACGCCTATTTTGATGGGGAGGTGCATTTCTATCGTTCTGGTGGTGGATGCAACAACACTGGGCGCATTGCCGACGTGTCTTACCACGAGTGGGGGCATGGGTTTCACTATTACAACTTGCTGTCTGGTGAGTACGATGGCTCTATGGGAGAAGGGGTTGGGGATTCGATTGCCTTCTTTCAAACAGAGGATAATCGAGTTGCACCGAACTTTGGAACCAATGGCGCATACATCCGGGATGTAGAACCCAATTATCGATACCCAGACGACATTGTCAACGAGGTGCATCAAGATGGATTGATCTTTGCCGGTGCTGTTTGGGACTGGTGGAACCAGCTGCGCGGTGAGTTGGGTGATGAATTGGCTTATGAAACGGTGGTGCCCGTCTTTGTACTGGGTATGCGGGGAGGTCCAACCATTCCCACTGCCTTTGATGAGTTCATTTTCGCCGATGATGACAATGCGGATTTGAGCGACGGCACCCCCAACCAATGTTCAATTGTCGAAGCGTTTGCCTTACACGGTCTTGGACCCAACGGCGGGGCAGGGTTGCTATCGCTTGTCCATGAAGACCTGGGCAATCAGTCGGGGGGTGGTGCGTTGGTTTTGGAAGCTGATATTGTACAGTTTGCCGAACAATGCTTGTCTGCGGATCCGGCAGCGGCGACCGTTCACTTTTCTTGGGATGGGGGATTGTCGTGGGAAGAAGAAGCACTGTCGTTGACAGAGACCACCATCGACGGAGAGATTCCGCAGTATGTAGACGAAGGGACAGTTCAGTACTACCTCGAAATGGTGGACACAGACGGAAATCGAGTGTCAGTGCCGCCCGATGGTGACCGACATCCTTTTTCATTCTATGTGGGAGAACTCGAAGAAATATTCTGTACGGATTTTGAGAGTGACGACGGTGGGTTTACCCATTCTCTTTTGGCGGGTGAAAACCAAGAGGGTGCTGATGACTGGCAGTGGGGAACGCCTGGTGGTCTTGGCGGAGATCCTGAACTGGCGGCTTCTGGAAACAACATCTGGGGCAATGACTTGGGTGGAGAAATCAACGGCCAGCAATACAACGGTGAATACCAAAATGGCAAACACAATCAATTGCTCTCGCCCAGTTTTGACGTATCAGAGTACGATGAGGTTGTTCTCACCTACGATCGATGGTTGTCTGTTGAAGATGGCTTTTATGATCAGGCTTGGGTCAAGATGAATGGGGACATCATTTGGCAAAACCACGCCACCTCAGAGAGCATGGGGGATGAGCACCATCGAGATCAGCAGTGGCAGAACCATGCGATTTCTGTTGAGGTGGACGATACCGGGACAGCCCAATTTTCTTGGGAGATCAACAGCGATAGAGGACTCACGATGGGGGGCTGGAACATTGACAACGTTTGTGTATACGGTGTTCCAAAAGTCATTGAGAATCCGATAGATGAATCTGAAGAGCGCAAAATTTTCGGTGGGTGTCAGACAACAACCTGGGATGCTCTGTCTTGGTCGATGTTGAGTGTGGCGCTGTTGGGTTGGAGACGCCGACAGCAATGACTATCCTCTACGGGTTGTGGGTGCTTCAAACGGCGGTTGCTGAACCCCATGTGTCATTGACGTCAGAGATTGAAGATGCAGCGCTCTCCAGAGTGTTTCAGGTTGACTCCGATGCTGAGCGTTGGTCCTATGTAGAGCGTTTTACAGAGACTGTCTTTGAAAGTGCCCGCTTGTATTATGAAGTGGGCTTACAATACAATCAGCAGGGTGACACTGTAGAGGCTCTGCGGTACTATCGAGAGGCGCTAAAAATTGATGCAAGCTATGTACCGGCTTTGTATGACTGCGCTGAGATTTTGTTGTTGCAGAGAGATACGAAAGAAGCAAAACAATTGTTGCTTCGAATTCAAGCGCTTGACGGTGGTTACTGGGTGGTTTCTTACCGATTGGCACAAATTTCTGCCGATGAACAAATGGTTGCGGAGTTTGAAAGTCACCTCAAACAGGCCCTTCAGTCCGGTATGCCTCTTCAGGTGTTGATTGATGATCGCGCTCAGTGGACCTCAAGGCTTCAACAGCCGTCGGTGGCATTGTCTATGGAACTGTTGCTCTTGGCACTGGGTGAAAATGATGCTTGGGACAAACTCAAAGAGCCATTGCAACAGCGTTGATCCAGCACCACGCTTTGGAACCACAGTGTCGTTTTAAAACAAGCAAATGGACAAACAAAAAGCCCCTCCAAAATGGAAGGGCTTCGTTTTGATGATTCAATCAGTAGACAGTCTTAGTGAGTGTGCTCATCCTCGTCTGCATCCGCAATCATGGCGTCTGTGGTCAGCAACAGTCCTGCGATTGAAGCGGCGTTTTCCAATGCAGATTGTGTGACTTTTCCAGGATCCAAGATTCCAAACTCGTGCATGTCGCCCCATCGTTCATTGCGCGCGTCGTAGCCAAAGGTGGCTGCGTCGTTTTGCTTCACGCGATTGATGACAACACCGGCCTCTCCACCTGCATTGGACACGATTTGGCGTAGGGGACCTTCAACGGCACGTTGGACCAGTTTAACACCGGCTTGCTGTGCGTCATTGAGGTGTGCAACGCTGTCGCTGGTCAACACTTTTGATGCGTGAATCAAGGCCACACCACCACCCGGCAGTACACCACCAACGTGTACACGATGTGTGTCTTCATCGGTGTGTGTAGGAATTACAGCGGCTCGTACAGCGTGAATGGCATCTTCAAGCAAGTATTTCTTTTCTTTCATTTTGGGTTCAGTCTTTGCACCCACATAAATGACAGCGGTACCACCTTGAAGTTTGGATTTACGCTCTTGAAGTTTCTCTTTGTCGTAGTCTGAAGTGCTGTGTGCGATTTGACCGTCGATTTGCTTGCAACGCTCTTCGATTCGATCTGCATCTCCGGCTCCATCGATGATGCTTGTGTGATCCTTAGAAATGGTCACTTTCTTTGCTGTTCCCAAATCAGCGATGCCGATGTCTTTCAGGTCGTGGCCAAGTTCTTCTGAGATCATTGTGGTGCCAGCCAAAATCGCAATGTCTTCCATCATCGCTTTGCGGCGATCGCCAAAGCCAGGTGCCTTGATGGCAGCCCACTTGAGTTGGTATTGCAGACGGTTCATCACCATCATGTTTCGTGCAGCGCCTTCAACGTCTTCAGCGATGACCAACAAGGGACGATCGCGATCATTTTTCAGAACGTCTTCGAGCAACGGTTTCAATGACTCAACGGCAGAAATTTTCTTTTCATGAACCAAGATGAGAGGGTTTTCGAGTTCAACAGTCATGTTTTCTGCATTGGTGATGAAGTAAGGTGACAAGTAGCCACGATCAAACTGCATACCTTTTACCAATTTTGTTTTGGTCTCGGTGTCTTTGCCTTCTTCAATGCTGATCACACCAGTTTTGCTGATGTGCTCAAGGGTGTTGCTTCGTACAGGTTCAGAAGGGGCACAGTTGTTGAGCTGTGCATTGATCTCTTCGATTGCAGACACGATGTCTTCAGCCAGTTGCTCATCGCCATTGGAAGAGATGAGGGCGACATTTTTGATTTGTTCGCGATCAACGATTGGCTTGGACATGTTGCCCAACTCTGCAGTGATTTGCTTGACTGCATAGTCAATACCACGCTTGAGATCCATGGGGTTTAAACCGGCAACAACCAGTTCCAAACCGTGCTGACAAATGCTTTGGGCCAATACGGTTGCCGTAGTGGTTCCATCACCCGCATCGTCGTTTGTTTTTGATGCAACCTCTTTGACCATTTGTGCGCCCATGTTGACGAACTTGTCTTCGACTTCAATCTCTTTGGCGACGGTAACACCATCTTTGGTGGTGATTGGTGCACCCCAAGATTTTTCGATGAGTACGTTGCGCCCACGGGGACCCAAAGTCACTTTTACGGCGTCCGCCAAAATGTTGACACCTTTCAACAATGTTTCACGGGCGTCCTTTTCAAAAACGATATCTTTTGCAGTCATGCTGTTCTCCTAAAGTTAAACAATAAAATGATTATTCTGTGATAATTCCGAGAATTTCTTTCTCTTTTAAAATGAGAAGTTCATCGCCATTCTCATTTTCGATGGTGCTTCCAGAGTACTTTCCGAACACTACTGTGTCTCCTTCTTGTACTTCCAATGCCTGTGCGGCACCGCTGTCATCAACATTTCCAGTGCCAACGGCAATGACAGTCCCTTGATTCATTTTTTCTTGACCCGCATCGGGTAGGATCAATCCACTTGCTGTGGTTTTCGCTTGCTCTTTGCGTTTTACGAGTACGCGATCAAACAATGGTTGAATGGGCATAACAACACTCCATATGGTTCTTCGTGGTGGTAAGATTGGGCGCAATGAAACTTCCAGATCCATTGCAATAAAACAAGATGCCCATATGTAGCCACACCGCATGCTTCGTCAAGACAAGAAGGTGAAAAATATCATCAATCGTGCATTCCCTTGACAATGAGTGTAAATAAGTGTAGATTTGACAGGCAAATATTGAATGGTATTCAGTTCAAACGGGAGAGAGACAATGGCGCGTATTACAGTAGATGATTGCTTAGAAAATGTAGACAATCGCTTTGAGTTGGTCATGGTGACCGCACACAGAGCCAAAAAGTTGTTGAAAAAGGATGCTCAACCGTTGATCGACGACTATCGCGACAATCGAGAAGTTGTCACAGCCCTTCGCGAGATTGCAGATGGTGCTGTCAAGCCTACCAAGCCAGTGGAAGTGACAGAAACAGTTGTACAAGATGACGGAGATGACTTCGATGGATTGGCTGCTGTACCAGCTGGTGCGCAAAAGATTGACTAAATAATTGATTCCAACACATTCATAAACAGAGGAAAGTATGTCAGAGAAATACGATATCCGTACGGTTGAACGCAAAATTAAGAGTGGAGAAATCACAGAAGAGGAGTACCAGGCTTACTTGGCAAGTCTTCCAGATGAAAGCGAAAATGCGGAAGACATGGAAGCAAAATTTGTCTACGCTGCCGAGAGAAAAGCAGAAAAGTAAGTTGTTGTTGCTACATCGCAAAAGAACAGTTTACGATAAAAAGTCCCGTTGGGGCTTTTTTGCTATCCGCGTCTCTGTGGCTTCACTGGGGGTGGAGAGGTTGGTTTGAGACTGATTTTCAGTTACGTTTTTGTCATCACAAGTTTATTACTGTTGGAGATGCACCATGGATGAAAAAAGACCTAAACTATCGGCACCACGTGGAACAGAATTGCGTTGTAAAGGCTGGGTTCAAGAGGCGGCGCTGAGAATGCTGCTAAACAACTTGGATCCTGAAGTGGCTGAAGACCCTGACAATCTGGTTGTCTATGGTGGTAGTGGTCGTGCTGCACGAGATTGGACGGCGTTCAACAACATTGTCAAGTCCTTGGAGTCGTTGGAAAATGACGAAACACTGCTTGTACAATCAGGGAAGCCAGTGGGAATCGTGCGGTCACATCCAGATGCTCCGAGGGTTCTCATTGCCAACTCAAACTTGGTGGGAGAGTGGGCCAATTGGGATCACTTTCGCGAACTGGAGAAGAAAGGCCTCATGATGTATGGGCAGATGACTGCCGGTTCTTGGATTTACATCGGAACCCAAGGGATTTTGCAGGGTACCTATGAAACTTTTGTGGCGGCTGGAAAGAAGCACTTCAATGGAACATTGGAAGGCAAACTGGTTGTCTCTGCCGGTTTGGGCGGTATGGGAGGCGCTCAGCCTCTCGCTGCAGTGATGTCCAAAGGGACGTTCTTGGGATTTGACGTTGATCCAGAACGCATCCAAAAGCGATTGGAAACGCGATATTTGGATGAAGTCGCAGACAGCATTGAAGACGGTATCGAACGCGCGTTGCGTTACAAAGAGCAGGGCATCGCAAAATCAATTGCGGTGGTGATCAACGCTGCAGACGGTCTGGAAGCTTTGATTGAAAAGGGCATCGTCCCTGACGTACTGACCGATCAAACCTCGGCTCACGATCCAATCGACGGATATGTTCCAAGAGGCATGTCGTTGGAAGAAGCGGCCTTAATGCGAGAGGAAGATCCTACGCAGTATGAACAACGCTCTTTTGAGACCATGCGCGATCACGTACAAGCCATGTTGACCTTGCAACAGTCGGGTGCAATTACCTTTGATTATGGAAACAACCTGCGTGCTGGTGCACAGCGTGTGGGATTGGAGAACGCTTTTGATTTCCCAGGGTTTGTGCCGGCGTACATTCGTCCGTTGTTCTGCGAGGGCAAAGGCCCATTCCGTTGGGTGGCGCTGTCTGGAGATCCAGAAGATATCTATGAAACAGACCGCGTAATCGCTGAACTGTTCCCAGAAGATGAAGCATTGCTCAACTGGTTGTCAATGGCCCGTGAGCGAGTCGAGTTTCAAGGTTTGCCTGCCCGAATTTGCTGGTTGGGCTACGGGGAGCGAGTCAAGGCGGGATTGGCTTTCAATGAACTGGTCCGTACGGGCAAAGTGAAGGCGCCAATCGTAATCGGCCGTGATCACCTCGACTGTGGGTCTGTAGCGTCGCCCAATCGCGAAACTGAAGCGATGAAAGATGGGTCGGATGCCGTTGGAGATTGGCCCATTCTCAATGCTCTGATCAACGCTGTGAACGGTGCCAGTTGGGTGAGTTTCCACCATGGTGGTGGCGTTGGAATGGGGTATTCTCTGCACGCGGGTCAGGTCATTGTTGCAGATGGCACCGACGAAGCGGCACGTCGAATTGAGCGAACACTGACCTCCGATCCTGCGATGGGTGTATTCAGACATGTGGATGCGGGGTACGATCGTGCAATTGAAGTCGCCAAGGAGCGCGGTGTACGAGTTCCGGGTGTGACCGAGTAACAGAGAAAAATGGATCGAAGTCTAGAAAATTTGATCCAGTTCTGAATAATCTACAGAAAAACCCGTTTGATAGTACAACACTGGAATGAAGACAGTCATTTGGGTGTTTCACAATCAATAGAGAGGTTTTCATGTCTGTGATTCCATTGCGTACAGCCCAACAGTGGTCCGACGAGCAAATTAAGTTGACTGCGGTCAAGAACCGAAGAGTGGCCATCAATCTACTGGTCGAAAAGTATCGTCAGCCATTGTTGCGTCATGCACTGTACATTTTGCGAGACCAAGATGAAGCTTTTGACATTGTGCAAGAAACATTTGTCAGAGCCATCCGTGAAACGCGCTTGTTTGATCAGGAGTTTCGCATCAAAGCGTGGTTGTTTCGAGTAGCCAAGAACTTGTGTTTGAACCAATTGAGAAACACATCTAGACGAGCGGCGATTCTCAAAGCAAACCCCATGCCAGATCGGGAAGAACCACAGCAGTGGAAGCATTTGTTTGATGGTGAGCAATCGATTTTGATGATGAACACTTTGGACAAACTCGGCGATGATCATCGTGAGATTTTGATTTTGCGTTATTACGATGAACTATCGTACACAGAGATTTCACAGGTGCTCGATATTAAATTGGGGACTGTGATGTCGAGGCTGTCTAGGGCCCGAAAGAAACTGTTGGAAGTGTTGCCGCCTGAGTTTTCAGAGGATCGATGAGGGGGAATGGTGGGGTCTCATTTGCCATTTACATGTAGAGATGTGGAGAGTTGCGCTGCGGCTCTCTTGGACGGACAGCTCTCACCAGGAGAAGAAGAACTGGTTGGCGAGCATTTAGAGCAGTGTGACGCATGTGCAGAATTGATCGATGCGATGGAAGGACAACGATTGGTTCCTCCGCGAATTCAGTTGATCCAAGAAACAGAATACTGGGATGACATGGATGCCGTCTTGCAGGCGGAGTTGGATCGCGCTGAACTAGAACAGCGACCGACTGTGTCAAAGCAGTTGATTTTTGTGTACGCGGCCATATTGCTTTTGTCATTGGTCTG
>CBFICN010000039.1:0-23518 GCA_965661045.1 uncultured Myxococcota bacterium
TTCATCAATGGCATTGTTCCCTTCTTCGCCATCTTGTTCTTTTCACTGATTTACAGCGGCATCAATCCCGAGTTTGAACAGAGCACCAGTTTTATCTTCGACTCATTGTCTTGGACCATTCAACAATGGGGATACATCATCAGCAACCTTCCCTACACCCACATCGTTTTGGGTGGTCTGATTTTGTGGACGGTCATCTCAAGTTTTACAAAAGACTTAACTGACCTGAACGGCGAACCGGTGAATCCGGAACTGGATGCATTGTTGGATACGGTCAACCAATCCAATGACGTGATTGAGGACAACAAAAGGGATCAGATTACTTGGAATATTGCAACGTTGACCCCAACGCTGGTCGTGCTGAATGCATTGTTGTTGTGGTTTCACATCATCGACTTGGGAAGCATTTTAAGTTCGGACCTTAGCGACCCCGTCCTGCTCTCAGAAAATGTACACGCCTGCCTTACTCGAGTCATCTTTGCAACGATATCGGCCATCGCTATCCTCCTGTTGCCCTCTTCTTCATCCCAAGACAAAGGCCACCTTCGAGTTGCGAAAGTTTGGGTTGTCAACAACGGCATCTTCGCTTTGTGGGCGATTGTAAAAGTGGGGTTGTACATCGGCCTATGTGGAATCACCGTAAAACGAATCGCAATCTTAGGGGTCTTTATTGCCTTGGGTTGGACAGTACGCGCTTGCTTTCAAATGCTCACCAAAGAAAAGGGCGCTCTGTGGATTGTCAATCGAGCCATCGAACATCAATATGTCACCATGATTGCCAGTTCCATCTTCGTAACCCTGATCGGTTTAATTCGATTCTTCTAATCCAAATAGAACCATCATCTACAACGCAAACAGGGAGTCACTTGACTCTCTGTTTCCGTTTTTCAACAAATTGACCCATAGGCTCAACCTGCGAACACCCAGCTTTTCCAGAATTCCACAGTTTTTTATGAAACCGCAATCAACAAACGATCATTTACACACAAAGTGAAGCTTGACCTCGTAGCAATCACCCAATGTGGCATCCGTAATGGCACCCGCTGAAGCGAGTACATCGCCGATCAACTCTCCATTGCTGTCTTCATCAGAGGCAGTGGAAGTTGCAATACCGGCCATCTCAGCGGCAGCGGCAGCTTTTTTCGCGCGAATGTATTTGGCTTCATCCATCTGACAAACAAAAGAGATGCTTTGGTCTTCAACATAATACTGTTTCTTCTCTTTGCGTTTGCAATACCGTTTTGCCTGATTCTTGGCATAAAACGTTCCTTCCTGTTTATTGTCTGTCATCAGAACAACAGAGTGGACCCCGTCGGCAGAAGGAAGCACGTTGGGCATACACCCTAAGAAAGTCAACATCATCAAAACCATTTTATCCCCCTTTGAACAACGCTACTGGTTGGACGGTGAAAGTGTGTACGGATGATTAACCACCAAAAACAAGGCTTGCAAATATCCCTTGGGATAGGTCAAAAATCCCACTGGATTGTTCGGACTTGAAAATCGTTCTTTCATAATCCGATTCAATTCGGGCAAATGATAATGTGGCACGGTCATGTACGCATGGTGAGATCCATGGTAACTAAACATAAATGGGGCAAATACCCATCGTTCTAATCGAGAAGGATGAACTTCAACTGTCGGAATCCTTGGCCCATTGAAATCTGGAATATCGTGTACCAATGCCAACGCCAATCCATGCTCAATCACAATTCGACACCGATTTAAGAAAACAGTAATGCAAAAGAGCGGAATGGTCCAAAATACGGCATAGGAAAAGACAAACTCCGCTCCCAACAAAACAATCTCTCCCAACATACCAAAGGTAGTGAATACGTCCAATACTTCTATCGGAACAAACTGATGAAGATTCAACACATACCAACCCAAGGACATCCAGCCCAACTGACACAAAATCACAAGGAGAGAGTCTCGCCGCATGTCTTTCTGGACTGTAGACTTGATTTTTCGTTTGGTTCCGTATCCTTCTACGCCCTTTTGACGTATCTTAATCAAAATTTCAATAAACGTACCCATGGTCAACCACAAAAAACGACGCCAACCCGGTGCTTGCTTCATCACACCGATGTAGATGTGTGCATCTGGATCAGATTCATAGGACGCTGTACGGTGATGATCCATGTGCTGTAAACGATAGGCTGTAAAGTTCACACCAATCATTGCCTGGCCAACAATCCCAATGGCCTCATTCAGCTTTTTTGAAGGACACAGTGTTTTGTGTACCGCTTCATGACCACTGATCACAATATAGTATTGCACCCACCCCATGACCGGTATCAGCCACAACCAGTGTATAGGCTGCAGTCTGGCAAACCCAGCAGTCACACAGACCAATAGAGCACCAAACAAAGCCACTGTCCAAACTCCGTTCCACTGTGGACTGTTGCGCAATCTTTTTAGTTCTTCTTCCATGTTTTTCATTTATCGCAGAAATCAATCCGCAACAACTCATGGTTGTATGTGCTTTTTTTCTACAAATTGATAGTCAATACGTATGACCACCAATGTACTCACCGCTCTTTCTTGCCCTTCTTGTGGCGCCACTGTTGAAGCCCCACCCGAGGAACTGTCCAACGTATGTTATTTTTGTGATGCTACCGTCGTCAAAAGCAATGAGTTGGTTCCACACGCAATTGAGGAAACTCTTCCGTTCCGCATCAATCACACCCAAGCCAACAGCGCGCTGGTACACTATTTACAAAACAATTGGTTCGTACCCAAATCTCTCAAGGAAAAAACACGCCCCGATGAGATTCATGGAATGTACGTTCCATTTTGGGTGCTCAAAGCCACTGCCCAAAGCACCTACACTGCCCAGATCGGAATCAATTACCAAGAAATGGAAACCTATAGAACCAGAGACAGCAATGGCAAAATGGTAACCAAAACACGGACCGTGACCAAAACAGACTGGCATTCACTCAGTGGCAGCCACGTTGGCCAATACGAAGACCACATCATTTGTGCGTCGAAAGTCTTGAGCAACAGTGAAGTCGATGCCATTGAACCATTTGACTTTGGCCACGCCCTTCAATTCTCCCCCGAGACGATTGCCGGCTGGCGCTCAGAGATCCCTGTCACCACAAAAGATGAAGCTTTTGACACAGCAGTATCGGAAATATACAGCGAAGAACGCGTTGCCATCCGTTCATTTTTGACTGGAGACAAAGCGCGATTGGGCGATGTTGACACCAACGTATCCTGCAATCGGTCGGACATTCGAGCGGCGCTGTTGCCAATCTGGATTGCCACATTTCAGTACAAGGGAGAATCGTTGCGGTTGTTGGTCAATGGTCAAACTGGGTCGGTGGGGGGTGATATACCCAAGGACTGGGTCAAAATCGGGCTATTGATCGCGATTTTTCTTCTTTTTGTGGTCGGTGTATTTGTGGGGCTAAAATGAGTTTACAAGCTGTGCAATGTGAAGACTGTGGGGGTTCGGTCGCGTTTGCTGAAGACAAAAGTTTCCCAGAATGCCCATTTTGTGGATCCACCAAGCAAATCCCCAAACCAATCGATCGACAAGTCCGTCCCCCTAGTTCATGGGTCCCGTTCAGTATCGACGAAGAACAAGCCGACATTGCCTTTCGAACATTTGCCCAGTCAAGTTTTTGGTACCCGAAAGATATTCGAAATGCGTCATTGGAATTGAAAGCCCTTTTATTGCCGGCTTGGCGTTGGTCTGGAACCGTAGAAAGTCATTACAACGGTCTTCGTTCAGCCAGTTCCAAATCTGGGTTCAGTCCTGCCTCCGGAAGGGACAGCGTCCATTTCTCACAAATATGGGTACCAGCCTCACAAGCCCTTACGCTTTCTGAAGTAAACGAGATTGCCCCCTTTCCCAGTGAAACCGCTCAGTCCTTGGAACAAGAACCTGCTCTTCCGTTTGAAGTGGGTGAATTAACTGAAAGAATCGCCTTGCGTTCCGCCAAAGCTGCGATGTCCAATGCGCACCACAACCACATTCACAGCAAAACTGGGCTTCGCAAACTGAAAACGTCTTCCATACACCACAATCTTTCTGGTGAGCCAGGTCTAATCCCTATTTACATTGGTGTATACCGAAGAAAAGACAAGTACTACAGGATTTTGGTCAATGGAGCAACCGGTAAACTCATCGGAGACGCGCCCCTAGACTGGGTAAAAATTGTTGGAATCATTGCTACAATCTTGGCTGTGATTCTCATCGTTGTAAATCTATAAAAGCCTCACGTAGACTTCTTTCTCTTTCGGTGTGGCCAATACGATGGCTTCCCAATTTTCTTCTCGTTCTTCCTGACGAGATGCCCGTTCCACTTTCATTCCCATTGACAAGGTTGTGTCTGGTGCCCTCTTGGTCCAAGCCCCATAGGCCTTTCCTGGTGGAACCAAGTGGTGAGGCTCCTTACCAATGAGGTCTGTTCGTCCCCAAGACATCAACGCCTCACGTACGTAAGGCCATTCTTCTCGCTTCCAATAAAAGAGCAAGGCGCGTTGTCTCGACCGCTCTCTCCATCCCTTGGCAACAAACAACGGCTTCTTAGAGTATGGGTCCATCTCTGCAACATACATCGCTGTACTGATCGTGCCAGGCGTGGGCATAAAAGTCTGCACCTGACGGGGTCTCAAATCATTGGCTTTCATATACAGTGCCAACTCTATCGTTTCCTGAGGACCAGTTCCGGGGTGTGCACAGATAAAATAAGGAACCAAAAACTGCTTTTTGTTGATGTCGGCTGTGGCTTTTTTGAAACGCTCTACAAAGTTGGTAAAGTGCTTTGCTTCAGGTTTTTTCATGTAGGTTAGAGCTGCGGAGGATGCATGTTCTGGAGCCACCGACATATGACCTTGCACATGGTGTTTGGCCAACTCTTCGACAAACTCGTCGTCCAGAGAAGCCAAATCATAGCGAATTCCAGAGTTTACAAACACCTTTCGTATCCCTTTCATGTTGCGGACTTTTCGCAAGAGAGAAATGAAGGGTTTGTGATCTGTACCATAGTGCTTACATCGAGTTGGATGCAAACAAGAAACGCGCCGGCAGACCTTATTCGCGGCTTCAGACTGACAATTCATATGGTACATGTTGGCAGTTGGTCCACCGATGTCACTGATAATGCCCTTAAAGTTTGGACGTTTCACCATCGCCTTCACTTCTTTAAGCACACTTTCTTCTGAACGAGACACCACATCTTTTCCTTGGTGCGTTGTCAAAGCACAGAACGAACAACCACCGGAACAGCCCCGATTCACACTAATGGACCCTGCAATACTTTGCAGAGCGGGAATCGGTGCCCGATAAGATGGATGTGCTTTGTATTGATATGGAAGTTCGTGTACCGCATCCAATTCTGGCGTAGTCAACGGTACAGCAGGTGGATTTTGTACAATCCATCGGCCAGCGTGACCCTGAATCATTGTCTCACCACAATGGGGGTTGGCCTGCCGGTAAGACTCAACCGTGAGACGCGCAAAGGCTTTGGGATCTTTCTTGCATTCTTCAAAACTTGGTAGGGCAACCGCATCCGCTGGAGGGGTTTCTTTGGCGCCAAGTCCATAGCACGTGCCGGGAATGTCTCGACAGGCTTTAATGTCTTGTCCTCTATTCAACCGTTTGGCAATTTCCACGATTTGCTTTTCACCCATGCCGTACACCAACAGGTCTGCTTTACAATCCAACAAGATAGAACGGCGCATTTTGTCTTGCCAAAAATCATAGTGAACCAATCTTCTCAAAGAAGCTTCGATTCCACCCAAAATGATAGGAACACCTTTAAAAGCTTGTTTTGCCATCGCGGTGTAAGGAATCGTTGCTCGATCTGGTCGATTGCCCATCTCACCATTTGGAGAATAGGCGTCTGAGTTTCGAAGATGTCGACTGGCAGTAAAGCGATTGACCATGGAATCCATGTTGCCAGAGGTAATCCCGACGAACAGTCTCGGTCGACCCAGCACAGTAAATGACTCTTTTTTGGTCCAGTCTGGTTGGGCAATTATCCCGACAGTGTAGCCTTGGTCTTGAAGGACTCGACCGATGACTGCAATGCCCCAAGATGGGTGATCGACATAGGCATCACCTGTAATCAACAAAATATCGAGATCTCGTCCTTGGAGTTCTTCCTTTGTCATCGCTAAAAATTGTTGTTTGGTTGAAGACGATGACATGGGACACCTCAAAGTGAAAAAGATTGGATTCTTCAGAATATTGTATCCGAAGTTCAATGGGACACTCGTACATGTATTGCGCTGTGAAGCCGAACTCAAACGGAGATTTGAAATGCATTTCCAATATGCCTTGAAAGTACCAATAATGTGGTTAGGAGTTTATGTGCCACGCTTCGATGAACAAACTGTTTGATGTACAAAGAATCCTACGGTACAATTCGAAAGATTTCGAAAAATAGAGGAAAAAATGTCGAATCAAAGAAAACGTCAATCCAACATAAAGACCAAAGAACGAGTGTCTCGACCTAGAAAATACAAAGTCATACTACTGAATGATGATTTCACCCCGATGCCATTCGTCATTTATGTTTTGGAAAACATTTTCAACAGGAGTGCCGCCGAGGCCACCAGAATAATGCTCACAGTGCATCGGCAAGGTTCTGGAGTTGCTGGCGTATACTCAAAAGAGGTGGCAACGACCAAGTGTGAGAAAGGCATCCAACTGTCCAGAGAAAGTGGCTTTCCTTTGATGTTTGAAATAGAGCCCGAAGAATAAAAGTACCATAGGAAATTATCGAAACAACATAGAGATATCGAAGAACAACACGAATTTTAAGGAACTACAAAAAGATGCGAATATCAGACGAATTAAGAATAGCATTGGCTCGTGCAACCAGCGAAGCCAAAACTCGAAAGCACGAATATTTAACATTGGAGCATTTGTTGCTCGCACTGCTACACGACCCCTCATCAGCAGAAATGCTGAACAGTGTGGGTGTAGATCTGGCAAGTTTAGAAAAAGAGCTGGATCTGTATTTGGCACACGATATGGAGCAAATCCAAAACCTCGATGAGTCTAAACCTCCAGAGCATACGAACGCTGTTACCAAAGTTTTTCAAAGGGCCACACAGCAGGCACTGAGCACCAAATCTGAAGAGATCACCGGTCCCATCGTGTTGATTGAATTGATGGCAGAGAGTGAAAGTTACGCTGTATATTTGGTCAAACGTCAAGGTGTAGAAAGAGTCGACCTCACGACGTACTTGTCCCACGGAGCCTCTGGTGGATCCAGTAGTTCTAGAAAAACACGTCGCTCCATTCACGACGATGACGAGATGAGCTTTGACGAAGCGGATGAGATGGAAGAGGATCCAATCTTGGAAGAGTTTGGTGTAGAATTGGTCCAACGTGCCAAGGATGGCAAAATCGATTCTCTTATCGGTAGAGAAAAGGAGGTTGAACGATTGATTCACATTCTTGCAAGAAGACGAAAGAACAACCCAGTACTGTTGGGTGACCCAGGGGTTGGTAAAACAGCAATCGTCGAAGGGTTGGCAAAAAAGATTGCCGATGGCGAAGTTCCAGAGTTGCTAGCAGATGCAGAGGTATACTCTTTGGATCTTGGCTCACTGTTGGCGGGAACGCGATATCGTGGTGATTTTGAAGAGCGCGTACGTCGGGTCGTAAAAGTCATGGAGCACAAAGAAAATGCGGTGCTCTTTATTGATGAAATACACATGTTGGTCGGCGCCGGTTCCACGACAAATGGAACCATGGATGCATCCAACCTTCTAAAACCTGCTCTACAATCTGGTGATCTACGGTGTATTGGCGCGTCTACCCACTCGGAGTATAAACAAACCTTTGGAAAAGACCGGGCACTCGCAAGACGCTTTCAGGTCATTGATATAGACGAGCCAAGCCTAGAAGAAGCCATTCTCATCTTGGAAGGCATTGTACCGTCCTATGAAAAGCACCATGGGGTTGAGTTTGACTCAGAAGCCATCCGAGAAGCTGCCAAACTGGCCGCAAATCACTTGAGAGAATCAAAACTCCCAGACAAGGCCATCGATGTAATCGACGAGTGTGGTGCCGCAGCAAGATTGGCTGGCAAAGAGATTGTCACCGTTGAGGACGTGGAAAATACAATTGCGCGAATTGCCAAGGTTCCACCAAAGTCCGTCACAGTTGAAGACAAAGGAAACCTCAAAGATCTCGAACCAGACTTGTTGGCGAAAGTGTTTGGTCAAGATAGCGCCGTCAAGCAAGTCGCCAACGCCATCAAACTATCGAGAGCCGGCCTAAAAGACCCAGACAAGCCCATTGGCTCCTTCCTCTTCGTTGGACCAACGGGTGTTGGGAAAACTGAACTGGCAAAACAGTTGGCTTCCATCCTGGGCATATCATATGAACGCTTTGACATGTCAGAGTATCAAGAACGACATGCTGCTTCTCGACTGATCGGAGCGCCTCCGGGCTATGTTGGATTCGAGCAAGGTGGTCTTCTTACGGAAGCGATAAACCGAAACCCACATTGCGTTCTTCTTCTCGACGAAATCGAAAAAGCCCACTTGGATATTTACAACTTATTGCTACAAGTCATGGATAATGCAACCTTAACCGACAACACGGGTAAAAAAGCCGATTTCCGCAACGTCATTTTGATTATGACCAGCAACGCCGGTGCCAGAGATGCGAGCAAAAAATCTATGGGGTTTGGTACCCCATCTCAAGACCACAAAATTGGTCAAGCAGTGGAACGTACCTTTTCTCCAGAGTTCAGAAACCGCTTGGATGCCGTAGTACAATTTGGCTCGTTGCCAGCCAATGTGGTGCGCATGGTGGTCGACAAATTCTTGGGACAACTCAACGCGTTGACGGTGGACAAAGATGTCACCATCAGTGCAACTGAAGAAGTCAAAGACTGGTTGGCTGAACTTGGATACAAGCCTGAGTTTGGTGCGCGTGAGATGAGTCGTGTCATTCACCGTGAAGTGAAACTTCAACTGGCGGAACAAATGCTGTTTGGGGATCTTGAACATGGTGGTGTTGCTGAACTGACCCTCCAAGAAGATGACGATGGAAAGAAAAGCATTCTTGTGACACCAAAGAAGGCAAAGAAGACGAAGACCAAAAAGAAAGTTTCAAAGAAAACGACCAAGAAAACAACCAAGAAGAAGAGCAACAAGTCAGATGGGGATTCAAAAGAATAAACCATCGACAACGTTCCGTGTTGTTTCCCATTGCTGGACAACAGTAATATTCTGTTTGGGGGTGTTTCCTGTAGATGTGCAGGCAACACCCCCTGTTGCTAGGTCATTAACAGAGCCAAATGCAAGGATCGAACTCATCGAAAGATTGAAACACAGAGATTGGGAACTCTCAAAGAGCAACCAAGAACTGTTGTGGTCTTTGTATTGGCAGTCCCGTTTGGCACTGTTGGATGAAGACCCAGATATATTCGAGCGAATTCTAGACATTCAACAGTCCTTAGCAAGACAGTCCCCCAAAGTTTTTGCAAAGTACTTCAGAGAGATGCAGTCCCCTGTCGTCGTAAACACAGCCGAAACACTGTTGATGGAGCAAGGTTACCTCAATGCAACTTCCTTGAATGCCACTCAAAGAATAGAAGTCATTGAACGAATCAATCGAGCCAGTGAACCCTATTTGACTCAACCAAACCAGTGGCTCCACTGTTGGAAAAGTAGTGGTGGTTCAGTGGGGTTTGAACTGTATCGACTGACATTGATTGAACTGTCGAAAACAATAACAGATTCTGTGGCAAACCAACGGCTTGTCGAGAGTTACAACCTAACTGCACCACCAAAACTGTCGTGTCCAGATTCAGCACCCGGTCAGGTTGTGGGTGTACCAGTTCCAACAGAACCAATCCCAAACATTGTGCCACCAAGGAAACCAACACCAAAGGGATTTGCCATCCTAGCAATGATCTGCATCGCCCTATTGTGTTGGGTGATGTTTAGAAAGTACAAACTCAAATTTATTGCTTCGGTGGTGGTGGTGACGGGACTGGAACTTCTGGTTGGTCTATTTGTTACACCACTGAGAGAGACCACTCCTTGGTTCAGCACAGCCAACTGGCAGGTTGTGCCATGGGTGGAGAAAAATGGGTACTATTACACAGAGGGTTCGTACTTACGGGCTCAAAAGATTCCAAAGACCACAAAGAAGCGTCGATTGGTGATCTTGGGTGCCAGTTCTGCACACGGTAGCAATGAGCTTTGGGAGGATAGTTTTGCCGGAATATTGGACACCAGCACCGAATGGGATGTCGTCAATCTCGGCATTGGTGGAACAACATCCGCTGGACTGGTGTCTTTGCTCCCCTACATAAAAGAACTAAAGCCGGACGCTGTTCTCATCTATTATGGGCACAATGAAATGCATCAGATTCGTCAACTGACCAACGTCTCCAGTGCACAGTTAACCCTCTATCCACTCCAACACATGTTGAGAGCATCGAGTGTGTATTCATGGCTGTACACCGTCATCAAGCCTTCGGAGACGGGGTCACGTACCGTCACTCCGTCATCCCAAGTTCCACCCGTCTTATCACAACAAGAACTGACAATGTTTGCACAAAGACATTTTGAAAGCAATATCATGGTGTTGTTGGAACAATTGAGTGCAACACCAACGCTCCTATTGAACCCGCCCACCAACTACCCTTTTGCCCCGATGCAATACAGCCCCAGTATGCCAACCACCATACAAGAAGCGCAACACCGAATCGATAAGCATCCGTCTTCAACGACCATACACTCAAGCATTCAGGAGAGTATCCATCACATCGTTGAACAATATCCAGTGTATTTTTGGGATTTGGATGCGCACTTTCACAAAAATAGTCCGGATGGTATTTCAGCCAATGGTCTTTTTTGGGATGAGTTGCACCCCAGTGCACTCGGACACCGGTGGATTGCCAATGGGCTGCAAAACTGGTTACAAACCATAATAAACGAGGAATTGGAGCCATAAATGTGGAAGCACCATCGACATCAGTTATTATGGGAGAAAATTCTTTCAACCTTAAGTCACGACGACTTGGCCCATGACTGGCTTCATGTTCAACGTGTAACGACTTGGTGCATTCGGTTGGCAAAGGAAACGGGTGCCAATGAAGACTTAGCTGGTGCAGCAGGCTTATTGCACGACTTGATAAACATTCCAAAAGAATCTGACTTGCGCTCTATGGGCAGTGAGTTGTCTGCTCAAGCAGGCGTTCAATACCTCGTCGAGGTCGGCTACTCTTCGGCAGAAATCGAAATCATTACACAGGCCATTTCAACCTGTTCTTGGTCCAGTGGCAAACATCCAATCAATGATATCGGTAAAGTATTGCAAGATGCCGATCGACTGGATGCGATTGGTGCAGTTGGGGTCATGCGCAACATTGCTTGTGCGCAAGCCATGCGCAGTCGAAAACACACCGGAACACTGTACAACCCGGTCAACCCCGTACCGTGGTCTCAGTCCCAAGAAGAGTTGAATGACAAAGAACACGCACTGGATCACTTTTTCTGCAAGCTCTTAAAGCTGGCGGACAGCATGCATACACAGGTGGCTCGTGAAGAAGCCCATCGTCGCCATCAATGGATGATGGACTTTCTGAAACAAGCGGAGAGTGAACTTTCATGTACCCTACCCTAACAGTGCATGCATTCCTGATGTTGTGCAGTCTGCTTTCATCGTCTGCCTTGGCGGAAATGCGCATTGACACAACGCAATTCACTCGAGAGGCAGGGTATAAAAGAGCAAATTTTGAAAGCCATGCCACGGGGTGGATGGGACTGGACAAACAATGGATTCAACGGATTTACGTCGGAAAGACAGAATCCGATGTACAAGTGTGGTTTGAACGCATGCAAGCCCAGTATTACAAGCACAAACTGGAAGTTCGTGAAGGAGACTGGACAGAAGGGCTGGGCAATGATGAGTTGTTGATGGTCAGAATTGAAGAACTTGGTTTGCTGTGCCATGGGTCAAATCCCGAACAGTGCATTGCAAACTTAATGAACCTCCAAATAGATAGGGACTCTGCCTGCCCACCTCCAGAGGGAACACCAATGCTTCAACAGGTGTGGCTACTCCCCTACCAACTCGGAAACTGCAACGTACTGTTCACTGGTGGGTCGCCCAGTTATCAAGAAAATGGCGTTCTATTCACCCAACTTCCGGACAGCATTGTCGTATACAATCAATTTGCGGAAAGTTGGAAATACGTTCGTGAAGCCAATCAATTTATCTTGTTACAGAACATGGAATCGCCAGATCTTCCGGATCAACCCCACCCGTAATTCGGATTTCGACAATGGGAGCATCCAAGTTTAAAGTCGACAAAGAAGCAATGCCACGCAGACTTTCGTCAATGTACTGCTCCCAGCCAGATGAACTATCAAATCGTCCAAGCATTCTGATCAGACTGGCTGGATCCTCTAGAATTTGATATTGCCGGAGTAGAAACATAGAACGCAAACGATCGACTTCTTCGTGTGAAATGCCACTCTTTGTCAATTGAGCCAACACCACCTGAACCGCCTCGAGCGAGTCGTTCAATCCGGTGGGGTCTACGCTGTAGGAAATTTGTATAGATCGACCGGTGTACTGACTTCCTATCGAATAGACCAGTCCGAGTTCTTCCCGGACATACTCACCCAATCTAGAACGAACACCAGTTCCCAACAGCATGTTGATGGCTCTGCTCTGGGCCGACGACAACTCCGGGTATCGAACCATAAAGGTCACTGCGGCTTGAGAATACTCGGGTCGAACGTTCAGCAAACAGGTACCCGTCAAAGATTTGTTGGCGCGCGCTCTTGGAATCCAGCGAACAGTGGAACCATGAGGCACTGCAACCTCATATGTAGCGAGAGTTGGTTCATCCTCGCTGTACACAATCAATCTGTGATGGGCACCTGTCCAGAAGTTTTGCCACAAACGCCAATTCCAAGTGGAAGACAAACTTGGTGGAGTCAACCACACATGGTGTCGAACATCCAAGGTGGACAACCCTTCGGTGGACGTGGCTGAAGAAAGAAGATCAGATCGTTGCAACCCCAACAGCACCTGTGCATATTGGGTACGCAAGTCCAACACCGCCAAAGACAACCCTTGAGTTCGAATACAAAATCCATCGGCATACCAATTCAAATCCCCGGAAGCCAATCCTGTTTGCGATACACTTTGCAAACCAGTCCGCACACTGTGTTCCAAAGCAGACCATCGTGGGTCAAGTGAAGGATGTTCCCAACAGTCCTCGACCACTGTCCATTCAGAGTTGGTATTGGGCACCCACCACAGGTCAGTTCCACTCCACTCTTGTGGTTGAACTGTTGGAATCGTAGGGGTCTCCAACGGTACAATGCTCACTGGAGGCACACTCAATAGCAAGAAAGAGAACATCACCAGGTCAATCCATCAAGCCAATTCTCTTGGCCCATCCACAACCATGACGCTGCATTGACATCCCAGTACAAAAGGGTTGACGGTAGACCGGCTTCAAGTTCTGATAGACTCTCAAAACGATGTTGTTGCCAATCAAGGCACCCAGACAACTCGAACAACGACAGTCTTTGTTCACAACTCGATAGCAAAGCCACACGCCCATTGTTGCGTTCTCGATATCTAGCAACGGTGTATGTGTGGTGCAGTGCCCACTCTTGCCATGGAACGGTTGGAGCCATCAACCAGTCTTCAAGTTCAGTGACCGCTTGTTTTGGGTCTGTGGTGTCAACATTCAACGCCATCCACCCACCGTAGGGACGATTTTCTGACCATCCTTGTATCGCGTCAATCGACGAAAACTGTTCCCAAGTACTTTGTTGGTTTAAGGTGTACAACAAAGCATCCGACACCCCCTCTTCTATCGTTCCACTCGGTGGTGCGGCAAACACCAAGACCAAACGAGAATCCCTGCTGTCGTCAAACCAACGGTGCCCTTCGTTCTGCACTTTGACTTTGGGTATACCCACTCGCCCTATGGATTGATGATCAACAAGTGGAGAAAAGTAAAACTCCAACCGTTCGGTCAACCATTGGGGGTCCACATCCCCCGTGACCAACCAAGTGGCATGTGAGGGATGAAGCCAAGTTTCAGCAAAGTCACATACATCTGTGCGCGACGCCGTCTCTAAATCATAGATTTGTCCCAGGACCTCTTTGGATAGAGCTGGGTGGTTGGAAAATGATTTTTTGCGCAATCTATCGGCAACTTCACCATTGGGACGCATGGACGCAGAAAAGAGTTCTTGTGCGATGACCCGTCTTTGGTTTTCCACATCGGCATCGGTGAGCCCACCACACAAGTTTTTCGATCGTTCAGACTCAATGTACAACAGCAGTTCGAGATTGCTCGAAGAAACCAGGTTGTGGATGTGAAGTGAGTCCCACGTTGTAAAGGCTGTGCTTTTGCCACCAGCGAGTCGCAACCACCGATCCACATCTCCATTTGGAATGTTTTGTGTACCTTCAAAGAGTAAATGCTCTGTCAAATGGGGTACCCCATCTGGAACGCCTGCCGGATCAAAGCGGTACACAATTTCCATTTCCACCATCGGAACCCGGTCGGATGGCAATACAACCAACTTCAAGCCACTCGACAAAATCGCCGTGTATACCATCACACCAACCGTTTTGGATTATGGAGTGGCAATGCGAACGGCTTGAACCTTCATTGTCCGTAAGTCATCCGACGTAGACCATCGTTTTGGATCTGTGAGATCCGCGGTTTCATTCTCCCCCAGTACAGTCTGAGAGGTTGAAGACACAATGGACCAAGGTTCTTTTGCAGTGGCCGATCCAGAATACACCATCTTTGAGTCTGGATAGGCCGCATTGTGAATGGTGACCGAAACTTCTTCTCCCAAATCAACGGATTTTGAGAACCGAAAGGAGACCATATACACGAAAAATCCCTCGGTTGCCTTTCCATTGGCGGGGTGGTCAATGGCCAGCCATTCTCCCTTGGCACGTTCACCATTGATGGTAAAGGTCAAGTTGTCAGACAGGGCTTTCCACTGAGATTTATTGTAGGCATTGATTTTGCGTCGCTTGACGTCTTTGGGGTCGGAAACTGTCGCGCCAATCTCCTGTAGAGCAATCGGAATCGGCACTTCCAACACAACGAGTGGTACAACCCCTTTCTCTGACAAGGTCACGGCAGTACGCAAAGAATACTCTTCTTGAGAAAAGGGATGCGCTTCAACGATTGAACTCAGTCCCAACCAAAGAGCAACGCCCGCTACTAATTTCCATGCATCCATTTCTGTCTCCGCTCTAGGGTATTGTCATCTGTGTCTTCAAGGGTCAAATAATAGGCTTTGAACGGTGCAGACTCCAAGGTCAACAGACGCTCTTGCAACTCATCTCTTCGGAAGAAATGTACCCGCACATGCTCACCGAGTTCGTAACGCTCAAGCAATGAAACAACGTTGTCTGCACTGACTTTTATTCCATCGATGGCCAACAGTACATCCCCAGCGGACAATCCAGCCTTCTGTGCAACTCCATCATCAAAAACTGAACGAATCTTGGCGCCTGCAGACGACTTGGCAAAGGTACAACCCAGGTGTACCGCTGTTTCCTTTTTGGCAGGCTTGCCCCCCAAATCGGTGTAAGAATACGGCTCACGAGCATTGAGTACCACCCCAACCGTTTCAAACAGTGTACCCAACGGCAACTCTCCCACGCCTCGAACCACGGAATCAAACCATTCTGACAAGTCCAGCCCCGTAATTTGTTCAGCAAGTTTCTCTACACCATCTTCAGGCACACCGATGTTCTTTGCACCATATTCGGTCCACAAAGCTTTCATGACGTCATCCAGAGACTTGGCACCCTCCGTTTCCATTCGAATGTGCAGGTCCAATGCCAGTGCAGCCAAAGCACCTTTTGCATAGTAGGAAACCACGGCGTTGGGAGCATTTTCGTCCTGTCGATAAAACTTGGTCCAAGTGGTGAAACTGGAGTCTGCCAACGATTGTTTGTTCAGTGCTGACCCTTTATACACTCGGGTGATGGTCTTGCCGATCATGGTGAGGTACTCACTGGGGGTTATCAATCCACTGCGCAACAAAATCAAGTCATCATAGTACGATGTCCAACCTTCAAAAACCCACAGCAGCGTAGTATAGGCTTCGGTATTGAGGTCGTATGGTAAATAGACCGCCGGCTTAATGCGCTTGACATTCCATGTATGAAAGTATTCATGGGAACACAACCCCAGAAACTGAATGTACGCGTCAGAACGGGGTTCTCCCCATGGCAAACTCTTTTTGGAACACACCAAAGATGTTGAGGCGCGGTGCTCAAGTCCACCGTAGCCCGCATCCACCGTCATAACCTGAAACACATACCGATCCATTGGCGCCGGCTCTCCAAAGAATCGAATCTCGGTTTCACAGATGCGCTGCAAATCTTCCAGCAAGCGCCCTTTGTCAAAACGCACATCCCCTGTGACGGCTACCTCATGGGGAACCCCACATGCCGAGAACTCAAGATTGTCGAAGGTGCCCATTTCAATAGGGTGATCGATCAGTTCGTCATAATTACTGGCCTCATACCAACCAAATTCTCCAATTTCAGAACATGCCGGCAATGTTGTGGATACCTTCCAGTCTTCACACAAGGGATCGGTGGGCGCTTGCAACAACACCCGATGGGTAGAGTCACTGTGTCCTTTGACCTCCAAGAATACCGAAGTTCCATTGCAATACCCGTGGGTCTGATCCAAATGAGCCATTCGAACACTCAAATCCCAAGCGTACACCTGATATTCCACAACAAAGGGCTGGCCCTGTGAATGCACCATCCACGTATTTTTACTGGTTTGAACAACCGGTATCGAATCGGCACCCACCTTGGCGGACATGGTGACAATATTCTTAGAGAATTCTCGAATCATGTATGAACCCGGAATCCAAGTTGGCAAAGACAGTTCTTGGCCTTCTGGGTTGGGTTGCTCTACAAACACAGTAACCGTAAAGATGTGGGCGGCTGGGTTGGATGGAATGAGTGTATACTGAATGGACATGGGCCCCCTATTGAGTTGAGTGAATAGAAAAAGGTAGCACGAATCTACGGTCCGTGCAGTTTGGTTCAGTGTCAATCTGCTCGAAAGAGAAAGAAAGATATCTTTTCGGTATCATCACAGGCTATCAACCCTGAATCCGGAAGCACACACACTTTTGAAGCCAACGGTACACTCAATGGATACCGGGCCTCTCTTTGTCGCTGAAAGTCTAGTGCAACCAACCCATTCGTTCCGATTGCCAACACAGTTCTTGCATTTGGTGCAATCGACGCCACTTGCTGGAAAGACCATACAGCTTCGACAGCCATCTCTGAGACCACCACATATTCTTCCAAACTGTCATCCCACTCCAGCCAAGCAATTTGATCTCCCTCTCCCATGACCACCCACTTATCGTCGACACTCATCGTCAAGGGAAGGCTCAATCCTTGAATTGTTTCGTATTGACGAGCCAATCGCAGTCCCCACAGTTCCAACTTGTCCATGAGCCGCAACCCCAGTTCAGTGCGTCCAAGATCCAAAATGGAATCGACTCGATTGACATCGGCCACAGTGAGACCAGAGTGATAACCCAGCCCAAATACCACACCCCCAGTCACGGTCGACCACACACCCAAAGTTGAGCCATCACAGGCGATAACGCGATTGCCGTCCTCACTAATGGCAACAACGGGCGTAGAGCGAAATTTGGCACCCACTTCGACTTTCAGTTCACCACTGTCATCCCAAACGTATAGACGATGGTTTGACCAGCATACGATTCGGTTTCCACGACGGCTCAGGGATTCAATTCGACCAGAAAGTTGTGCCATCTCTTGATGCACTTGAAAGAGTACGTCCCAACGAAACAAACGTCCGTCTCGAGTAGCAATCAGCACCTGTGCATCACTGTCAATCTCGACAAGATCAATCTGCACATCTACACTCCAAAAAGGGCCCTCTTGTCCTGTATTGCTGTCCCAAGACCGAATCCCTTCACGCCCAACGTCCAACAACCACTGTCCGTTTGCGGTAGCCATCAAACCAATCCGTACAGCGTCCAATCTGGGTTTTGGATACACTTCCAAGGTGACTTTGCGTTGCAAAGATGAGAGTCTATAATCAAACAAGAGACCTTCCGTTTGTCGGGCCATCTCTTCCCAACCACAATCTTGGCATTGTTCACGCCACAAAGTGAGAAAGCGATGTTGCAAAGTTAAGTCAGACCACTCCCGAACCTTCAAAGCCGTTTGGTGAAGCACTTTGATGAGGACACGCGTCGAAAATGTTTGTTCAGATTGCTGTAATTCTCGAATAACTACGGGAAAACCTTTCTCTGCAATTGCCTCTTCTAGGGTTTCCACATCCCAATACGGATGCCGATTTGACAATGCCAAGTCTACCAAAGAGCGCTGATACAACAGCTGAAACTCATAATTCAACTCATGGACGCGTTCCGTAAGCACCGACAAAGAGGTTCGACTCATGCCTCCACCTCAGTCCACAATTTAGACTCTCTGGCCCGTTGATGCATCCACTCCAGTTTTGCTCGGGCCACCTGTTCATGTACAGCCTGCTTGAGCACATAGAACGGGTCTCCGTATTGAGTTTCACAAGCTTGACATTGCACGTAGAGTTGCATCAATTCCCCTTCTTTTTCTTTGGAAATTCGCTGATTGGACTGCTCAATCAATGATTGCAACTGGGCGATTCGACGAATCAAACGAATCAAGACATCACCGTCTCCTTCACTATCAACCTCTACGATTGAAGGTCGACTCAACAACTCTTTGAGGGCAACAATGTCCTGTTGCTGATAAGCCTCGTTGATTTCCATCATGATTTCGGTACGACGTTGTTGGGCTTGCGGATCGTTGACCAAATCTGGATGATATCGTTTGACCAACTGACGATAGAGTTCCTTAATGGTCCGCTTCTCATTGGGTGTTTGCGGAGATTGGACTGTATCAGCCTCGGAATTTCCTGCACTTGTTTTTTCGTGTCGACGCGCCCACTCTTGTCTGGCTTCTTCCATAGAACTCGCAGACCACTCAAACGGATCCTCTGGTAAGGGACGCAATCCATCGCGCACATCCCGGAGTCGATCGATCACCAAGCCCGTACAGGCAATCCGAAGGTTCCATCGATCCAATTGAGCGTACAACGGTCCCATTTCCTGTAAGTATACTTGCTGAAAGTCTTCTACCTGCAAACACAGGTCGGCAAACTCTGCGTCTATATTTGCCAATTGATCTTCCAGTGCCAACACTTGTTGTTTCTTTTTTTGGATTTCAATTTCTTCAGGGGTCATTGCAACTACACCATATGAACATTGATAAAACCAATATAAATCCGTTGAGAGTGGGTACACAAGCACACCGGACAACAACTGGTTACAAGGGAGTGTACAGTACAGTAGCCCACTTACCACACAGTTATCAAGTGCATCATGCAGGATTGGTTTGAAGAACATACCATTAGAGCCCATTTGTTGATGTGGCTCGTACTCATTTTGCTGTGGGGCAACAGCATACATGACGGTATCTTAACAATTGATACGGACTGGCTGGTGGTCAGCAACCCCATCCTACAATCGAACTCTTTGAGCACTGTGCACACCATTTTGTTTGACTTCGATCTGGGTACTCGTTTGACCCTTGGAGCGGAGTATCTCCCCGTACGCGACCTCACCGTCTGGATCGACTGGCTGGTATTTGGGGATTCGTGGGCTGGTCACCACCTGCATTCATTGTTGTGGTATGGTCTGTGCTGCTCCTTATTGTGGTCCTGCAATCGATTGATTTTTGGACACCGTTGGACAACTTGGCTGGGCACACTGGTTTTTGTTGTACACCCAACCCATGTAGAAAGTGTCGCTTGGTTGGCTTCAAGAAAAGATGTGGTGTCTCTTGCACTGATGCTCTGGGCGGTGCGGTTGCACGTACACAAGAAATCTGCTTGGTTAATTGGCGCCACTGCCTTATTGGCCTACTGGGCAAAGAATACCTCGATTGTGCTGGGTCCTCTTTTGGTTCTGGTGAGTCTCACCCATCATCAAGATTGGGCAACCAAACGAGTGGCAACGTTGACCTGGTGGCTTGGGTGGCTTCCGATTGCCATTCCGCTGGCGTTTGGTCTATACCTAACGTTAACAGTGGGCTCCTCCGTAGGTATGTTTGCAGAGCCCCGTGGCAACACGTCAGTAGAGACACTAAACATCGCTGTACAAACTTGGACTCAATATGCAAATATGCTGCTTTGGCCTACGCAGTTGTCATTGTTGTATGCCGAACCCTCTGTTTTGTCATGGACACACCCACACATCTTGATGGGATGGGCATTTGTCGCCTCACTATGTATACTTCCCTTGTATCTATGGAGTCAACAACCTCTTTGGACATTGGCGTGTTGGACAATACCACTGGGGTTATTGCCGGTCTCACAAATTAGCCCAATTCAAAACCTCATGGCGGACAGATATCTCTTGGTGTCCACAATTGGCTTGTCTTGGATGAGTATCTTAATGGTGACACACCTCCAACGACACAAACTGATTTGGTACACCATCGGTACGTGGGCTGTTGTACTGAGTGTATTCACCCATCAACGGCTCCCTTTGTTTCACGAAGATATAGCAATTTGGACAGACGTCACGCGCAAACAACCGTTGGAAATACGGGGCTGGACCACTCTTGCAGCACACTACCGAACACAGAATGAATTGAACAAAGCCAAACACACCCTACAACAAGCCTATGCATTCCATCCAACGCATCCAAAACTGCACTTGGCGGCTGGGATGCTCTATTTGCAAACTGGCGCAACCGAAAACGCCATCGAAGAATTTACAGAGGCTTGGAATCAAGACAAGAACTTACGCGAGGCTGGCAACAACTGGGCGTTGTTATTGCAACAAAGCGACCCCAGCAAAGCTGTAGAACTTTCGATGGAATTGACCCACATACACCCGTTGTATGCAAAGGGATGGGATGTACTGGGTAGTAGCTGTCTCAATGTCCAAAACTTTTCCTGTGCACAACGCGCACTTGAACAAGCCTACCGCCTCAACCCCTATCAAGTGTCGACTTTGGCGAATTTGGGTACATTGGCGTACCTAACTGAAGAATGGATGGAAGCACAGAGTTGGTGGTTGCAAACTGTGGCACTCGACCCACAACACGAGTACGCTCTGCGTGGTCTACAGGCACTCCAAACCCTGCAAGAAGTTCCCAAAGGCCCGTGACACCGTGAAGTTTTTGAGATATAGACTCCCAAACGATTGGAGGTACAATGGGCAAATCAAAAGGCAAATCTAGAGGACCGATTCCAAGACCGACATTTCCCAAAAGGGCTGTGGTGACTGGGGGAATGCCCTACGGCAATAAAGAACTGCACTTTGGTCACATTGGGGGTGTGTTCATCCACGCCGATATTTTTACGCGCTTCTTGAAAGACCGAATTGGAGAAGAGAATGTCATCTTTGTCTCTGGCACAGACTGCTATGGCTCACCCATCGTTGAGTATCACCGTCAAAAGTTGGAAAACGGTACTTTCTCAGGAACGCTTGAAGAATTTGTGCTCCAGAATCACCAACATCAAAGAGATACCCTTTCTGCTTATCATGTAGAGCCCAGCCTCTTTGCCACCTCGGCATTTGGTCGCTCTGGAGAAATCCACAAAGAAATGAGTGCGCACATTTTCAATACCCTTCAACAAAATGGTCACTTGAAAAAACTCTCAACGGCTCAATTTTACGACACCACGTTGAACTGCTTTCTAAATGGACGTCAAGTTGTCGGTCAATGCCCCATCAACGGTTGCCAATCTGAAAAGGGCTACGCGGATGAATGTGGACTCGGACACCAATATCAACCGCAGGAATTGATTGACCCAGTATCTTCTCTATCGAACACAACACCGGAACTGAAAGACATTGAAAACTGGTACATCGAGATTGACTCGGTCAAAACTGCATTGCATACATGGTTGGAGACCTCCAAACAAAACAGAACCCTTCGACGCTTTGCACAGTCTGATATCGAAGAGTTTTTTGCCGCCCCCATTGTGCACATTCTGTCCAAGTTTGAAGCCGAGTTTGAAGCATTGCAGTCTAGCCTTCCAGCACACACCATTCACAAAGGCAAGGGCAAATCTTTTCAGGTGGAGTTTTCCACCTTGGGCGACAGAGAAGTCGCGTGTGACGCACTGTCACAAGCCAGCATCCAGTATCGAAACGGCAAGACGTTGGTCCCATTCCGTCTGACTGGGAACATTGAATGGGGCGTACCGGTCCCCGAGCACGATGACCTAACTTTTTGGGTTTGGCCAGAATCTCTTTGGGCGCCCATCTCCTTTACAGCAACCTATTTGGAAAGCATCGGTCAATCCAAAGATGCTTGGACAGACTGGTGGTGCAGTCCAGACGCTCAAGTGTTCCAATTCATTGGTGAAGACAACGTCTATTTCTATGGGCCTGCACAGACCGCAATCTTTGCGGGATTCACAGACAAGGACCCAAGTGGTACCCCCAAAGATGGTGAATTGCAGCACACACAATTGATTGTCAATAAGCACCTCTTGTTTCTCAACAGCAAAGCCAGCTCATCTGGGAAAATCAAACCACCCATGGCACGCGACCTACTCAAAGAGTACACAGCAGAACAACTCCGGGCACACTTCATCTCCTTGGGGTTGGGAATGAAAAACATTTCCTTTGCCCCCAAATCCTATGACCCCAAAGCGTCTGAACAAAGTGCTGATCCAGTACTCAAGGAAGCCCAACTGATGCACAACATCCTCAACAGGATTGTCCGCAACGCATTCTACACAGCCCAAAAGTGCAGTGCGGACGGTGTTGGTCGAATTCCTGTAGGCACAGTGTCTGACTCTGTGTTGGAGGAGTGCAAACGAACCATTTTGAACTATGAGCGAAGCATGCACAGTAAGAACCTCCATCAAACCTTTGGGGGGGCCGAGAAACTCATCCGCAGCGCCAATAAGTGGTGGAGCAAAACCAGCAAAAGTATCGACTGGGAGAATCCCGGTGACAGTGTCACACAACCTCTGATTGACTTGTTTCATTATGTCAAAGTCGCAACCATGCTCATGCACCCCATCGCCCCTTTGGGTGCAGACAAAGTCAGAGAACACCTCAATGTGGGTACTGACCTTTGGTCGTGGGACACCATTTTTGAGCCACTGTATGGGCACATGACAAACCCTGAAACCCATTGCCTGAAAGAAGTGCCACCACGCACAGACTTCTTTTGATCGAACCACCCTCCGGAGGTATCCATGCCCACATCGAACGTATTAATTTTAGACTTTGACGGAACGCTCACCGATGCAGAAGCTGAAGGGTTGCCATATAGACAAGGCTATCTCGAAGATGTAGCACTGCTTGCCGATGTAGAGTTGGAGCGCGTTCTGGAATGGGCCAATGAAATGGATCAGACACTCCTTGATCGCCCGGGAGATTTTGGATGGAAGTTCAATGGCAACATTGTCGCCCCTGCATGTGTCGATCCCTATCTGCGCATGAT
>CBFICN010000040.1:0-23310 GCA_965661045.1 uncultured Myxococcota bacterium
GTCAATGTATGAAAGTATAGGTGGTTGCACACGTATCGTCCGGGGTCTGTAGACAGTTCTACTTCCCCCACTCCTTTTGACTTCATTCGATCATACAAGGAAACAACCTCCATTGTGGAATCCATCCGCATTTCCATTGGATAAGCCTCTGAAATCGGCTCCCTACTCTTGAACGATCCAGTCACATCTGGAATGGATGCGTCACACAAGTTGTAGGCGTACAACTCAAGTTTCAAATTTTTCGTTCGACTCGACACTCCCAGTTCAACAATTGCATCTGGTTTCACAGATACAATCTCTTCGTCCAACTGTAAGGCGGATTCCGCATAGGATACTGGCAATAAACACTTTGAAACATTGTCGTGCTCAAGACTTTGTAAAACATCCACACAGGGATTTCTGGGTACACCAGGAAAAGCGGTGAATCCAGTCAACAATACTCGAGGTCTTTGCCCTATTCCTTTCACAGTATTTTCTGGTTACCCAGGAGGCCACTGCATTTGTCGCTTGGCCAGCAAATGGATGTGCAGATGATACACAGACTGACCACCCCACTCATTGATATTGGTCACCAAGCGGTACCCCTGCTCATCAACCCCTTCTGCACGCGCAACTTCAGCACACACCCACATTAGATGCCCCAAGATGCCTTTGTCTTCTTCACTTGCAGACGCGACATTGACAATCGGCTTCTTTGGAATCACCAAGACGTGAAAGGGCGCCTGTGGTTGGACATCGTGGAATGCAATCGCCAGATCATCTTCGTATACAATGTTGGCCGGAATCTCTCGATCAATGATTTTTTGAAAAATGGTCATGACGCCTATCCTTAATATTTGGCCGAAATTGGGAGAAACAACACCCCTTCTTTAAATTTGGGTCCAGCAACAATGAAGGTTCCATTTCGATTGATGTTCACCGTCGTATCCAATATTTTCTTACCTTTGTCTTCGACGATAACCAGTTTCATTTTGGCTGATTTCTCAGAGTGCGACAACAATGTTATCGTGACGTTTCTGTTTCCTTCTATGGCGAAGGTTCTGGCCGAGTTGTCGTTGAGTTTGGCGGTTTGAGAATTCAACAACGAAAAACCTGTAAACTTGTAATTGCGAAAGTACTTCATCAACGGGCGGACTTGAGGATCTACGGCCTTATTGGCAGTCGTTGCGTGCACCACCAACATCTCCAATCGCACTGGTTGAACCTTTGCTTTGTTCCCTGCATCTGCCACCACAACCGCTGATGACTCATTCGCGTGAACAGGCTGTATCATCATCAAACCTGCCAAACACATTCCCATCAGTGTTTTAAAACTCATAATGCCTCCATGTCGTCTAAGAAAATAATCGTTGGAGCATTTCCATCTCCTTGTAAAATCTGCACATTCACATCGTCCCCCACTTCAAGGTCTTCAACCTCAAGCTGATTCACTTCAGCCACCTCAAATGTGACCACCCTTTTTGGGGTGTTGATTGTGGATGTTGTTTGTGTCAACAAACTGGGCAGTACAATTACCATCCACGCGGCTGCTACAGACAGAAATGACCCCAAAACAACGATGGACACCTTGGAAATTGTAGAGTCTGCATCAATCCGCTTACTGCTGACGAATTCAACATTGGAAGGTGTATCCTCAACAACCTGTGGTTCAACCACTGGAGTGGGTACTTTATTTACGACAGTGATATCGGACGTTTCAGGTAATATTCTCAAACGTGGCTTTCCAACCAAGGAACTCATTGCGCTCCAAACATCCAAATCTTTCTCACCTGGGGTCGATTCTCCATTCAATAAGGCGTTTCTCAAATCCAGCGAACAATTGTTTGCTTGTTCTTCAAGCATTTGCTCTGTCACAAAACTCTCTTCTACGGAACACACTTCGTCATCTGAATCTTCTTCTCGATCCTTCTCAGAGACTGAGAGACTTTGATTCTGAAACTCTTCTTCCTCAGTAAACTCAACAACCATCTCTGATTGTTCTTCAAAGTCATTGATTTCATCGAGTCTTGTCCGTTCAGCAATCAAAGGACTGGGGATTTCAGCAGAGAAGTCCATGTTTGACGCCATTTGCTGTAGAACTGAGTTCTCTTCAACATCAATCTGTTTCAATTCTCGCTCAAGGTCTGCCAACAGCAGATCATCCGAAGAGTCTTTCAAATCGTTTGACGACTCTGTGACTGTATCCGATAAATTCCCACCCACTTCTACGTTGTCCAATTCCTCTTCCAAAGCCCGCAAAATATTCGCATCATCTGACAGTACCCCATTCAGTACTGTCTCTGTTATCTTGGACAGATCTGGTGTAGAGTCCATTAAAGCCGAACGAAACAACTCGCCGTGAGACCATTCTTCAGACATCAATGGGCTGGCACCAAAATCTATGGGGGAAGCACTGTCATTGCTGTTTTGTCCCGCATCTGGGGTCTCAGCCTCCCGAAGTTGACTTGAGTGTTCTTGGGTAGAATCGTATACATCTTCTAGATTGAGATCAATACAGGGGTCATTATTTTCATCTTCATCCGTCCGCAAAGTGTCAGCCATTTTGGTTGTTTCAGTTTGTGTACCCAACACAGTGTCCATAATAGAGTCAGAAATGGACCTTTCTAAATCGACTCTAGACACACTATCCAGATTTGACGACAACGCTTGTTGAAGACTGTTGGAGTCCAGCGCTTTGCCTTCGGTGACAAATCCGAGTGCTGTCATGACCGCTGGGGCTACATCGATATGGGAATCATATGATTCAGCCGGCTGCAATATTGTCCCGATTTGACTGGACAACGCTTTCCAGGCCTCCAGTGTTTCTTCATCAAATTGTGTCGACAAACGCTTAATATCTGCAGCTGAGGCAATCCCATCTGTCAATCTCAACAATGACAACTCTGTTCTTGTAATGTTCATGAATCCATACTCCTCACTCTCTGTACGAGGTATGGTCACCCTTTATTCAAGGTGTTTGTCATTTTTATTAAACTTTTGAGGCCATCAAGATTTCTTGAAGCTTTTTCCGTGCATAGTACAACCGACTCATTACGGTCCCTTGTGGAATTTCAAGCACCTCGGCAATTTCTTTGTAGGACAACCCGTCTAATTCTTTTAAGATGAGAATCTTCCGTTGATCTTCGGGCAATTCATCAACCGCTGCAATGATTAGCCGACGGGTTTCTTCCTGCATGGCTTGCTGCTCAGGATTCGATTCATAATGCAAGTCTGACACACCAGAACCATCTTGCACCGCGATACCCTCTTCGAAAGACATCGTTTGCTTATTTTTATTCTTTCGAAGAAAGTCAATCGTTGTATTTACAGCAATGCGACACAACCACGTGTAAAATTTCGTACCAAGCTTGAACGTATCTAATTTTTTGTACGCTTTGATGAACGCATCTTGGGTTAATTCCTGTGCATCATCTCGATTGTGGACCATTCCATATACAATGTTGTAAATGCGTCCCTGATATGTTTCTACCAACCCTCGAAAAGCATTCCCATCTCCTTCAAGAACGGCTTCTATCAGTTTGGTCTCCTTATCGATGTCCATATTGCTTCTGTGAGCTGTGGCAAAGGCCGTGAGTCCCAACCCAAGTGCCCATCCCAACACAGATCCCATTGCAGGTATTGCCGGTTCTATCATTGCTTTTCCTTACTTTTTGACCGATTTCAATGAATATCGCCCCACGTGTCTCCAATCATCGCCTGGACTTCTAATGGTACAGACAACTCTACAACATCTCGCATCTCTTTTGATAACAACGCTGCAACACCCTGAGCATCTTTAGGATAACACTCTACAAGCAATTCATCATGCACTTGCAATAAGAGTGTGGCGGTTGGATACTTCTGTGCAAGTTCATTCGCCACCTTACACATGGCCATTTTCATGATATCTGCGGCAGTTCCTTGTACAGGTGCATTCAAAGCGATTCTCTCAGCGGCTTCACGTTGATTTTTATCAACACTGTCCAAGTTAAAAACGGGTCGTTGTCGCCCAAATAGCGTTTGTGCATAGCCTTGTTCTCGAGCAAAGGCCTTAAAGCTTTCCAGCGTGGCTTCAATTTCTGGATATCGCTCAAAATATCGTTTCATGTATCCAGACGCCTCGTCTCTGGAAATGGCCAATTCACGTGCCAAACGGTAAGCACTCATCCCGTAGATCAAACCGTAATTGATGGCTTTGGCGATGTTTCGGATTTCCGGGGTGACCTCTACCCCATCATCGATGATGTCTTTGGCTGTGCGCGTGTGTACATCCTCTCCTGCCTTAAACGCTTCCAACAACACACCTTCGCCACACAAATGCGCCAAAATACGCATTTCAATTTGCGAATAATCTGCGGACACCAATTTCTTTCCCTGAGATGGGACAAAACACTGTCGAATAATTTTGCCCCAAGATTTTCGGATCGGAATGTTTTGCAGATTCGGATGAGAACTCGACAATCTACCTGTGGCGGTCACCGTTTGATGCAAATGTGTATGGATCCGTCCGTCAAGACGGACAAATGTTGGCAAGGCATCTAAATACGTCGACTTTATTTTGCCAATTTCACGGTACTCCAACACCTTTGGGATGATGGGATCATCGCTTTGCTCCAACAACAGTTGCAACGATGTTGAATCGGTACTCCCACCACTCTTCGTCTTTTTAGACGGCGTCAACCCACGCTCTTTGTAGAGCATTGTTGAAACTTGCTTGGGAGAATTGATATTGACAGGGTGTCCCACTTCGGACTCAATGAAGGTGTTGATTTCGGTGAGTTTGGCTTGGATTTCATTTCCAAATGTTGAAAACTGAACCACGTTGACTTCTACGCCAGCCGCTTCCATCCCGGCAAGCACAGGAATGCATGGCATTTCAACAGTTGTCAACACGCCTTGCATCTCTTCGGTCAGTTCAAAACCATCCAGCACAGACCATACGGAGGCGCAAGCACCCACCAATATTCTTTCCAACTCCTTGTCTTCAACCTTTTCTGAAACAGTCAAATCAATCTCAAAGTGTGCCAATCGTTGTGCAATATCGGTCAAGGAATGATCTCGATGGTTGATGAAGCGATTGTCTAGATAATCCAGCAACATAACATCAACAAATTCTCCAGTTGGAAGCGGAAGTTCCTCAGTCAGCGCAAAAGAGAACAATTGTTTGACATCATGGGTCACCCATTTTGCATGCGTAAATACAGTACCCCATACTCGCTCCAACAGAGCCTTGTTGTACTGGCTAGAATCATCGGCATAGGCTTCAAACAGGCTCTGTCCGATCTTTGACTGAGTACCTTTTCCAAAATCGACAATCGTTAAGTCTGTGTTGGAACTGGAGACCCCCATGGCCAACAGCGTTCGGTCAGAAACATCGCTGCTGGAAAATACAGGGTACACAACAATATTTTCTACTGATGCAGTTCTCAAAGAAGAAGTGTATTGGTCCCACTCTTCAACCGTCGACAGCATCTGAATGTTCTGAAAGCTTGGAGTGTGCGGTGGTTTCAATTTATAAGACTTCAACAAGTTTTTTAAACCATATCGAACACTCAAGGAATATAAGGGGTCATTTTTCAGTGCTCTCTTTGACATTGCACTCAAGGAAAGGGCATCTTCAAAATCCAATTCCATATTTTGGACGATGGTCACCAAATGGATAGCTTGTTTCACAATATCTTTAGATGCTACGAGATTTTCCCGTTTCTTGCCTTTGATTTGATCGATGTTCTCATAGATAGCGTTCCAATCCCCGTGTGCCTTTATGAACTTCAACGCCCAACTTGGTCCAATCCCCGACACTCCAGGAACATTGTCCGACGAGTCTCCAACAAGGGCAAGGTATGTTGGCACCATCGAGGCACCACCATATTTCTTATTGACTTCTTGTACCCCCAACATCGATACCCCACCAAACTTCTTGGGTTGAATCAGGGTTACATGTCGATCAACCAGTTGTGCGAAATCTTTGTCGTTGGAATAAATGAAGACATCCGCTGTATCTTTGTATTTGGTCGCCAACGTTCCGATAACATCATCCGCTTCAAACCCGTCATCTTTTCGATAATAGGGGTACCCAGCCGCCTCACACAACGGCAGAACGGCCTCCCACTGCTTGCGAAACCCTTGCGATTTCGGAGGTCTATGCGCTTTATAAGAATCCAACACAGTGCTTCGAAAGCTTTTTCCCTTGTCAAAGACCAACAACATGTGGTCTGGTGCATATTTTTTTTCAATACTGTGCAACATCTGAAAGAATGAATGCAAACCACCAGTTGGGAAGCCATCAGGCGCTGTTAATTCCGGCGCCGCGGAGTATCCTCGAAAAAAAACATTACTAGCGTCAATTAAAAATAGGGTTGGGCGTGGTGTGGTCATTGGTACTCTGTGTGTTATGTTTAATAAGTGGTTGTAGATCTATCATATTTTCTCTACAATCCCAATCATTTCGACAATGTAAAGAAACAACACTGTTAAAAACGTGGAGTAGAACGATGATTCATGCAGCAGATGGCTTTGCCCCCAACTTGTTTACCCCGACTGAAGAACACCAGATGCTTAGAGAGCAAGTTCGCGAGTTCGTCCTGAATGAAAACATGGACAAGCAAGCCGAAGAGTTTGATATGAAAGAGTGTTTGAACATGGAACTCTTCAGAAAAGTGGGAGAAGAGGGCTGGTTTGGTGTGACCATTCCTGAAGACGATGGTGGTCTTGGCATGGATGCAACCGCTGCCGTAATTGTACACCACGAACTGTCAAAATCGGACCCAGGTTTCTGTTTGGCCTACCTTGCACACGCAATGCTGTTCGTAAACAACTTCTACCAATCGGCAAATCGTGAGCAACTTGATCAATACCTGGCGCCAACGCTCGATGGAACTTGGGTGGGTGCAATGGCAATGACGGAACCCAACTATGGTACAGACGTTTTGGGGATGACCACAACAGCCGTTCGCGAGGGTGACGAATACGTACTCAATGGAACAAAAACCTACATCACCAACGGTCCTGAAGCACACATTTTCATCGTGTACGCCAAAGTAGAAGGAAAGATTTCCTCTTTCATCGTGACCCGTGATTGCCCTGGACTGTCAACCAGTCATCACATTCCTAAAATGGGAATGCGAACATCCTCGATGAGTGAAGTCATCATGGAAGATTGCAGAATCCCCGCTTCGAACCTTCTGGGCGAAGAAGGTGGTGGTCTGACCCACATGATGCGAAACCTCGAGATTGAACGGTTGACACTGGCCGCCATGAGTCTCGGAATTGCCGATCGTTGCTTGGAAATGATGGTACAATACGGAACTGAACGGGTTGCCTTTGGACAGCCAATCAATCGATTTGGGCAGATTCAACGCTTCATTGGTGAAGATTACGCCATTTTGGAAGCCATGCGGTGCTTGATTTACAACGAAGCCCACAATGTAAACCCCGAAACGAACAACCGCGTTGGCTCTGATGCCAGTAAACTGTTTGCCGCACCGATGGCGAAGAAGATTGCAGATGACTGTATGCAAGTGTACGGTGGTGCTGGTTACTGCCGTGAGTTCCCTATTGAACGACTGCTGCGCGATGCCAAACTTCTTGAAATTGGTGGTGGCACATTGGAATCACACCAAAAGAATATTTGTAAGGACTTGAGTCGCATGTTTATGAAGCAAGGTTCTCTGACACCTTCGTACCTCAAATAACCATGAGCAAACCAAGATGGTCTGACTTTCCATTGCTTCAAATGGATTCAGAACAACTCGAAGCCTACTCCTGTGAGTGGGCTTTCTTGGTATTGAGATTCGAACCCTCTTCTGAACAAACACTCACAGAATATCTGGGCACACAGTTCAGCATCAAACACCACTGCATCCAATTGTTGGATGAGAACTGTCCCGTCAACTCCTTGCAACAAGATGGCCAACACCTATGTTGTATCTTTGATGATGTGAACATAGCATTGCAGGCCGGTTTATTGTTGTTGAAAGAACACATTCATTCTATCAACATGGGGCTTGGATTTGGAGACGGATACCAATTGGATTACTTTCAGTGCTTGGACTTGATTCGACTCAAGAATGCACTCCCCTTTGGGAATTCTCATGAACTTCAAATGACCCCCAATTTCAAATCCCAATGCGTGATTCCGGAAGGTGTGGGAGCGTTTACCTGCTCTCCTGCACTTGCCAAACGTACCGGTCTACAATACTGGATATTGAAAGACTATCGATGAATCGTCACAATTTCTATGCTGTAGGAGTCAGGCTATGCTCAAGGAAAAACACATTCAAATTCGCATCGAGCAGTGCTTGGCGTTGTCTAAAGCCTCAAACTGTCCCCGTAGAAAATTTGGTGCCCTTCTATTGGACCCAAAGAGAAATGTCATTTTGATGGATGGGTACAATGGTGGTCCAAGAGGCGGAGGAAAACTCTGTGGTGGAGACGTTTGTCTACGGGATTCCCAAGGGGTTCAATCTGGCACGCAAATGGAAATTGGTTGTCACCATGCCGAGATGAATGTGATTTGCAACGCGGCGGCTGGCGGTGTCCCAACCAAAGGTGCATGGATCATCGTGACTGGAGAACCCTGTATGATGTGTGCAAAGTTGATACACCATGCCGGGATCGAGCGTGTTATTGTCGTCAGTGGTGGGTATCTAGGTGCCAATGGTTGTCAATACTTGATGGACCACGGTGTTGAGGTTCAATCTACTACGGGCCCAAGTGACCCCCGTGCTTCAAAACGTACAGAAACCTAAACCAATTTCTGATACATTAGAACTTTCTATTATTTTGCGGCAGACTGTACTATCGTTCCGACCTTTTCTCCATTGAGAAGTCGTTTGATGTTTCCGTGCTCTGCCAAGTTGAACACAATCAATGGAATGTCGTTGTCCATACAAAGTGAAGCGGCAGTGGAATCCATCACCCTTAAACCACGCTCCAAAATTTCTCGGTGTTCCAAAGATTCGTATCTGACTGCATCGTCGTGCTTGGCTGGATCCTTATCATAGACGCCATCGACTTTGGTTCCCTTCAAAATCACTTCCGCAGAGATCTCAGCTGCTCTCAATGCTGCACCAGTATCGGTTGAGAAATAAGGATTTCCAGTTCCAGCAGCGAAGATAATGACCCGCCCTTTTTCAAGGTGACGCATTGCCCGTCGTCGAATGTATGGTTCGGCAATCTCATCGACACTGATGGCAGACATGACGCGTGTGATACACCCCACTCCTTCCAACGCGTCTTGCAATGCCAACCCGTTGATGACAGTGGCCAACATGCCCATATAGTCTGCATGTGCACGGTCCATTCCTTGAGATGCGCCTGCCAATCCTCTGAAGATGTTTCCACCACCAATGACGATTGCCAGTTCAACACCCATCTGCTGAATCTCATAAATCTCTTCGGCGAATCGACGGATGACACCCGGATTGATTCCATACCCGTCATCTCCTGCCAACATCTCCCCAGACAATTTTAACAACACACGTTTGTACAACAGATTCACAACAAATCCTCACTCGTATAGAATACAAAAATAAATGGTATACACAGTAAAAAGGCTCCCAGTTGGGAGCCTTTACAGTCAATCGATTATTGTTGGGACATCGCAGCCACTTCCTCAGCGAAGTTGTCTACTTTCTTCTCCATCCCCTCTCCAAGTTTGTATACAACAAACCCATCGATTGTAATGCTTCCACCAAACTCGGTACCTTTGTTGGCGAGTTCTTTGGCAACAGTGGTCTTGTTTTCATCATCAAAGATTTGATCCATCAATGAGATTTCTTTCTTCCACTTGTTGATGCGACCCACAACCATTTTCTCAGCAATGTTTTGGGGTTTTCCTTCTTCCATTGCGCGAGCAACTTGGATTTCAGTTTCCTTGTTGATGACTTCAGCAGGAATCTCTGCGTCAGAAACGAACTCTGGTGTGTTGGCTGCGATGTGCATGCTAATATCTTCGATGAATGAACGGAAATCTTCACTTCCAGTATCACAACCATCTACAGATACACTCAACAGAACACCCAATCGTGAACCAGCGTGAATGTACTCAGCGACATAGTCCCCATTCATGTTTACGAAACGACGAACGTTGACATTTTCACCAGTGCTCAGCACCATACCATTCATCACTTCTTTGACAGTTTTACCGTCATCGAACAACCAAGACTGGTCTTGAAGTGCCTCAACATCAGCAGGTGTGTTGGTGGAAACGTGCTCTGACATCTGTGCAACGAAACCTTGGAACTCAGCCGTTTTACCCACAAAGTCGGTTTCACAGTTGATTTCAATCATCGCACCAGATGTTGCATTGGCACCGATGAATGCATGAACCATACCTTCAGTTGCAATTCGAGATGATTTTTTGGCAGCCTTTGCGATTCCTTTGGCACGCAACCAGTCCATTGCTGCGTCCATATCACCGCTGGTTTCCACCAATGCATTTTTACAATCTTTCAGACCTGCACCACTTTTTTCACGCAATGCTTTCAAATCTGCCATGTTTACTTTAGCCATTATAGCTCCTTACAATTTGTAACAGTGTTTAAATTACGGTTGGTTTATTCTTCGCCTGTGCGTCGACCTTGTTGTGCTTCCAAGATGGTGTCTGCCATCAATGAAGTGAACAATGTCAAAGACTTGATTGCGTCGTCGTTTGCTGGGATTACATAATCAATTCCTGACGGATCACAATTGGTATCACACAATGCGATTACTGGGATTTTCAAACGGTTTGCTTCTTTAACAGCAATGTGTTCGCGACGCGGATCGATGACGAAAAGAATGTCTGGCAATCGTTTCATGGCTTTAATACCACCGAAAGACAGTTCCATCTTCTTCATGTCTTTTTCCATGTTTAAACGCTCTTTCTTGGTGCGGTTTTCCAATCGCCCTTCAGCCAAATCCGTGTCCATTTGAATGAGTTTGTTCACAGAGGCTTGAATGGTTTTGAAGTTGGTCAATGTTCCACCCAACCAACGGTGATTCACATAGTACATGCCACAACGTTCGGCTTGTTCTGCAACAACGCTCGATGCTGAACGCTTTGTTCCAACGAACATAACTTTCTTTCCCTTCGAAGCTTCACTGGACAGAAATCTCAGGGCTTTGATGAGGTTTCTTGCAGTGTGTCGAAGATCGATGATGTGAATCCCATTTCTTTCTGCGTAGATGTAACGACGCATTTTGGGGTTCCACATACGGGTTCTATGACCGAAATGCGCTCCGGCATTTACGAGGTCTTGAGGGGTTACTTTTGGCATAATTAGCTCCGTTTTGGTTATGCTACCATCAGATAAAACACCTACATGTGACAGACATGCACCATCGACGTTTTACTGTGCCTGATGTGAATGATTAAATACCTGCAAAAGCAAGCACCCACACATAACGCACACAGACATTTGAAGCAACTAATGATGGTGCTATTTTGCACTCACCCTTGTCCTCGCCCGTGTCCTCGCCCTTGCCCTCAAAGAGGCCCTCACCGTCTGAACCACTCTCCTTGATGATCAAACTTTAGCGGTGATTCGTTTCGAACTGCTTGACGGTTGCTTTCTACAGAGGTTCCAAGGGCCCCAGCCAAACGCAGTGTCACGTTCAAAGACGCATTTCCCATTTCCTCTAAACTTTGTTCATTCACATTCTCGATGGTGTCACACGCTTGATGATAACAAGCATCAAATGCAACCCCAACTTGCCCACCAAAACGAGCGGCCAAGTCTTCGGTCATCGTTGCCTCTGCACCGGTAAACAAGCCACCAGATGGGATCCCTGCCTCGACAAAAGGTCCATAATCCGACCGCCCGTCAAATGGCGTCCCAGTAAAATCCAAGCCAGCCGAAGTAAAATGTTCCTCAAATGCAGTTTCGATGAGGTTCGAACCTGCGGGCCCCTCTAAGCCAAACTGTGAACCATCCCCATCATAAATGAACCGAACGTAGTTGGGGCTGGCAACCATGTCGTAGTTTAGATAGTACAAGACTTGGTCTAAATTATCCGTATTCTCAACGTGATGAGTTGACCCCAACAATCCTATTTCTTCGGCACTCCACCAAGCAAATCGAATTCCATACTCAGTCTCTGTGGGGTTCTCTTGAAGCCATTCTGCCATGGAGAGCAACATTGCACTCCCAGAACCATTGTCATTGATACCCGGTCCAGCGACAACAGAGTCCAAATGAGCACCAACCAAAACAAATGGAGCGTCTTCTCTAGACAAGGTCGCAAAAATGTTTTCCGTTTCAATACGGTTAATGGTCGCATCCACGATGACTCTAACGGGCAAAGTGGACTCCGCTAATAGAATACCCGTTTGATAGCCAACGCCCACAACGGGTATCTGACTTCCAGATTCATCCAACATTCCTTCTACAACACCTGTTCGACCGGACTGCCCTTCATTGAAAACAATGACAGCGACAGCGCCTGCGTCTTGTGCGTGTTGTACTTTCGTGGAAAAAGTGCAGGTTCCACGCTGAATTAGTGCAATGTTTCCAGGTTCGAATCCATCAAAGTCAGTTTGTTCGCAGCCTGATGTTGATGAATTGGGATTGGAACCAGGCGGAATTTGAGCATCAATCAATGAAACTGGTGCCTCTACATCTCCAGAAGCCGAATACACAAAAGTAGCCACGGAATAGCGCTCTGCATTAACCTCGACCACAGGGTCTGTATTGTTTTGAAAGAATGACAGCGTAAACGGCTCCCTCCAAACGTCATACCCAAGATCATTGAGTGTTTGCACAATGTATTCTCTTGTCTCTAGCCCACCTGGGGTCCCCACTGCACGATTGCCACTGTTGTCATCGGCTATACTCTGAAATGACTCGAGATGCTTCCGCAAGTCCTCCACCTCTAATGAGGGTGGAGTTGCAGCAACCGTCATGGCAGTATCTACACTTTTAGTATCGGTGTCGTTGCACCCAATCATCAACATGGCGATCAAAGCAACAAGCATCTTAGCCTCCTTTACAACGCGGAGGTGGCTGAATATTGGCTTTCTCCATTTCGCTTTCGGTGTATGCGTGAATCTGCAACGCGTGCAGTCCTGACTCCATCTCGGTTGCCAGTGCAGAATACAACATCCTGTGTCGCTGAACAGTCCTGACGCTCTCAAATTTTGGCGACACGACGACAACTGTAAAGTGTGACTCTGTTCCAGCACGCCCTGAATGTTGGTGACTAAAGTCGGTCACTTCTAAATGCGTTGGTTTGAGTTCCTGCTCTATCTGTTGTTCGATTCTTTTCTTACGAGAACCCATTGCACCTCCAAAGTCCCAAGGTCAATGACCAAATCGATACTTAAAGTCATTGTAAGTTGATGGTTATTTTGTATCACGATTGCAGTACTGAGAAAACCAAACAACTGTTTCAGTTATGGATTGTGCAACGATTTTGACATTGGTGTACTGCATCGATTCCATATGTACTTTGGTAGTTGGTCCCAAACATAGTATTCTGGAGTCTGTGGGCATACCGAGTCGTGCGAATTCATCACCAACACGCGGACTGGTAACCAATATTGAGTGAATATCAGACCACTCAATGGTGCCGGTATACTGCCTTGATACTCGACGATATACTATCCTGTGCTGCCAATGTGGGTGGGCATCTAAAAACTGTTGCGTAGGGTTGGCCAGATGTTCTCCACCCAGAACAATGCCAGAATTTTTGGCTAGTTCTTTTACAGGCAAGGATTGAAAGCCATTCGAACCGATGGTGGCTGTTTGCCCAGTTAATTCCATAAATGCCAAACCGGTTTGCATTCCTACAACAAAAATAGAACTGGTAGCAAGAATTGGAAGCATAGTAGGATGCTTCCGAAGCCATTCAACTGTTCGACTTGAACCAATCACAATTTGTGACTCTAAGGGGATCTCGGGTTCAGATGCTACAAATTTGGTTTGAAATAAATCCAACCCAACAACCTCAAAATTTGAGTTTTCTTGGGCTTGACTCAGCCCTTGCTCAATTTTCTTAAAATTTGTTGCGTGTAAAAAGATGGACCTATTGTTCACGACGAACCTGGTAAGCCCATTCTCGAGCCAATTGCAGAGGAGACGTTGTTTTTTGAGATCGCTTAAACACGGTTTCATTTGATTGGTAGAATACGTGAAGGAGAAACTCTTTTCCGGCAGTGTGTTCCAAATAAGCACCCAAGGCTGCGTGACATCCCCCTCCAACAATGTGTAAGAATTCCCTTTCAGCCTCAACAGCAAGTTTTGTCGACTGACACTGAATTTTCTCTATAATTTCAATAACATCTGCCCTTTTAGAGTTAACCTGAAGGGCCAAAGCACCTTGCGCAGGTGCTGGAACACAATCCAAAACCGAAAGTGGAAACACATCATCCCTTTGAATTTCAAGACGTTTTAAACCAGCCATTGCCAGAACAACCCGATCATACCCCCCACTCTCCATTTTCAATATTCGGGTGTCTACATTTCCTCTTATCCCTTTAAATTCAACCATTTGAAGTTTGGAGATTTGAGCTTGACGCCTTGCTGAACCAGTTCCAACAACATTCCGTGCCAACAACGGTCCACCAACAAGAACATCTCTTGGGTCTTCCCGCTTTGGATAACAAGCTATGTGAAGGCCTGCCGGATTTTCGGTTGGCAAATCCTTACATGAGTGCACCGCAAAATCAATAGTGCTGTTTAAGAGAGCCTGCTCCAGTTCGTATGTAAACAACCCTTTCCCACCAATTTCAGCAAGTGGTTTATCCAAGACAACATCACCTTTGGTTTGAATAATCACGAGTTCAACTGGCACACCTGTCGTTTGCGTGATTTGTCGTGCTACCCAAGAAGACTGCGCCACCGCGAGTTTTGAGCCCCTCGTACCCAGCTTTAATGAATCATTTGTCATTTGATCCTCCTTGATCAGGCAACAATGTTTGCAAATATACTTGCAATTCACGCGAAAGTTCACGTTTTCCAAGTTTTTTTGCGTGTTGAATTGGATTGTGTAGAACTTTGTTTGCAACACTGGACAAAGCCTTCTCAATAATAGACAATTCAACATCTGACCAATCGTGCTGCTGAGACAGTCGCTCCAGTTCATTGGCAACGATCTGATTCGAGTTTTGAAAAACTTGACCAATTGTATGGTTGTGCTGATCCACGTGCAAAATGGCCCAACATTGAGTCGACTCATCTGTGACGATGGCTTCAGCCTGCTCTGCTTCACGTCGACGTTTGTCCATCCCTTGATGTGTAATACTTTGTAGGTCATCTACATCAAACAAATACGCGTCGTTCAAATCATGAATGGCTTTATCAAAGACCCTAGGAACAGATAAATCCATAAAAACCAAAGGCTTATATCGCCTTTCTCGAATCGCAACTTCCACATCCCTGCGATGTATCACCTGCTGCCCGCCACCAATCGATGCGACAATTACATCACATCGTGAAAGGTATCGACCAATATCGGATAGTGGAATCGACAACGCACCAAGTTCTTCTGCCAATGTCACGGCTCGACTCATTGTCCGATTTGCAATGTACAATTCACTCAACCCTTGACTTTTCAAATTGTTGGCAATCAACTGACCATGCTCTCCAGCCCCGACAATCATCGCTGTTTTATCCGACATGTCTCCCAACACCTGACTTGCCAAATCAACACCAGCCCGCCCAATACTCACAGCCCCTTCTGATATCTTGGTTTGGGTTCGAACTTTTTTGGCAACCATAAAGGCTTTCTCAAATATCCTCCGAAGTATAGGACCGACAGACGCCCCTCCATCTGCGGTCTGAAAGGCATTCCTAACCTGCGCTATAATTTGATTTTCTCCCAAAATCATCGAGTCCAACGAAGATACAACTCGAAAGAGATGCGAGACGGCGTCTTGTCCCAGATGACAATAGAAGTACTGCTCGCGAACATCAATCCCCCTGGATTCCAACCAATCAAAGATGGTCTTGACGCTGTGTTCGTTGGGTCCAACACCATAGATTTCGACACGATTACAGGTACTGATGGTAATGACTTCTTCAAGTGAAGCCACCTTTGACAATGACGCATTCGCTAGAGACAAGTCTCCAATTAAGCCGGCGACCTGCTCCCGAAACGAAATGGGGGCGGTTTGGTGATTGATCCCCAAGGAGAACACTGTCATAGCGTACTCCCGATATGCCAAGTTCCCAATACCGCACTCAAGAAAAAATAGACTGTCAAACCGCAAACTCCAAGTAACGACAACCAAGCAGACCATCGAGCACTGCGCCCCATAACTCGACCCAACAAGGCTGTACCGTACCAAACCAGCAAAAGTGTAGAACTGACAGTCGTGGCGTCAAAATTCAATAAACCGCGACTGGCCCCCCAAAACACACCTGCCGTCACCCCGGTGAAGAGCCCCGTTACAGCCAGGCCGACTCCAAAGCGCAGATATCGATCCAAAATGTGTAGAGAGGGATATCGAACCACCATTTGCAACGATTTTTCCTTGAGTTTATGCTGTACGAAAATATAGACGCCACCAAGTACCCCTGCTGCGACACAACCGAAATACCCAAACAAAATTAGGGCGACATGGAGGGCAACCCAAGCCTGTACCTCGACAGGAGAACCCATATTTGAAGGTGCCAAGAGCGCGAGGGTTAACAACACTCCTACAACCAGCAATGTTGGAGATACCAACTGTCGTAGTTTGTTTTGCTTCATAATCAATACAGCAATCCCAGACAGCAAACCACCAACAAAGGACAACCCAAGTCGCGGTTCTATCCAATCTACAGTTCCTACTGTGAGGCCCAGTATTACAGCATGCAACATCAGTGCAGCGTACAACCCCCATTCAAATTCAGGTCGAAAGCTCAGTGCAAAATACGCACAAATTAGAACAACAAACAACCACATCATGACAGATGACTCAGTAGACAAACAAGCATTCTACTTCTTCCCAAACAAACGTGAAAAGAACCCTGCTTTCTCTTCTTTCTCGGGTTCTGCGGGCTTTTTCTTTTGCAAATGCAAGTGCCTTTTGGCATCAATGTGCCCGTCATCCAACTCTACAACCTTTGCAAACAAGTCATAGGCTTTTGTAGTGTCTTCAACTTGTAGAAAATACACACCGGCTTGATACAAAATTTCTACCCTATCAGAGCCACGGGCATCTTTGTTCTCTGACAAAACCTGGGCGACCTCTGCTTTTGGTTTCAACCCCAACTCTGCTTCTGTCCGTAACTTTAATGTATTGATTCTCCAATTGTAAGGATTGAGCGTAAACGCTTCACTTAGAAGTTTGTGGGCGTCTTGATACTGCCTCTTTCGAAAGTGAAATTTTGCTTGTGCATGCAGAAGCTCTGATTTCTTTTCATCTTCTTCACTCACATATTGCAGACCACGACGCTCAACATCCAAACGCTTACGCAATTCCCCACGCAGTCCCTCATCTTGAAGTTCAGCATAGACTTCATTGATTTGAGCGTATATGTCACCAATCAAGTCTTTTTCGTCTGAGCCAACTGATCGATGGCGGTCTGGATGATACCCTTTCGATAGATCTCTGAAGACTTTTCCGATGTGTTGGTCGTTGACCTGGTTTGGAGCTTCTAGCCCAAATGTAACATAAGCAGGCTGAGTAGAGATGAGTTCCAAATAGGCATTCAACTCAGCAAGGCGTTTTGGGTCTGCCGACTCGGTAGCAATGGACTCTTGGGGTGAACCATCTAAAACTGACTGCATTTCTGATGTGGACTCTACAGTAAAAAGACCCAGACGACAAAATGCATCAAGGTCCTTCCACTGGGCAGTAACGCGATTGACAACATCCAGAGCCTGACCAACCGTTCTTTTGTTGGAAAATGTCTTTATTTGCTTTTGTTGCTGCAGTGTAAAGCCCATCTGAGACAGTGGAAACTCAGGGTTGATCCACTGAATGGGTGTCGATAAATTGGCGCCATACTCTCTAAGCAACGCTTCTTCTGTTTGAGATGCCTGCAGCAATGAAACAAGCGTGGCGCCAAGTTTGCAGTGTAATGGCACCGCCCTACCCAAATCCTCTTGGCAAAGAGAGATTGTTGTTGTGCGTGGCAATGTCAATATGTTTCGCACTAAGTCAGTGAACACCTTATCCAAAGCATCTTCATAGGCCAACCCAGTTGTCATGTGAGACATCAGTTCAGATTCTAAAGTTGTCACGATGGTCCCTTCACTTCTTTGTTGAAACCCCGTACAATTGCCTGACTCAAATCGCAAATCCCACTGTATTGGTCCCGAAGTAAGGCTCCATTGACCTGTCGCAGAGCGACCAACCACAACCAACAACCAAGAAGCCACAGAAAAATGAGTACAATCAGTATTCAAGCGAGCCAGCGCATCACTCTCCAGACTCCAAATTGAAGAACCATTCATAACTCTCCCCTGTTTCAATGGACACTACCACCTCTTAACTTATTTTTTGACACAAATAGACACTTTTTTTTCTATGTATACCGAGATTGAGATATAGGGGATTGTGTTTTACTGTAACTTGGAGGAACCAATGTCTGAACATGTAATCGAGTTAACCCCCGAAAACTTTCCGGCCGAAGTAATCAACAGCTCTAAACCTGTTTTGGTTGACTTTTGGGCCGTGTGGTGTGGACCGTGTAAAAAGATTGCGCCAATAATCGATGCAGCTGCAAGCGACTATGCTGACAAGGTGACCATTTCAAAATTTAACGTCGACCAAAGTCGCGAAATCGCAATGAAATACAATATCCGAAGCATTCCAGCATTGGTACTCTTTGTCAATGGGGAACCGGTAGATCGCCACGTTGGCGCACTCAACAGAACCGCATTGGATAGTTTTCTGAACAAACACGTCTAATTTTTGCAATCTGACGAATTTCTTATGAGACAACAAGGTGGCAAGTTCACCTTGTTCGTTTTTTTTGAACTCGTTTTTGGGAGGCTCGCACTTTAGAAGTTCAATTTTGTCAGCCCAATCGTACATCACCCCATCAAAGCAGCGCCAGTCAAACACAACTCAGACCGTTCTTCTGGCGCAATGACCATAAGTCCAAGCCTTTCTGAAAGAGCCCAGTCCAAGTCCTCCAATAAAGACCCTCCACCAACCAGAAATATGCCAGTTTGGGCGATATCGGCCGAAAGTTCAATCGGCAAATCGTCGAAAAAGGTTTCAATGGCACTTGACCACATCTCGATCCCGACCCTTAGGCCTTTGTTCACGTCACCCAACGAAACGTGTTTAATTGTGGGAAAAGCGTGTTGAATTGAACGTCCCAGAACTTCAACCACTGCATCTTCTAAAATATCTCCGGCACTCCCATACTGTTCCTTAATGCGATCTGCTTGACGAATAGAAATTTCAATTCCATAGACTTTACGAAGTTGTCGAAGCAAGCTTAACGAAAATGCATCTCCTCCTATCTTCACCTGTTTACTTCGCACAACAGTGCCACAAGACAAGATGGCTATCTCTGTTGTGTGCGCCCCAATATCAACAATGCAGTGTGCTTGTGGATCGTTAATTGGCAGCCCCAAAGCAACCCCTACGGCAATCATCCTCGAAACAAAGTTCAGTTTTCGAACGCCGGCTTGACGCAGCAACTGAGAAACTTGCTGTTTTTCAGCGTCATTCGCAGCCTCCGATACACACAAAGTCACCTGTTGATTTCCCCATACTATCCGTTCTTGCATTTGCAAAAACAATTGTCGGAGCAGTTCCGCCATACAACCAAAATCTTGTACACTGCCATCTTTCATGAGTTGTCGATGCTTTAAAACCTTCGGCAGTCGTCCATACATGTCCAAAGCGGTATTGCCCAAAGCCAAAATGGAAACTTCTCCGTTATCGGACGTGTATGTGACCCCAAAGGCTGCTTGAGTCAATAAAATTCCTTTTTTCGGTGAACCCACCCGAATATTCATTGAGCCTAAGTCAACGCAGTAATTGTTGAGTGAAAATTCCATAGCTAGTCACAGTGGAAAAACGGTAAGTGGACGGTTGTTGCAAACACAACCAAATGACGATAATGTATTCCAGTTTACAGTATGCAACAAATGCCCTTCTGGCAATTGCTGCCAATAGAATTCTAGAGGCAATCATGGGTCTTTTTGACAACATTAGAAGTAAGACAGATACAACCACCGCAAGACTATTATTTGGCGCTGTCGTCGTGGTATTTGTCTTTTCGTTCATCGGTGGAGGCATGGGTGGTCGAACTGCGACCTACGCCACTGTCAACGGTTCTCGAATTACAGACTTGGACTTGCAAAAAAGAATGCGCATGGTACAGCGGCAAATGCAATCATCATCGATGAATGAAGATGAAATGGAAAATCTGAAAAATGACATTTTGGAACGTCTAGTCATTGAAAAAGCGGTGATGGACAAAGCCAAAGAACTTCAGGTCGAAGTGTCCGACGACGAAATTTCCTTAATCCTATTGCAACAACCCGGTTTCAAAGATGCTGCAGGTGACTTTTCACCAGAACTCTATGAACAGGCTGTCAAACAAGAAGGCTATGGGTCCAAAGCCAAATACGAAGAACGCATCCGTGAAGATTTGACCTACTCAAAACTTCGGGAACAAGTCATCTCAACGGTCTACGTTTCCAGCGAAGAAGCCAAGGTTCAAGCACAAAAAGAATTGAGTACCTTGAGCATTGAGTGGATTCGTTTGTCTGAAAGTTCTGTTGAAGTAACAGTAACAGACGAAGAAGTGTCGAGTGAGTTGGAAGCAAACAAGACTGAAATTGAAGCGCAATACAATACAGACTTACCGTACAAGTACCAAAAAGGTGAACGGGTGTCTTTCCAAAGAATCACCCTGCCCTTTACATTGGACAACAAAAATAGCATCTCTGAACAGGCAAGCAGTATTCAAACGGCCTTGGACAACGGAGATAGTTTCGAAACACTACTGAATCAATACAACCCTGGAACATTCAACAATGGCTTAGTGACGGACTCGACCAGAGAGCAACTGGATACTCCAGTCGCCGAAAAGCTATTCACGATGACTGAAAACACAGTCAGTGTAATCGAAACGGACAACGCATTTCAAATCGTCAAACTCATCAACAAAAAAGATGCTGAAACCATTTCCTTTGATGTTGCGGGGCTTGAAATAGCCAAAGAACGCTTAACCTCTCAAAAGCAAAGTGAAGCATTGTCCGGTATGGCATCAGAAGTGTTGTCCGCATGGAAATCAGGCTTTACTCCTGAACAAACAGCGATGTACCCCGTTCAAACAGAAGAAAACATCTCCATGGTTACCCCAAAAGTCTCTGGACTTGGAAACAATCCATTACTCTTTGCAGAATTGTCGAAAGTGACATCGGCTGGATGGCTTGAAACAGCCTACCCCACTCTAGGGGGCATGGTGTTGGTCAAAGTCGTTGACATTCAACAACCAAAGAGCGACCAACTTGAAGAACGCACTAAACTTGAAGAGATGAAGTTGAAAATACAGCGTCAAAGAGCCTTGTGGGAGGCATTTGAAAGCAATGCACGCGCCACCGCGAGTGTTGAAGAACACTGGAAAACTTGGCAATAGGAGTTGACATGTCAACCATTCAAATTAGAATGGTACCATGCATGTCCTTTCATTACGTTCAAAGCACAACCTCGTCAAACCACCCACATTCCCTTCCAGATTGGTAAGGACTCTTTGGCGGTTACAATGCCCTGATGAACCTATGGTCGCCACCACAGTTCACTCACAGCCACAATCGACCCTCTGGTATCGAACGACGGATGGCTTCACAGGAGCCGTTCAGCATTTTGAAAGTCATTACTTCACCCGAAAACAACCCGTGGTTGTCTTGCTGGGCCCTTTACTCAATCCATTTCAGACCTTGCATGCGAAACTACCATGGCTCAGAGAACTCAATGAGAAAGGGCATGCAGTGTATGCAATTGCACATCGTTGCCATACATTGCCCACTTCGTCTTCAACACAACAAATAGACTGTTCCTTTTCTACGATGGTGACAGAAGACATCTTGAGTGCTCTACAAATGATCGAACAACACTCAAATTCCCACAGTGTACACTTTGTCAGTCAGGGCTTTGGCACTTGGATGACATTGCTCTTGATGGCTTTACAAGACCAACGTCGCATTGAGTCCGTTCATCTATTCAATACCCCCCACCATTTGCCATCTTCGTTGATTTCAACAGTTTTATCTTTTGTTCATCAAGACACATCGATGCAACAAGTCTGGGTTAAACATTTGAGTGCGCCGAAGTTCCCCGTACTTCTTAAAAGTCTTTCCCTGACTGAACGCAGTGCTTTATTGAACAGCAACAGTTGGCTATCCAAAGACTGGCTGTACACCCTTCGAAAGAATCGCACATTGAAAACACTGTCGTTGACACCACCGATTCAACTTCTTCACTCTTTACCGATACATCTCCGATACCCTCTGCACAGCTATCAGACCACATCGAGTGCAATATCACACATTCACGGTTCAGCGATTCATCACTCACTTCCGAAGTCTTTCTTTCCTCTCCTTCGTACCGATGTTACACTCCATATCTAGACTGCGAGACGTATATTTCCAGTCGTAACAAAGTGGGTTATACAAACTCATTGAGTTGGAGATGGTATGTCAGAAGAAAAGAAACCAATGCGCAAAGAAACCAAAATCGTTTTGTGGCTTTTGGGCCTCGGTGCGATGATTACACTTGCACTGGTAGTGGGCGTAGTTTTGTTGCTTCAAGACGACAATGAAATGCTCAGTGAAGACCCTCGGTGGTTGTATGTAGATTTAAGACTTCCCTTTACGGCATCCCCACAACCCATGGGATTGTTGGATGACCCAGACTCTGCTGTCCCTCTAACCACTGAGATGGCTGATTTGATTCGACAGGCAGGGGCAGACGAAAAGGTTCTCGGAATTCGAGCAGAAATTGGTGGCTTGGGTCTGGGGTGGGCTCAAGTAGAAGAACTGCGTCAAGCATTCGTAGACTACAGAGAATCGGGCAAAGAGTGCAAGGTATGGGCTGAAGCCTACACCAACAAAGAATATTACCTGGCATCTGCTTGCAATGAGATTTATGCTCCTGAAGCCGGTGTATTTCTGGTCACGGGACTGTCGATGACCATCACGTACTATGCAGATTTGTTTAAAGAGTTGGATATCAAACCCAACTTTGCGCATGTCGGGGACTTCAAGTCCGCCGTAGAACCCTATGAACGCACAGGCCCCTCTAAGGCTGCTTCGGAAGCTACAAATGCATTGTTGGACTCTCTGTATGGTGCATTCATTCAAGGCATCGCCGATGGACGACAACTATCGATAGAGAAAGTCAGCACCCTACTCGACAACCCACCGATTACCCCTCAAGGCGCGTTGGAAGTT
>CBFICN010000041.1:0-22796 GCA_965661045.1 uncultured Myxococcota bacterium
AACAATTCTGGAACCGCTGTGGATTTGACAGGCTGGAAATTGCAGTGGGGTGGAAACCCAAATTACTCCAGTGGTGAGTTTGCGATTCCTACGGGCACCATGATTGATGGCAATGGATTTCTACTCATTGGTGGTGAATATGTTGAGGGGACTGATGTAATGGTGCCTTTATCTGATGATTTGGACATGACCCTTGCCTCGTCGAACGCAGATGGTGTACGATTGCTTCACTGCGGTCCTGGGGTTGCTGATACAGTGATTTACGGACCGTCTGAAAATGGTATTGCCAACAATCCAGACGAATTGTTGGATGACAATGAAGACATCGCGATGTCTGCGGCACCAAAGCCCAAAGAGGGGCAATCTATCGCTCGCTACATTGATGGACAAGACAGCAATCAAAGTGGTATTGATTTCACGTTGTCAGATACAAATACACCCGGTGCATCCAACCCTGAAATCATTTGTGGAGAAGGGGATTTTCAGATCAAAATCAATGAAATCTTGCCCAATCCAGACGGCAGCGACTCTGGTCAAGAGTGGGTGGAACTGTACAATGCCGGTATAGAGGCTGTTCGTATGGACAGTTGGAGCATTGAGACGGCGTCGAGTTCTTGGTCCTCGAGGGTGTCAATTCCTGCTGGTACATCTCTTGAGCCCGGTGAATTTTATCTAATCGGAGAATCCGACGTCCCTTCCGAGTTTGCCGATCTGACGATGGACAGCAGTTTGAGTTTGGGAAATGCTTCGACTGGTGTAGACGGTGTGCGGTTGATCAACTGCTTGGGTGCGATTGAAGATACGTTGTTGTATGGTGATTTGATGGCATTGCCGGACGAAGACGAAGGACTGTTGGATGATCAAGGTGGTGAAAGTTTCGCCATTTTCCCAGACTCGGGATTGACGGTGGGGCGTACACCGGACGGTGTGGATACCGATGCGAACACGGCTGATTTTTCGACAAATCTAACACCGACGCCAGGGGCTCCAAACGCGGCTCCCGGTGAAGAAGGGGGCACTGATGATACAGACACTCCAGAGATACCCAGCAAGGGATGCAATCGTGGTCCAGACGCGGAAGGAGAACCCAGCAAGTGCAGTCACGTCAGTGGATTTTCTCCTTTGATGTGGATGACAGCACTGGTTGTGTTGATTCGACGACGCGAAACATAAAGTTTCTTTTTGTTAGGGGGCTTCTTTGAAAGGGGAACCCGATGCCGCGCGCGTAAGCCGGTCCAATACAGCGAGTCCCAAGGTGTCTTGTGCTGGCTGTTCTGCAATCAAAACATCGACTTGAAGGGTGTCTAATTCTCTGAGCTTTGCGTATAGAATCTGTGCATAGTCTGCGCTGTCTTGTTTGTGAAGTGTGGCAACGGACAGTCCTTTGTGTTCGAGTCGCAGTTTGTCTTGTGCGATGTTGGTAGACAGCAGCAAAGCCGTTGAAGGGGCATAGTGGGCTTTGTGGGTTCCGGAAGTGGGGGTCATGCTCTCTCCAAACTCAGAAATGAATGGATGTAAATCTTCTTTACCGACGGCACCCAGACGACGAATGGCTGGAGGATCGATACTCAGATCCAAGATGGTGCTTTCAACACCCACGTTGCAAGGTCCGCCATCGAAAACGGGGACTGTACGGTTGTGATCTTCCAATACATGATCGGCCGTCGTGGGAGACGTTTTGCCAAATTTATTGGCCGAAGGGGCTGCCAAAGGGGTTCCATGTTGCTCTATAATTTCGAGTGTCAAGGGGTGGTTGGGGATGCGAACGCCAACGGTGGATAGGTTTCCAGTGACTTCTGTGGGTACACTGTCTTTCTTGGGCAAAATTAAAGTGAGTGGACCTGGCCAAAATCGCTGTCCGATTTTCCGAGCGAGATCCGTTAGGTGTGCATACTGTTCAATCATGGTCAAACTACTGGCGTGAATGATCAATGGATGATTGACAGGGCGTTCTTTGAGAGCGAAGATTTGTCGAATTGCCAATGGTTTGTCAATGCTCGCTGCAAGACCATAGACAGTTTCTGTTGGAATGGCACAAGTTTGGCCGTTCTCTAAAAGATCTAAAACTTTTTCTAGTGATGTAATTTTAAAAACGGACAAATTATGACCTCTTTTAAGTTGTAATTTGGTTAATTTTGATATACAATATATATGTTCAACAACGTCGTCGGATGTAAAAACTCTGAAGACATTTCTCAATCCTCAAAAGGAGCAACTCCCCATGGTCAATAAAGTTATTTTGATTGGAAACCTTGGTCAAGACCCAGAAGCCCCCCGCAAAACCAATAGTGGACTTTCCGTATTGGATATCTCTATCGCTACAACTCGTAAACGAGGTGGTGAATCTCATACTGATTGGCATACAATTACTTGTTTTGGCCAAACAGCTGACAATGTTCACAAGTTCTTGCAAAAGGGCCGTCAGGTGTACATTGAAGGTCGTTTGCAGTATGACTCTTGGACAGATGAAAAGACTGGTCAAAAGCGTAAGAAAGCCAAGATTGTAGCTGACAACGTCACTTTCTTGAGTCGTCAAAACACTGAAGGAGCTTCTTCTGGTGGTTCGTACTCAAAGCCAGCAGCTTCCATGCCTGACTTCTCTAACAATCAAGGTGGTAGCGACGAAGATATTCCGTTCTAAGTTGCCCATGCTTGACTTGAGACAGTGACTCACTGATCTCCAACGTGAAAGGTGAACTGTATGGTTCGCCTTTTTCTGTTATACAAAGTGTATCTAATTCTATTGGGAGGATCACATGGATCGATACACACAATTGGCGACCGAATTTGATCAATGGGCAAACGCAGACAGAACATCATCCATGGCCAATGGTCATTGGGATGTGACCATGCAGATGCTCGACACAGTAGATTTGACGGAATGTGAAACGATGATTGACGTTGGTTGTGGAAATGGTTGGTTGGTTCGAGAGTTGTTGCGTCGAGGGGTTCGGTCTGGTACAGGTGTTGATATCTCTCCTCAAATGATTCAGACAGCTCAACATGCCAGTCGATATGAAGAACGTGAACGATACCTTGTATCCAATGGAGAATCTTTACCGTTTGAGTCAAACTCGGTGGATTGCATTACCAACATTGAGTCGTTGTACTATTATCCAGCTCCAAAAGCGGCGTTGTGTGAGTGGGCGCGTGTCGCAAAACCTGGAGCCAAACTGGCAATCATGATGGATTTGTACGAAGAAAATCCAGCGACGCATACATGGATTGAGGCACTTGATGTACCCGTGCATCTCTTTTCAATGGAGCAAATTCGACGCGACTTGGAAGAGGCAGGGTGGACCGACATTCAATTGATTCAGCATCAGGATCGACGTCCAATGAAAACCGAAACTGAATTTACTGCCAGTGCCTATTGGCCTTCCTATGCTCAATATGTTCAATATCGAGAAACAGGCAGTTTGTGCATCACAGCGGTTCGACGATGACGGTATTTGAATTTCTTTGTTGAAACACCCTAGAGCGTGTTGGAACGATGATACAGTCCTTGGTCCGATAGACGTAGCCTTTGATGTTACTATCGGTGGACAGTCGTGTATGGGGCTCGACAATGCATCCGTCATCCAACAGCACTTGATTGAGAGTGGCGTGTTCTCCAACCGAAACATTTTTGTGTATGATGGTTTTATGGGTTTGCACAGATTCCGGAATGGGACTTTGTGTGTAGAGGGTGTTTGTGTGAACAACAGTTTTCAGCGTCTGTTTGATCTTCCAAATGGAGGATTGGTGGGGTTGATGATTCCAATGCGCTTGCCAATATGCTTCAATGGTACCCAGATCTTGCCATGGTGTATTGTTTGGCAGTTGTATACAGTGTAAATCTCTTCGCGAAACAAGAGTTGGCAATACATCCTGTCCAAAATCTTGTGATGAATGACCTTGATCGTTGAGGACTGTTCTTAGAAAAGAAGTGTTGAACCAATATATGCCCATATTGACGAGACAATGGTTTTCGACAATAAAGCTGTCGGGAAGAGAACTTGGTTTTTCGAGATATTCAACCACGCATCCATGTTTCTGTTGCAATACACCCAAGTGTTTCGATTTGTTTACTGGGTACCACATGCTTAATAAACTGGCTTCTGACTTAGATTGAATGTGCCTAGTCAATGTTTCATTGAGATCGACGTAGAGTAGTTGATCACTGGGTAGTACACCAACGATGTCTGTTTCGTTCATGTCTGAGGAGAGTAAGGCTCTGCGAATTGACTCCGCATTTCCAATCTTCTCAGATGCTTCGATCATTGGTTTATAGTGAACCTGAGACCATTTTGTGGAGACATGTGACAACAATTCGGGACAATCTCGCTTAGACGGTCCAAGTATAGTAACATTGTATGCATCAATCGACTGTATGTTGGATAAGGCAAAGTCAATGAGTCGGTGTCCATTTCCAAATGGGGTGGCTGGCTTTGAACGTAGGGTGGTGAGCGGTCTGAGACGCAAGCCCTGTCCCCGTGCCATAACAAAAATGTGAATGCGGGGATGAGCCATGTACATTGACGCCAGATTATCGCAACAGTTCTAAGAGATCTTCTTTGGTAATGCTTGCACCTTTGGACGCGCCACCCAAAGCCGTTTCTGCCAACTGGCGTTTTCGATCTTGGAGTACCAAAATCCGTTCTTCGACGGTATCTTTACTCACCAAGCGATACACGATGACTGATTTTGTCTGTCCAATGCGGTGGGCCCGGTCAGCCGCTTGATCCTCAACGGCGGGATTCCACCATGGATCAACCAAGAATACGTGGTCTGCTTCAGTGAGGTTGAGTCCAACACCACCGGCTTTTAATGATGATAGAAATACCGAACACTGTTTATCAGATTTGAATTTATCCACAACTTTTTGGCGATCTTTTGTCGAACCATCCAGTCGTACAAACTGTATGTCTTTTTGATTCAAGTGGGGTTCAATCAAATTGAGTAGGGAGGTCCACTGAGAAAAGACCAGCGCCTTGTGTCCAGAATTGGTCACCTCTTCGAGTTTTTCGGTCAGGGCTTTTACTTTGGACGATGTTTCGGCTTCAATTGTTGGAATGAGTCCTTGATGGCAAGCAGCTTGTCTCAGTCGCAACAATGCTTCAAGTGCATTCATGACGTTGAGTTCACCACTTTCAAGCTTTTGTACAATGTCCTGCTGGGTGGCCACTCGAATGGCGTCGTAGGTTTTGCGTTCTTCTTCTGAGAGAGTGCAATACAATATCTGATTGGTTCTCGGTGGTAGCTCCAACGCCACTTCTTTTTTCAGTCTGCGCAGAATGAAGGGTTTGATTTTATTTCTCAATCGAGCGGCAGCATCGGCTTGTCCATCCATGATGGGTTGCTCATACTGTCGCGTGAAACTGCTGTGTCCACCCAGTAGACCTGGACAGAGAAAATGCATTTGGCTCCACAGTTCCGTAAGGCGGTTTTCGATTGGTGTACCTGTGAGGGTAAGTCGGACATCTGCGTTGATTTTGAAAGCAGCTTGGGCGGTGAGGCTTTTGGGGTTTTTGATGGCTTGGGCTTCATCTAGAACAACAACTTTCCAGTTTATCTCTTTTAGTTTTTCGATGTCGTTTCTCAAAATGGCGTAGGAAGTCAAAATGATGTTGGCTTCGGTATCCAACACTCTTCCAGTACCGTGGTACAAACAGATGGATAGATTGGGACGAAACTTTTTTGTTTCAGCAATCCAATTGTGCAACACACTGGTGGGCGCGACCACCAATGATTGATGTTCCAATATACAGAGGGCTTGGAGGGTTTTTCCCAGACCCATATCGTCTGCCAAAATGCCGCCAATTTTCGTTTTTTTCAAAAAATCCAGCCAGTTTACACCGTCTCGTTGATAATCTCTCAAAGTTGCAGTCAAGTCTGTGGGCAATGTTGCTTCTGGGATTCCCGCGAAATCACCAACCAGAACCCGAAGGTTGTCCAAATTTGCAGGTGGTGGATGATTGAGTTGCTTGCAGAGTTTGGCTAAGTCAAACAGTGCAAAAGAAGGGAGTTTGTCATTTGCCTTTTCTTTCGCCAACAATAAATCGCGAACCAAACTGCCATTTTCTTCCAACCAGTTTTGGGGAAGTTCATGCAGAGATCCATCCTGTAGCAAAATGAATCGTTGGTTGTTTGCCCAAGCTTCAAAGACTCCTGCTGATTCAACACCATCCCACTCTACTGAAATGTCATCTTCAGCCACCGAGACTTCAGGTGTGAGCACTTCTTTGACTTTGATTGTTTTGGCAAATCCACCCAAACGGACATTTGGATTGGCAGCCAAGCGATTCAATATGGTTAAGACATCGGTAATTTTGTCTAGGGTGAACTCTTTTTTCACACCGAGAGGAAAATTCGATGAGAGTTTGATGTTTCGGTACTGATGAATCAAAGAGCGTTCTTTGGAAATGTCTCGAATGGGAATTGTATTTTGTATCCCCTCTTGAATGTGGAGTTGCTCATTGTGAACGGTTGCAATGATTGGATCCCCGTACACCAGTTGGGCAGAGACTTCCATTGACTGAATGCTCGATGCATTTTCTTCTTGTCCAACAGTGTTGATCAAAATGTATGGCTTGGCTTCTACTGCCGTCGGCAACTGTTTGGTTGTTGTGAACAGTTGGATGCGCTGTTTGATATTGGGGATGGCTTCGCAGACCAACTCTTGTATTTCATCGTGTGTGTAGATGATTCCTTTGACAAGGTGTGAGTACGCTTCTTTGGTTAGGGTTCGGTCGTACTTCCGAATGGTGAAGTTGCCCTTGTTTTCATAGAGCATCAATCCACCTTTGTAATTTTTTCGTACTTTTGGATCCATGCCCAACCGCATGATGAATCCTCGAGGATGGTCTTGGACCATCGCAACAGGTCGAACCAATTCGCCAGACACTTTTCGAGGTTGGTTGTTGAATGTAATGTCGGCGTCTGGATCTTTGGCAAGAAATATCAGCAGGTCATGTAAACGTTCTTTGGCAACTGGCCGTGTGGCAGAAAACTCACGTTCGAACAGTCGTTGAAGTGATAGGTCGTATTCGGACAGCGTTCCTTGACCAGCGTAGGTGCTTTCTTCGTGGTTCGACACCCAAACACGTCGAATGTAGACACCATCGTTTTCACTCGAGAGTTTATACCGCATATGCCCCACAGTATTCGAGTCTTGTTTGCGTTTGGCACTTCCATTTTCCAAGGCCATAATTGCAATCAGCACATGGTGACAGGGACTCATTTTCGAGCGGCAATTACACTCCCAGTCATCTGGGGCCAGCCACACATTTAGATGACCGTCGACCACCAATGTTGCTTCTTCGTCACCTTTGCTCTCGATTTCAACTTTGGTACTGTTGAGTTCTCGTGTTGCTTTGTTGATGACGCGCTTTGCACTGGACTCTTTTATAAATTCAAACACAGCAGTCTCCCCGAATTCAGATGGGGCTAATAACGGATTCTGTCGGAAATTTCCAGTCTTTTATCCGATATTTCTCTGATTTATCGGCTTCGACCATAATTGATGCCTCGATTCTGTGTTCTTTGTCCCATTCCGGTTTTTGGTGGTGTTTTGATGCCAACCTTGTTCCGTGTTTCTTCGGCTACTTGAGCGGTGATCAAGTTTCGATTTTGCGCCCTTTGAATGGCTTCCGACATGGATTGCATTCCAATGCCTCGTCCTGTATCCATCGCTGTATAGATTTGACTGGTTTTGCTTTCTCGAATGAGGTTTTGAATCGCGTTGTTGACAATCATAATCTCTTGGACTGCCATGCGGCCACCTTGGACTGTGGGAACCAGTGTCTGAGCGATGACCGCTTTGATAGAGTGTGAGAGCATGGTGCGAATCTGTTTTTGCTCATCGGCGGGATAGGCGTCTACAATGCGGTCTATACTTTCTGGGGCAGAGTTTGTATGCAGTGTTCCAAGTACCAAGTGTCCAGTTTCAGCGGCACTGATTGCCAAAGAGATGGTTTCCAGATCGCGCATTTCTCCAACGAGAATGACATCTGGGTCTTCACGGAGGGCGGCTCTCAGAGCCTCAGAAAATGAGCGTGCGTGAACGCCAATTTCGCGCTGGTTGATGATACAGTTTCGAGGTGTGTGAATGTACTCAATCGGGTCTTCAATCGTTAAAATGTGCTCTTTACGTGTACGGTTGATGTGATCGATCATCGCGGCGAGGGTGGTCGACTTACCAGAACCCGTTGGGCCAGTGACCAACACCAATCCACGTTGGTATCCGGCGATGGTTTGCAATACCGGTGGGGCATCCAATTCACGCAGGGTCAAGACTGTAGCCGGGATGCGACGCAGTGCAATGCTCACTCCTTTGGATTGCATAAAGATGTTGACACGAAACCGTGCTTTTCCTTCCAAGGCGAAAGAGAAGTCAACCGACAACTCTTCTGCAAGTTGTGCACGCAAACGGTCTGTGAGGATGGAATCTGCCAACTGTCTGGCTTCTCCACGAGACAAAGCAGGTTGATTGAGTCGTCGAATCTCTCCCCGTACACGAACCACGGGTGGCTCTCCGGTGACGATGTGTAGGTCACTGGCATTCATTTCAACGGTGGTGATTAAGAGTTGTCGAATGTCTACGGCCATTTCTTCTCCAAGGTGGTTGTGCTATGGTGTATATGAGTTTTATTGGATTGTGTATAAACAGGGTAGTGCTGTGGTGTTTTTTAATTGTCAATCGATGGCTTGGGTCAGTGTGTTTGGACTGTTTGCGTGTTCTGAGTACGACATCAAAGAACAACCGACCGTTGAGCAACCGGTAGACACCGCCGAAACAGAAATCGAAACATTTGTGGCTCCTGACTGTGCCATTTCTGGTGCACCCATTGCTGAAATCGAGATTGACGAAGAGTGTGTCACACCAGAGTACAACATTCAAAACCCGTGGAATGTAGAGGTTGAATGGCAGTGGGGTGGACTCGGAGATGAACCCACCATCGATCAAATCATGGTTGCACCAATTGTTGGCAATTTAACGGACGACAATGGAGATGGTCGCGTCGATGAGTCTGATACACCGGATATTGTTGTGATCATATTTGACAGTCGTCATGGATCGGACGGAGATTTGGGTGGTTGGGTTGATGCGCGATTAATTGCCATGGATGGTCAGTCCGGTCGGATTCATTGGCAGCGTGAGAATGTCTATTGGAAAGGAACCCCTGCCATCGCTGACATCAATGGAGATGGGTATGCAGAGATTGTTGCCACCAATGATCAAAAGCACCCAATTGCCGTGCGTGGTGCCACTGGAGAAGATTTATGGGAAAGCCTAGCCTATTTGGACAACCCTTATCCGAGCATCACTGTTGCTGACATCAATGCAGATGGTACACCCGAGGTAATTGCAGACAATGCCGTATTGAATGGCTTGAATGGTCAATTGTTGCATCAGTTTACTGTCGATCCCGTGTTTATGGGTAGAATGCCGGCTGTTGGTGATATTGATCTCGATGGGGCGCAAGAGATCATCATTGGCAACAACTGCTACAACAGTGACTTTTCCTTGCGCTGGTCTTCCTCCATTCGTGGGGATTATGGACATTGGTCTGCGATTTTGAATGCCGATGATGATCTCGACGGTGAAGTGGCGATGGTGGGTGCTGGCTGGTTGGGCATCTATGATCCTGATGGAACAGAACTGTTCAAGACCAATGCGGGTACAGGTCAGCCGGGTCCTCCGTGTGTTGCAGATTTTGATGGCGATGAGGTTGCGGAGATTGCTTGGGCTTCAAGCAGTCAGTTCAACATGTTTGAATTGGACGGCACCTTGTTGTGGACACAAACGATTACCGACGCATCTGGATTGGCTGGGTGTTCAGGATACGATGTCAATGGCGATGGCGCTTACGAAGTGTTGTTTGCCGATGAGAATACATTTTGGTTGTTTGATGGCTCCACTGGATCGGTGTTGTTCTCCCAATTGGGGCATGCTTCTGGAACCATTTTTGAGTATCCAATCGTGGCCGATATTGATGGGGATGATTCTGCTGAAATTGTGATTTCCAGCAACAATTTTCGGATGAATGGTCAAGGTTGGGCAGGAATTACTGTTTTTGGTCATTTGGGAGATGGGTGGGCGAAGAGTGGGACCACCTGGAATGTTCATGACTTCGCTGTCACCAATATATACAGCAATGGTGGGGTACCGATGAGCCCTGAACCCTCTTGGCAAACCTACAACGTGTACAGAGCACGCCCCACAGAAGATGCAATGACAGTAGATTTACTGGCTGAAATTACCGATATTTGCTACGCGGGATGCGATGACAACAGTACGGTTCGTTTGAGTGTACAGCCCATCAACCAAGGTCCATCTTCAATTCGCAGCGGTATCCCAATCGCTTTGTATCGAAAAGATGGCGCGTCCTACACGTTTATTACGACTGGACAAACCGCCGATCGATTGGAAGCCGGTCAGCGTGGATTGGCAGTGGAGTTTGAAACTGAGTACGGTCGAATTGAAGGTGCTGAAGCCCTTGTAGCCCGTGCCGATGATTGGGGGACTGGGTTTGGCACCATTTATGAATGTGATGAGTGGAACAACGGCATTGAGTTTACAGAACTGAACTGTATACCGACGCCATTGGAACAGTGAAGCGCGATTCAAAGTCGCAGATTCACCTTTATTTGGCGGCTGCGACCAGATCAAAGGTGATCTTCATTTCGTCTTTGTTTCCGACGGCGCCAAACATTGCAGAGTAAGGTTCAAAACCATAGTCCGTTGCTTTTATAGGAAAGGAGCCTTTGAGACTCAATCCAGTATCGCTAGAAACGGAAACGGGGATAGAAACAGCCTTTGTGACACCGTGCATCGTGAAATTTCCATTGAGTGTCATTGAACTTCCAGAGCCTTCGCATCCAGTGGATTGAAATTGAATCATGGGGTATTTGTCTGCATGCAACTGAACGTCTGATAGCATGTGTTTTTTGACATCTTTGCGCATGGACTCAGAAATTGTACCTTCAATGCCCGCCATTTTTCGGATTTCTGGATTGTCCACTTGAAGATTGTTCACTGGAACAGCGATGGAAATGTTGCAATTGGTATAGTCTTCAGCGTCCCATGTCGCTTTGCCAGACCACCCAACAGCTTGAATTGCATGATCGTGAGACAAGTCGGCAGCCAAGGTCGGAGCTTTATAGACTTGAACGTACAGCACACCTTTGTTTGATAAGAATGCAACGTCTTGGGGCGCTGCGGTGACGACCTGACTGAACAAAATGAGAGAGAGCATACAACCTCCTATACTGGTTTAACTTTATTAACGCATTCCAGGTGTACTTATTCACTGTATAGGAATCTATTTCATCTGTCTTTGTTGAATTGCTCAAATTCGATGTCTCAAAAAGTAATTCACGGGAAAAAATTTGCACTTTGCTTTTGGTTCAATACCAATTCATATACCCAGGAGCCCACCCATGACCCTTACTGAATTACAACAAATCGCGACACAGCCACTGTCTGACCAATGGAAAGCACTGTTGGATGCCTTTGAAACAGAGCTTACCCTTGAAGACGCAGAGGCGAAAGGGCTGCTGGAAATTATGGTTGAACAAGTTGTTCGTTCCTCAAACCTGACAATTCAGCAAAAAATGCAATTTTGCGAGAAGATCAATGGTTGGGGAGACCCGAGGTTGTCGAAGCCTTCCGAAGAACAATATTGGGTTTCGGTCGACGTTGCGGGTGAAACTTTGTCTGTCGGAAAGTACCTGGTCACGATGCAAGAGTGGCTTGAGTTTTTGAGTACTGAATACAACAATGACGCGCATTGGTGTGCTGATGGGTTGAACTGGCGCAACAACCGTACTGTAACGTGGGAAGAATTGGCTGCAGCACCCGATTCTCAAAAGTATGTGTTTGACAATCAACCGGTGGTTGGGGTGTCTTGGTTTGAAGCAGCGGCATACGCCAAGTGTCATGGAGCGCGCTTGATGGACTTTTACGAACGCGAAGAGATTGTTCGTGGAGTTGAGAAAAGACGGTACCCTTGGGGACGAGACTTTAAGCATGGTTATGCCAACACCGAGGAAACCGGACTGGATAAACCTTCGGCGGTTGGATTGTTTCACTTGGATTGTACTCCAGAAGGCATCTTTGATTTGGCTGGAAATGTTGCCGAATGGCAAGGTGACGACATGGAAAATCAGCGCGTCATGCATCCTGGTTGTTGGGCACACGGATCCATTTCGACTTGGGCCAAGGCCTCAGAATGTCTGTCACCAAATGCGCGTCTTGCTTATCTGGGCTTTCGTTTGGTGAAAGATCAATGACGATCTATCGGATTCCGGAAGAGCACATATTTCCTCCAGTTGCAGAGGCAGAACCCAATGGTTTGTTGGGGGTTGGAGGGGACTTGGCTCCAAATCGATTGATCAAGGCCTATAAAAGCGGAATTTTTCCATGGTACAGTCGCAACCAACCAATATTGTGGTTTGCGCCAGATCCTCGTTTTGTATTGTTTCCAGAAGAGTTCAAGATACAGAGGTCTTTGAAAAAAGTTGTAAAGAAAGATAATTTTGAAATTCGAATTGATACATGTTTTGATAAAGTAATCGAACGGTGTTCGGAAAAACCTAGACCTGGTCAATTTGGTACTTGGATCACCGAAGATATGAAACGTTCGTACACAGAATTAAATCATCAAGGTGTGGCTCACAGTTTTGAAGCCTATCAAGATGGTCAATTGGTTGGTGGTTTGTATGGGCTGGTCATTGGCTCTGTGTTTGCTGGGGAGAGTATGTTTGCAGACGTTTCTGATGCATCAAAGGTGGCCTTTGTTTGGACGGTGAAGCAAATGATAGCGTGGGGTATTCAACTGATTGATTGTCAGGTGTATACAGAACATCTGGAGCGATTTGGGGCTCGTGAAATTCCTCGACTCGAATACATGCAGCTCCTTCGAGAGTATTCAAAGACCCCTGTTGTCATTGGTTCAACCTTTGACGAGGGATTTTTCCCTGTTTAGAGCTGTTGGAGTTTAGAACTCTACTTCAAAAAACTCCATCAGTTCACTGTATGTGGGTGAGTGGGTTAAGTCCATCCGCTGTTTTTTGTGGAGTAAAATATTTGTGGGGATGCGTGAAGGCCATGTCTCGCTGTAGACCGGCGTGGTATATACACCCAAGTTAATTAGGAAGGCCTCCAGATCTGTATTCTCGATTGAATTTGGGTGAACGAAATACACGTCAATTTCTGGGTGTGCTTGGTGAAATCTGTGCAGTAATTGAATGTCTCTGTGACTGGCTTTGACTTCAATGTCCCAAAAGAGTATCATGCAAGATTCAGTGACCTCGACGGATTCATTGTTTTTGTCAACAAATTGGAGTTCCAACGCAGTCGGGGGTTTGAGCTGTATCCAAAGGATTGCAATGGTCAGTAGGATGGCCAGTCCAATATCGGTTACTAGTGACTTCATATTCAAAGTATATCATTCTACAGTAAACAGATTGAATCTCAGGAGTTGAAAATGTCTTCTACCCCCACCATTTCTCCCAACCGCTTGGCGAGACTCCAACAGACAGTTTCCAATCGATTGACTGGGTTGACAATTGTGGCTGAAGGAACGCATCTTCGTCACAATTTGAGTGCCATCATTCGCACGGCCGAGTCTTTTGGCGTATCTAAGGTCCATTTAATATCAGCCGACCGTCAGAAGATGAGTGGTGCTGCAAAAGGTGGAGAAAGGTGGGTTGAGTTGGAAATTCATAAAAATACCAAACAGTGTTTTGATTTGTTAAAAAAAGATGACTTCACAATTTTGGTTGCCGATTTGCAGGATGACTCCTTTACACCAGAGACCGCCCCGATCGACGGACCACTGGCGATTGTTATGGGCACAGAATTGGTCGGGGTATCGCAAGAAGCCAAAGACCTGGCAGATGGCACAATCATGATTCCCATGTATGGGTTGACCCAATCGTTGAATGTTTCTGTGGCGAGTGCCTGTGTTTTGCAGCGAATATCCACTCGAATGAGGGAGGTGGGTGTTGGTGCGATGTCCGAATCAGATCAGCAACAACTGTTGACACGTTGGTTGGATCGAGAGCAAACTGAGAAAGCACAGCGTCGAAATCGCGCTCAATTGGGAAGTGGACCGAAATAGTCAAATGTTGAAAGCTTGTTGAATCCATCGCTGTCTTGGATCCCCATCTTTGAGCACCGAGTACAGTTTCTGTGCGAGGGATGTGGCAACAGTATCGCCGTTGTTGCGAGCGTGGAGGGTGATCAAGTACTGATCCTCCCACAAAGGCTGTTGAACCAATCCTTGCAGTTGTTGTAAGAGTTCAGAGGCGCGTTCAGGCAATACTCGATCTTCCAAGTAGAGCCTAGCCAACAAGCGCAGTGACTGCACATCTGGACGTTGTGCAGAGCAAGTACCTGTTTCACAGCAACTGCTAAACCCTGCTTCCAAGACGTTTGCCGCGGCAACGCGATCACCTTGTTCCATTCGAATGGTCGCAAGTTGTCGAATCATCGGTTGACTCTTGGGCAGTTCCTTCAATAGGGCTTGGGTTTCTTGTTCGGCGGCTGCGAGGTTGCCTTTTTGAAGCTGGAGTTGGGAATGAACAATGCGCATAGAGATGTGTTCATCATCTTCGATTAGAGACCCCATCTTTTCGATTCCAGCGTCTGTTTGCCCAGTTTGTGCCATCAATTGTCCCAGTAAAGCCCCAGTGTGGGTGTTGCCAATCACACAATGTCCAATTTCATCACCAAAGGTCATCAAATCAGCGATTGCCAATGGCAAGTTTCCAATGCTCATGGCGGCACGGGCCCTTTCGTAACGGACAGCCGGTTCGCGTTCGATGTAATTGCTGAGGATACTGACCCCGTTTTCCCCTTGACCTTGTTGGATTGCTAAAACTGCGGAGGCAAACTCTTGTCCCAGTGGAATGAGTCGTTCTCGGATGTGTACTGGATAGGTTTCAAGATGGAGGGCGTATTGCAAGCGTGGGTCGTCAGGTGGCAGGCTCCAAATGGGATCATCTCCGTGCATTTGGTTTTTGGGTGCTTTTTTCTCTCGCTCAATTCGCTTCTTTTCTTGATCCATTCTGACAATAACGCGGCCTTCTTTCCGGATGTCTTGGACCTGTGAGTGTGTTGCCCCAAATTCTTTTGCCAACAGCAAATGTTCTTCTGCGCCCACGCTGTCTCCAAGAGAAAAACGCGCCAATGCTTCATCCAAATTCAGTGTCGCCAACCGCTCCAACGACAAATTGTACAGATCTTGGGCTCGTTGTTCAGTCAAATCTTGAACTTCGAGTCTGACTTTGTTGTACTCTTCTTTGCTCCAGTACAGTTCGGCTCGTTCAATACGGGCAGCTGGTGTGTTGAGAAATGTACGTTGCAACCATCCCATTAGGCTTCTCCGCTGTTTGCTTTGTCTTCATCGTCTTCATCGGCAATAAACTGCCACAAAGTGTGTCCATATTTCTTGTACTCAGGCAAAAAGGAGAGCGTGAATGGCTCAACCCGATCCACGTAAAGGATTCCTTGTAGATGATCGCATTCATGTTGTGCGACAACTGCTGGGTGATCTTCAAGTTCAATAGTGAAAGGAGCGCCTTTGTCATCCCATCCAGAAACACTGATTTTGGCAAATCGTGCCACTGCACCACGCATGTTTGGAACAGACAGGCAGCCTTCAAAGCCAATCATGACATCTTCGGTCAACGGGGTGATCGTTGGATTGATCCACACTTGCATGCCTTGTTCAGTTCCGAGGTCGAGCAGAACGATCTGCTTGGAGACAAAGACTTGAGGGGCTGCCAAACCAGCGCCATCGGCATCGAGAACTGTCTCATGCATGTCTTGAATGATGCGTTGAATCTCGTCGGAGAGAATATCTTCGACAGGGACAGGAGCTGCTGGGGTCCGTAGAACAGGGTGTCCCAAACGGGCAATTTTTCGTATGGCCATAAAGTACTCTCATGGAGATGGGCGATGCAATTTGCTTAATGGTATTCTTTAAGATAATTACCATAGTAAGTCCAAGTGGGTCAATTGCAAGTCTTGGACAATAAAAATCACGGTTTCTAAGAGGAGAAAGCAATGGCTGACAATACGGATCAATGGGAAGACAACATTGGTGGATTCTCGATTGTAGCGGGTAAAAAGGTATCATTTTACGTAGACAAAGAGTGCATCATCTGCTCTGTATGTTCTGATTCTGCCCCCAACAACTTTCGCATGAGTGAAGAAGAAGACCACGATGTTTGCTACAAGCAGCCTGAAAACGAACAGGAACTTGAAGAGTGCTACGATGCAATGGAGAACTGTCCTGTTGAGGCCATCGGAGATGACGGCCAAGGGTAGTTAAATATCCAGTTGCATGTACTGACAAAAAGGGAGCATTCGCTCCCTTTGGTGTTTTTTGCATTTAGGGATTGCTTTCAGAAAGATCATTGCACAAAGATGCGAGATACCGAATGGGTTGGACGCAAGACGCTTGGTGTTCAAGAGCAAACCGTTCAGGATCGTACACAGCCAAAGCTTCCAGTCTTCCCCTGGGGCGTGAATTGACTTCAATCAGCCACGGCTCATATGCGGAATCAATCACAAAGTCTAGACCAAATTCAACGGCATACAGCCCATCAACCTGATCGCTGAGAATTTTACACACGCGGTCACTTTGGTGTTCTATGCTTTCAATCGTATGTTTGGGCAGGAAATCAACAGCAGGGACCGCTTCAGCGCCTTTTGCGACGTTGACCACTGGATCATCCTTTGAGCGTCTTAGAACGGCTGTGCGAGCCACCCAAGAATCCTTTTCGGTGCGTTGTACGAGTTGTCGAACACTCAACCCAGCCCAGTCGGCAGGAGGGGAGATGGCTCGTTGCAATATGGTTGGTTCTTGTTGTCCTGGAACGATCCCTTGCACTGTTTTTCGCAGCGAGTCTGTTGTGTTCACGGCTTGAACATTCATTCCCAGGGCCCCAAATCGAGGCTTGAGAAAACCGTTGCCCCAATCCTTCAACGTGTCGCGAAATTGATCAAATTGATCGGTGACATCAGGCATTTGAATTCCCTCCTTTTGAAGCAAGTGTTGACATTTGAGTTTGTCTCTACAAAGCAGTGTCAATGAGTAGGGGTTGCCAAATGGAATATCACCAGCGGTCTCTTTGAGTTGGTGGTAGTGCGCATGTCGAATCTGAGAAGGGAATCGGTCATGTATTATATTTATTGGTAAATAAGCATCTATAAAGATTGAATCTTTTACCATTGATCCTTTTATCCAAACGTTGTTATTTTGAGATTCTAATTCAAAACCAAACACTGTTATAATGTTGTCGTTTGCCAGAGAATTTATTGCTTTTGCAATTGGGAATTGGGAGGGTGAGCGTCTCTTTTGCAAAATGGGTGGAACCAGAACAGCAACAACGATTGAATCCATGACGTCTCCAGAAATGATAAAAATAGGCAAAATCAATTGGTTCAACCAATAAGGTGAGATTGTATTCTATTGTCATGTCAATATTGGTTGTGAGAAAAATAACACTCAATCAGTTATGTTGTCACTCACACAAGGGACAAATTTAATGTCGATTGACACCAAAAAAATTTCAAAATTCTTAAATGTGGTCTTATCCATAGCCCTGTTTTCAATAATTTTTCTTGGTCCCTATCAAGCCGTTTCCAAAACCCCCTCTGGTAGAGATTATGCCAGCTACCATTACGCTGTGCAGGCAGTTGCGATCGATAGAAATCCATACGATGGTTCCGTGTTGGATGCATTGGCGACTCAAGAGGGCATTCGGAAGCGTGTGCACCCATTTTTCTATCCACCACCGGCGTTGCTGTCTTTGCTGTGGGTACAGCCATTTTCTTTGAACGTTGGGTACCTAGCCTTCTTTTGGTTCAACCTGCTTTGCTTGTTTGCTACCTTATGGCAATTGCATCGGTGGAAAAGGGTGAGTTGGACAGTGTTGTTGTCCATTACTTGTTTGCTGTACCCTGTCATGGACACCATCAAAATGGGGCAATTGAACCTTTTTGTTGGATTGATGATGACTTTGGCAGTCCGGTATATCTCGGGAACTGCACTGGGAATGGCAGCGATGACCAAGATGTCTCCAGCACTGTTATTTTTTGGATGGTTGGTTGATGGGAGATGGAAGGCAATTACAATGTGTGTAATTACATGTTTCGTCTTGAGTGTTGCGGCCGGGCCATGGATATCCATTTCAGAACAGTGGCACTTTTACACAACAATATTGCCAGAATTTTCATCGGGTGCATATCACGGTCTGACCGTACCCATCAATATACCAGCCAATCACTCCATTCCAGATTTGCTCAACCAGTGGATGCCCTCGTCGAAACGAACCATGTTATCACTTTCGGCTAGTAGATGGTCTAAAGCATTTATTTTATTGCTGTTATCTATACAATTGTATATGTTTCGGTGTGTTTCAAGTAAGGAATCGAAACTGTTTATGTCTGTTTCACTGATTCCGTTGATGCTGATTACACCAGTGTATTGCTATGAGCATCATTTGGCGATGTTGCTGTTGCCAGTGGTGTTGTGTATGCAGGCTCTTCGCCAGTACAGTCTAAAAGTGCAGGTCTGTGCATGGGGAGTATTGCTCTTTGGGGGACAGCCTTTGTTTACCTTACGTTGGCTACAACGCACTCTTGGATACGGCAAATGGTGGTTGCAAGAGTCAAAGTTTCTGTTCATTGTGGCGATTGGATGCTTTTGTCTCTATCATGCGCTTCACTTAGATAGAAAGGCAAATCAGGAATCACCAGTGAGCAGTTGAGTGACCGCAACAGTTTCAGCGTCAGAGAGGTGCCCCAAGAGCGTTTTTTTCGCCAGGGCAGGGTTGCGATGACGGATGAGTTTGATGAAAGCTTGATAGCTGCCCAAAGCCTGTTGTTTGTTCCCCAATAGGTGTTTGGTCCAACTCTCTTGAGCATCTGTAATGCGGTCGATGCTGTTGAAGAGAAGTTGCAGTGTCAAATTTTGGGTTGCATCCAAAAGGGCTCTAAAGAATCGTGTGTCCCCAGAAACAAACTCTGAGTCGTTTGCGCAACGAGACTGTTGGCCGGCGATCGACTGGAGTCTGGTAATGTCAGCGGCAGTGGCATGGGTACAGGCATTGGAAACCGCATCGGCAAGCAACATTTGTCGAAGAGAGAGCACTTCTGACAGGCGATCGTCCAATGTGATGTATTGGAGCAGTTCTAGAGAGGCAGTTTCGTAGAAATCACACACAGTCACCCCTTGACCTTGCTGAGCGTGTAACAGACCTTCTGCCTGTAGGTGACTGATGGCCGCTCTAAGAGTCAATCGGTTGACTCCAAGGGACGTCGACAAGGTTCGTTCAGCAGGAAGTCGAGATCCAATGGCGTAGGTTCCATCTAAAATGCTTGTTCTCAATACCTGAATTACTTGATCTACCGCTCTGACCGACTGAATTTTGCTCAACGAACCCTCCAAACTCTAAATTGGTTGAACCATTGAACCAATATATGGAAATATGCGATCTTGAAAAGGTATATTTTTCTGAAAACTCAAATTGATTAGGTTTAACCTATATATTTACAATCATCAGTGTACTCTGTTTTCGGGACTTTTGCCAGTCAAATTTGGAGTACTTTTTACTGTTGAAATGTCTGTGTGTTTCTCATCCGACTTTTGATTGGCACGTTGTTTTGAGTCATGTATACATACTTTGAATAGGAGAAACCATGTCCACACCAACATTGCCAACATTTGATTTGCATTCTAAATATGAACCCGCTGGAGATCAACCCAAAGCCATTGCCGAATTGGTGGAGGGGATTGAAGGAGATAAGCCATTTCAGGTTCTTCTCGGAGCTACTGGTACGGGCAAAACCTTCACCATTGCGCAGGTCATTCAAAAAGTTCGAAAACCGACGTTGATTTTGGCCCACAACAAGACACTGGCTGCCCAACTCTACGCCGAGATTAAGAAGTTCTTTCCCAACAATGCCGTTCAGTACTTTGTTTCTTATTACAATTACTATCAACCTGAAGCCTACGTTCCAGCAAAAGATCACTTTATCCCCAAAGATTCGAGCATCAACGAACAAATCGACAAGCTTCGTCACTCGGCCACCCAGGCTTTATTGGAGCGAGATGACATCATTATTGTGTCCAGTGTGTCGTGTATTTACGGGATTGGAGATCGAGAATCCTATCAAGCGTTGATGCTGTATTTGGTGATTGGCGAAGAGGTGGGGCGACAAAATATCATTACTCGATTGACAGAGATGAATTACACCCACAACGACATCGAATTCGATCGTGGAATGTACCGTGTTAGGGGAGAGGTGATTGATGTGTTCCCAGCTTCTGAAGACGAACGTGCCATTCGAATAGAGTTGTTTGACGACGAAGTCGAGAATCTGTATGTGTTTGATCCATTGACGGGAAAGAAGATCAAGGATTTAAGACAGATTCGAATTTTTGCGGCTTCTCATTACGTGACCGGTCAAGACAATCTCAAACGTGCGATCGAAGACATTCAGGTTGAACTTGGCGAAAGACTGTTGGAATTAGAGAACGCTGGAAAGTTGGTAGAAAAACAACGTTTGGAGGAACGCACCAATTACGACCTCGACATGCTTCGTAATGCAGGGGTGTGCTCCGGTATTGAGAATTATTCGAGACACTTGTCTGGGCGGGGACCAGGAGAGCAGCCTCCCACACTCTTAGAGTATTTTCCTGAAGATTGGCTTCTGGTCATTGATGAAAGTCACGTGACGTTGCCGCAGGTTTTGGGGATGTACAAAGGTGATCGCAGTCGAAAGCAAACACTGGTGGACTTTGGTTTTCGTCTGCCGTCTGCGATGGACAATCGACCACTCAAACCAGATGAATTTTTTGGGATGCTCAATAAGGCAATTCTTGTTTCTGCAACGCCTGCACCGCGAGATTTGGATTTGACAGACGGTGAGGTGGTCGAGCAGATTATCCGCCCCACAGGATTGTTGGATCCAACGATTGAAGTCAGAGAATTGGAGGGGCAAGTAGATGACCTCTATGGAGAGATTAAAGAGCGTATAGCCCGAAATCAGCGCGTTTTGGTAACCACATTGACCAAGAAAAAGTCGGAACACTTGGCAAACTACTACGATGAACTCGGATTAAAAGTTGCCTATTTGCATTCTGACATTCCAACGATTGAACGCGTTGAGATCATTCGAGACTTGAGACAGGGCAAATACGATGTCTTGATTGGGATCAACTTGCTTCGTGAAGGTTTGGACATGCCAGAAGTCTCGTTGGTGGCAATTTTGGATGCCGACAAAGAAGGCTTTTTGAGAAACCGTACCAGCTTAATCCAAACGATGGGACGGGCTGCGAGAAACATTGATGGACACGTCATTTTGTATTCTCAAAACAAGAGAATTACCGATTCTATGAAGGCTGCGATTGACGAAACCAACCGACGTCGAGTCATTCAAAAAGCCCACAATGAAGTCAACGGTATCGAGCCAAAACCCATTCATTCAGAGTTTGATTCACCATTGGAAGAACTCTTTACATCGGATGCGGGGGAAGATTTGGAGACATTGATCTCTCCACCCGATGATGCGCCAACCGACATTCACTCCCTGCAAAAAAGGGTCAAGTCTCTCAAAGCTGAAATGTACAGTGCGGCTGCACAGTTGGATTTTGAACGGGCAATTCGGTTGAGAGAAGAGATCAAGCAACTCAATGAATTTCTTCGCGTGATTGGTGGCGAACTGGGTTGATGAAAAATCGGGTTATACTACCACTATGATGACAGATGCAGAAAGATTTGGCACCGCTGCCACCAAAGTTCGAGTCGATAAGTGGTTGTGGGCTACCCGTAAGTTCAAGACCCGTACCTTGGCTGGAAAAACTTGTAACAAAGGGCACGTCAAGATCAACGGAAACCCAGCGAAAGCCAGTTCAAAAGTCAAAGTGGGAGACGAAGTCCGAGCGTTGACGCCAGGAGGGGCGAAGATTTTGAAGGTCTTGGCGCTTGCTGAAAAGCGAGGTCCTGCCGCTTTTGCTGTTACACTGTACGAAGATTTAACCCCTGAGCAACCAAAAGAAATTGCTCCACCAAGGGTAGAACGAGGAAAGGGGAGACCCACCAAGCGAGATCGCCGTCGTTTTGACAGACAACGTCGATGGTGAACACACAAACAGGAGTCCATTCATCATGCGCGTATTATTGATCAACCCCTCAATGAACTTGAACAAACTGGGTCGTTTCGCAAAATTGTTGGAACCAATGCCCTGTATTGGATTGGCGTACATCGCTGGTGCGTTGGAACACCACGGCACAGAGGTTTGTGTAATTGATATGTTCGCCGAGGTTCTGAGTGCCGAACAGGTGCTCTCTCGAGTCAAGGAGTACCAACCCGATTTGGTGGGGATGACGGTTCTCACACCGTCTGAACCGATTTGTTCGGCGTTGAGTAAGATGATTCGAGGGGCTTTGCCCAACGTTAAGATTGTTTGGGGAGCCGTACATGCGGAAGTGTTTGCCAAAGATATTGTTTTGGAGCGCAAAGCGGACTTTGTGGTGCACCACGATGGAGAAGAAACCATCTGTGAACTGGTGGATGCGTTGGAGAACTGTGTCAAAGACTTTTCCATGGTGGATGGTCTGACGTGGTTGGGAGATGACGGGACACCAGTGACCAACAAGGATCGTAGATTGCTGACCGATTTGGACTCTTTGCCCTATCCTGCTTGGCACCTCTTTCCATACCACAAGTATGGATTGTTGCCCTTCGCTGACTTTGCCAAGCCTGTATTGACGATGACTGGCTCTAGAGGGTG
>CBFICN010000042.1:0-21681 GCA_965661045.1 uncultured Myxococcota bacterium
TACCGGAGGATTTGGTAAAGGCCCGAATGATTGGCAACAGAGAAAAGGTCGCCAACGCTGGGGCTTCATCGGTTTTTGTGTACAAAATGGTTGGATTTGAACTCATCATAACTCCTAAGAAAGATGGGGATGTTGTCTGTATTTAGTGCATTTTATCAGTGCTGTCGATTGGATTTTGTCACTCGATGTTGGCTAAGTTCTCTTGGGCGACAAAGGCGTCAAATTCCTTGAGTAAAGCGTTCACATCGATTTCTGGTGGCATCGCAATTCGAACGATGTAGTCCTTGTCCGACTCCTTTGTGGTTCCCTGTGTCGAGGTCGCAGGAACTGTAAAATAGGTCTTCGACAGTTGACCATAACTCACACAATGCTTGGCCTGAGTTGGCAATGCGTCAATGATGTGGTTGATCATTCTGAGGTTGAGCAAGCGTTTGTTCTCTTCTCTCTGTTCTGGCGTATCACCGACAGAAGGTAAATCTAGAGAAAATACCGATGGTGTAAAGCCCATTGAAACCAGTTCATCATCAATAAAGCTGACCTTTGTGTTGGGTAAGGTAGCCTTGATATGATCGACAAATTGACGGGTTGTTGTATATGCCTTGGCAATGCGTTCTGCCATACTGGGCATCATCTCAGCTAGTATCTTCATTTGGAGCGGTGTGGCTTGGTTGTCACAGATGCGCAAGTGCTTGGCGATACAGTCCATCACCACGGCACCCTTCTGATTGGCTGTCACATACCCCGCGGTACACCGACCACCACTTGGAAATTTTGACCCACTGACATAGGCCAACGTTTGCACTTTTGCCAAGGAACTATCCTCTGCAAGCAACCGCACATTGGGACAGAAGGTTTGATCAATGATAAACAGTGGAGGCACCGCCGCCTCACCGTCTGGCGTTGTCCGTACCGCTGTAAGAACGTCTTCCAAATGGGCCATGTCTGGTACTTCTACACGTGGATTGGTGGGAATTTCGACCAACACGAACGGTACTGCATCTACGGTCGCAGCCTCTGCCAACCGCCGTTCTAAAGATCCAGTCATGGTGTGCCCACTGTCCACAGGCAAATCCACGATGGATACATCTTCACACAATGCCGCGACTCGTCTGGCTTGATCATTGGTCCCACCATAGCAATTGGGTGGGATGAGAAACTGAACTGATTTCCCAGGATGTACCTGACGTGCATAATCGAGCAAACCCATCATCATGGCGTATTGTGTCGACAGACCGCTGCTTGCCACCAGTGGTTGAACGGACGAACCGGTATTCGCCTCTACAGCCGCAGCGATGTGAGCCCAATCTTCAGCCGTTACGTCTTCCAAAGTCTCTGGCTTCTCTCCGATGATCTCTTTGAGCATACGCTCGGCATAGGGAGGTGTCACCGCGATGCACTCACGTCGACGTACATGTTGCACTTCGGAAACCCATCTTGCGATGCTGCTCGCGTCTTGTGGATGCAACACAAGCACCGTTCCAAACTCAGATGCCGTATGGATTGTGGCATCCGCTTGGTTGCGTACCTTCTCTGTCTGCAAAGGAGAACGGGTCAGGTACACGACAAAAGCATCCCCTCCGCGCACGATGTCTTGATCGTTCTGAATGGAATGGAACTCAACCTGGTACCCATATACCCTTTGCATGTCTTCGGTAAACGTCGAGAAGACCGATGGCAATTCATGGTCGGTGTAGACAATTGTTTGTCTTTGATGAACCGCGGTACTTCTCAACAGCGCCATCAATGACATGGTTCGAGAGGCAAATGAAATTACTTGGGTTGTATCCACACCATATGATGCAGCGACGGCCCATTCCAAAACCGACGACAGTTGGTGACCCAACCGAACATAATCATAGGCTGTCGGCAACGCACTCAACGACTCAATCGACACTTCATTCGACTCAATGAGCCTTTCCAAGGCAGCCACAAACTCTACCTTGGCCGATGACTCATCGTAAATGTCCAAGCGATGGGTGGTCAACCGCCTCCAATCATCGGGCATATGTGTTAGAATTTGGCGCACAGTTTGTTCAACAAAGGACACGTTGTTCATGATCACTCCACAAATTACAGTGTCTTCGATATAACGCAAATTCTCGTCGAATTCACCTCTATTTACCCAATACACTTGGAAAGGTACGTACAACTAGCTTTGCGTCAATCGCTTTGTGTGCAATGTTACTGCGGCGGTAATTCTTGACTGTCTTGGTATGGGTAATCGTCCCCTACTCGACCACCCTCACAGCCACCACCAGGTGGAATCACCCAGTCGCATCCTGGCGTGTTGTCCGGTGTGTTCTCGTAGCAGTCCACCAATTTGGCATAGTCATCGTGCATCCCACCAGGATTGCCCGGTGGCATCTCCAAACTGGGGTCCCAGTCGTGGCGCAATGCCAATCCAATCATCCCAGTATTGGCTCGGTGACACCCAAGACAGGCATTGTCATCCATATGAATGGTTCGCATATCCCAATCACTGTGCCCAACAATCCAGTAGGGCGCGTTGGCACCGTTCACAATCGGCAATACTGGTTCTTCCGGATTGTCTGGCATCTTGGCACCATCAATCCAGTCATTGTGAATGAAAGGACTCGATTTGTGACACATCGTACACGGTGGCAAAATCGGAGGGCCCATCACATCATTGAAGGATGGCTCAGTAGAACTGGGAATGAACCCTTTGGCTTTCCAAGCTTCTTCGGTTTGGGTTTGACCATCGTGTCGAGCAAAATTTACACGGCCATTGAAAAAGCACGTCGCACCGGTTTCGTAATTGTAACCAATCATTTGAACGTGGTTTTCAAAGGCCATTTCAGAACCAGGTTCTGCAAAGGCTACTTGGCTGCGACAAAAAGCTGCCCACACAACCTCCGGCATCGCTTCGCCTTCTGCTGTACGACCTTCAAAACGGTTGATGGTCGACCCCGGAATGCATTGACCAACTTGCAAACTGTAATTGTCACAATTGTAAAAGTCGGGATCGTACCAAATGTCTTCCCCATCGACCTGCACCGGTATGGTGACCCCGTCATTGCAGTCAAACTCAGGCGTTACCCCCAAATGGGGTTCACACATCTCAGCATACTCGGTACCCAATGTCGCCGTGCCACTGATTGAAATGAACTCACCTCCCGGCACACACTCCAAATCCGCCCAAGGCATGCTGGAGTCGGGTATGGTCTCGACAGCCGAGTCTTCCTGTACCCCTGTCTTGACTTCTTCTTTGCCACACCCCAATATGAGACCAATCAATATCCAATGCACACTCACCCCTCATTTACTTGTCTGTAGGCTTCCTATAGTACAATATCATCGTATCTTCAAAATATCGGAGTGGAAAGACTTTGTATCCAGTCCGTCAAGATGAATCAGTCAAACAGAACTGTGCAGAAACACAAACCGCCCACAATGGTCATCTCGTCACAGAACAAACCAACCGACAAAGGCAATCGTCCACAGGTAATAGGAGAACTTTGAAAAGTCTCCAGAGTTGACCAATTTCAGCAACACCTTTAGCGCAAACAACCCACTGAGCGCGGAAACAAGAAAACCTGCACCCAAGGATGGTACGGTCGCCATGTCCACCGTCAATTCATCTGCCTTCAACACAAACCCACCCACGATGGCTGGAATCGACAGCAAAAACGAGTACTTTGCAGCCAAGTCTCGTTTGAGTCCCAGCAACATCGCAATTGCAATGGTTGACCCACTTCTGGATATCCCAGGGGTAATGGCCAACCCCTGAATGGCCCCAATCACCAGTGCATCTTTCCACGTCATCTGCTGGACATCTCGTGCACCAGCCTGTAAATACTGTGTCGCGAACAAAAACGATCCAGTCACAAAGAATGCGGCTGCCACCATTTTGGGGGTGTGAAACAACTGCTCAAACAAATCCTCAAACCCAATTCCAATCAACGCCGTCGGTACAGATCCCAAGACAATCCACCACGTCAAACGGTTCTCGGAAGACATTGGATTGCGGATCAGCCCCCTCAACAACTCCAACACCGTCTCACGATACACCCACACAATGGGCAACAGTGTTCCAATATGGAGCACCAAGTCAAAGGCCACGGGTGTTTTTTCTTCTTGCAGCCAGTTTTGGAAAACAACCAAATGTCCCGACGAAGACACTGGCAGAAATTCCGTTAACCCTTGTACCAATCCAAGCAACGCCGCCAACAAAATGCTCATGGATTCTCCTATTCGCTGTTCTTTGTTCCAGAGCTCGTCTGTGTTTCTCCAATCGTCCCTTTCTCTTTCGATTTTGACGATGCCTCATTGGGTGTTCGTACAGGTTTCGATGGTTCTGTCTTTTGCTCTTTTGATGAACCCTCAGACTCTTCCACGTCTTCTTGAACACGCGGGTCAACACCCGTTTTGGGGTCCAGTCCACCCAAATAAATCAAAATTCGTTTGGTGTCGTGCTTGTCAATGACCATTTCATACGCGGGCATCAAGCCCTTTCCTTGCTGTACCAACGCGATGGCTTCAGCATACTCACCATCAAACTGCCCTGCCAACGGTTGAACATTCATCGTTTTTGCGAGTTCATTGTCCGCAAGACCCGCCGTGCCATGACACTGAAAGCACAAATCGTCATACAACTCTTTGCCTCGAATATGGGGCAACGGTATTGTTTTGGGCACTTCCGCCAACGCCGTAGAAAACTGCAATGTCAAGATCCATACAAGCATACAATTCTCTAACCCTATGATGTCGATTGCGCCCCCTTCAAATCAATATTCTCCATCTAGTTTTTCACAATGGATGGTTGGCGAACACATAGACAGTCAGAACAATGAGCGAACTCAAAAACCAAAAAACCCTGCCAAGGCAGGGTTAAAGTGGCGGTGCTGACGGGACTCGAACCCGCGGCCTCCGGCGTGACAGGCCGGCGTTATAACCAACTTAACTACAGCACCAAATATTTGCGTTTTTAAAGATGGTGGGCGTACTTGGACTTGAACCAAGGACCCTCAGTTTGTAAGACTGATGCTCTAGCCAACTGAGCTATACGCCCATTAAATGGGGTGCATCTTTCTTAACACTCAGTCAATGTAATTTGTTCTCGAAAATCCGTCAAGGGAAATCCATCGTTTTTTCTTTAAGCGATCACTTTTGACAACCTAAAAGACAATACGCTATTCTTCATTCACAAAAACCAGGGGCAACACCTCATCGATGGAAGAAACACACCGCACATCCATCGCTTCCAACACAAACTCTGGAAGTTCATCCAACCCTGATTTATTTTCTATTGGAAGAAAACACAGTTTCATGCCTCGACGGTGAGCCGCCAGCAATTTTTCTTTGACTCCTCCGATGGCCAAGACCCTTCCTCTCAGAGAAATCTCGCCTGTCATCGCGACGTCTGATCTCAATGGACGGCCTGTCAACGCAGACAACAACGCGCAAGCCATTGCCAATCCAGCAGACGGACCATCTGTTTTCAAAGGGTTTCCTGGATAGTGCACGTGCACATCTTGCTGTTGATAAAAGTCTACTGCCAATTCCAAACTTTCAGCGCGCATTCTCAAACAAGACAAGGCGGCTCGAGCACTTTCCTTCAACCAGTCGCCAAGGCGTCCAGTGAGCAATATCTCTCCCTTTCCTGAAAAGGTAGCCACTTCGATCTCCAAGAGTTCCCCACCCCATGGCGTCACAGCCAGGCCATTTATGACCCCCACCTCAGCTCCCCGCGACACTTTACGATCCAAGTACTTTGGGGTTCCCAACCACTGTTCCACGGTCTCTTCATCAATCGTGTATACCGTTTTTAATTCGGAAGGGTTTTCCAATTCTTGCACAATGATTTTGCGACACACTTTTGAAATTTGTCTTTCAAGCGAACGGACCCCGGGCTCTTTGGTGTAGCTGTGAATCAGTTTCACGACGCCGGCGTTGGTAAATTTCACTTGTTCACCGGTCATTCCATGTTGATTGAGTTGCTTGGGAATCAAATGCCGCATCGCGATTTGTACTTTTTCAGGCTCGGTGTAAGAGCTCAGTTCTAGTATCTCCAAACGATCTTGGAGTGGACCAGAGATTCCACGCAAATCATTCGCTGTACAAACAAACATCACCTGACTCAGGTCATAGTCGGTGTCAATATAGTGATCTCGAAAGGTGTCATTTTGCTCAGGATCCAATGCTTCTAGTAACGCCGCAGCGGGATCACCGTGACGATAATCGCCACTCATCTTGTCAATCTCATCCAGTAGGAACATTGGATTGACGACAGCGGCACGCTTTAAGGTCTGCAAAATTTTTCCAGGCAATGAACCAATATAGGTTCGACGATGTCCACGAATTTCTGACTCATCTCGCACACCACCCAACGCCTGACGTACATAGGGTCGACCGGTCGCCTTGGCAATGGACTTGGCTAAGGATGTCTTCCCGATTCCTGGCGGACCAACCAAACACAAAATGGGCGATTTCCCCTCAGGCGCAACCTGACGCACTGCCAGATACTCCAATATTCGCTCTTTTACATCCTCCAACCCATAATGCTCGGCATCCAATACAGTACGGGCATGTACAAGGTCATTGCTTTCTTCAGCCCGCGCCGTCCAAGGCAAACTGGTCATCCAATCCAAATATGTCCTGGATACGGTGGCTTCAGCACTCATTGGACTCATCTTCTTGAGCCTTTTCAGTTCCCGCGTTGCCTTTTCATAGGCTTCTGCCGGTAAACCCGCGGCCTCAATGCTCTCTTGAAGCTGGGTAAACTCAGAAGGTCCTTCATCATCCCCAAGTTCTTTTTGTATCGCACTCATCTTTTCGTTGAGGTAATATTCCTTTTGATTGCGATCCATTTGTTGCTTTACACGCTCTTGAATGCGTTTGTCGACCTCCAAGACCTCCATTTTGTGTTGGATAATCTCAATCAATCTTTGTATTCGATCAACGGCCAGTGGCATTTCCAACACCGATTGTAATTCTGTCGCGCCGTTGCACAACCTGGGCGCCAAGGTGTCCGCCAATTTTTGGGGATCGGTTTGCCCTTGAATGGCTTTGACCATCTCTGTGGGTATTTCCGAGTCCGAAGCCGATAGTTGCTCAAATCGTTCTTGAAGCAAGCGAACCAGCGCTTGCGCCTGCTCATTTGCCTCTACAGGTTCTTCGATGAGGTGATAGGTCCCAAGCCACAACAAATCTTTGGGTTCCACTTTATCAATCGCTACACGCGCCTCTCCTTTGACCAACACGCGGTATTTATCATCTGGGAGGCGTAAGATTTGTAATATCTTGGCCAATGTTCCAATCGAATGTAAGTCTGTCACCGCGGGAGACTGCTGAGTCGCCTTCTTTTGCATGACCAGCAAAATGCTCTTGCCCTCTGCATCCGCCTTCAACAAATTTGCTACAGACTGTGGACGACTGACCACCAAGCCCTTGGTTTCAAAAGGAAACACCACCACATCCCGTAAGGCTATGACGGGTACCTGTTTCACCTTGGGCTTCGTTCCGAACAACATTGCACTCTCCTAAATTCTTCTATCGTGGACAATCTCTGAAGAGTGACGTGTATGCTGTCATTTGCCCACGAAATCCACGCTCTGACTTCACAGTATTATTGTTTGTGTTTATGAAGCCTGATTTTCATACACCAACAATGGCTCCTTGCCATCTTGAACCACTTCTAGATTGATGACACACTCTCGCACAGATTTCATTGAAGGCAACTCGAAGCGAACTTCTTGGAGAATATCTTCCATGATGGCACGCAGACCACGCGCTCCTGTTTTGCGTTGAATGGCCCGTTTGGCAATCTCAACCAGGGCATCTTCGGTAAAGGTCAATCGCACATTGTCCATTTCAAACATTTTTTGATATTGCTTGACCAATGCGTTTTTCGGTTGGGTCAAAATCTGCACCAACGCATCTTCATCCAGCTCTTCAAGGGTTGCAACCATCGGCAAACGACCGACAAACTCTGGAATCAGCCCAAATTTTAACAAGTCTTCAGGTTCAAGCCGGCGCATAACTTCGGACTTGCTCATGTGTTGTGTACTGTTCCCTGCTTGACCAAAGCCCATACCGGACTTGTTCAGCCGCTGCTCAATAATCTTGTCTAGGCCAACAAATGCACCACCGCAAATGAACAATATGTTTTTTGTATTGATTTGCAGGAAGTCCTGATGCGGATGCTTTCGTCCTCCTTTCGGAGGAACATTGGCTACGGTCCCTTCAATGATCTTCAACAAGGCCTGCTGAACCCCTTCTCCAGAAACGTCTCGAGTGATGGACGGATTTTCTGAACGACGAGCAATCTTGTCAATTTCGTCGATGTAGATGATTCCTTTGGTGGTGTGCTCTTCATCATCGGCCGCCTGATGCAGTTTGAGAATGATATTTTCCACATCTTCTCCAACATACCCAGCTTCTGTGAGTGACGTGGCATCACAGATTGCAAACGGAACATTCAAACGACGCGCCAACGTCTGTGCCAATAGCGTTTTGCCCGTACCTGTTGGTCCGATGATCAAGATGTTCGACTTTTGGAGGTCTACATCATCATACCCAGCATTGGATGCAATACGCTTGTAATGATTGTATACCGCTACACTGAGTACCTTTTTCGCACGAGGCTGTCCGATGACATACTGATCCAAATGTTGATTGATATCGTGTGGCTTGGGGATATTTTTTCGCAATGAGACATAGTCATCCTTCCCCATCTCATCAATGATCATCTCATGGCACAATTCAATGCACTCATCGCAGATGACTACACTGCTTGGTCCCGTAATAAACTTCCGGACTTCATCTTTGCGCTTGGCACAAAAAGAACAAATCAACTCTCGTCGGCTCACGACAACCCCTTGGTCAGAAACGTCACTTGAAACAAATTAGTTGCCTACGATCAAGTCAATCAATCCGTACTCTTTGGCTTCTTCTGCACTCATAAAGTTGTCGCGGTCAGTGTCTTTGTGAATTTGCTCAATGTCTTTTCCGGTATGGAATGCAATGGTCTTGGCAGTCATTTCTTTGATGCGAAGGCTTTCTTCTGCCGCGATCATAATGTCAGATACTTGACCACGAGAACCACCCAACGGTTGGTGAATCATGACGCGAGAGTTCGGCAAGCAAGCACGCTTTCCAGCTGCACCAGCACACAACAACAACGCGCCCATCGATGCGGCTTGGCCAACACACAAAGTGTGAACATCCGGTTTGACATACTGCATGGTATCATAAATCGCCATTCCTGCCGTGACGACCCCCCCCGGAGAGTTGATGTACATGTAAATGTCTTTTTCAGCATCTTCTTGTTGAAGAAAGAGCAACTGTGCAATCACGGCATTGGCTACTTGGTCGTCAATTTGAGTACCCAAAAAGATGATGCGGTCCATCAACAAACGTGAATAAATGTCGTATGAGCGTTCGCCACGGTGTGACTTTTCGATAACGTAAGGGACAGGATAAGGCATGGGAATTCCTCGAATGGAGTAAAAAATAAATAGAGAGAACAAGTCCTTTGTATGTATAGACCCATTCTCTCAATTCGTCAAGGGACAGGGAACAAAACCTCCGGTTGTCAACGCAGATTGTTCACAACCGAACAGAGGATGTGTTATTTAGACGCCTCTTGAATGGCTTCAAGCAACTCTGCTTTTGTTTTTTTACCAGTGCTTAGGCCCAATGCTTCCGCAGCCTCTACCAATTCAGCCTTGCTATTTTTCATCGACAACCCTTCAGTATCGACAGTCGACTCTTCTGAAGACTCAGTCCCTGTGTCAGATGTGTCTTCACCCTCTTCTGTCGCGACCTCTTCTACTTCTTTTGGAGTATCCAAACGCACGGCTTGTTCCAACAACCAGTTCAATGTTTTCTCTTCTTGAACACGCTCACTGAGCATGTCTGAAGCTTGTTCCATATTGATGTACTGCTTGATGCTCTCAACTGTTTGACCTTGGCTTTCTGCCAACTCTTCCAACTTGGCTTCGATGTCTGCATCTGTAACTTTCAGATTTTCCAAATCATTCACAGAGCCCAGCAAACAGGCGGCTTTCGCAGCAAATACGGCCCTTGTAGAAAGATCTCTTTGCTGTGCTTCAGAGAAACGAACGTCATCAGGATTGCGACCCATGTACATTTGCTGCATACGCAACTCATTCATCAACGCTTTAAACTGCTCTTCGACCATTGCTTGAGGGACCTCAAACTCGTTGTTTTCTACCAGATGTTGTAAGATTTGGACCCGCGCTTGATTTTTCAAGTTTTCTTCTTTTGAAGAAGCAATCTCTGCACCAATCTTTTCTTTCATATCGACGACGGACTCATAACCAAACTCGCCAGCCAACTCATCGGTCAACTCTGGTGCTTCCATGCGTTGAATCTGCTTGAGTTCAATGCTCGCTTTAAAGGTTTTGTTGCGCAAGTGCTCAAAGTTGGACTCTTCAGTAATGGTAACGTCTGCTTCTTTGGATTCTCCTGCTTTCATACCGTGAACATGCTGTTCCAAGCCAGTGTAAAACTTGTTGTTGCCCATGTGGAACATTGTGCCCACTTCATTGACAACCTCATTTCCTTCTTCGTCGACCAACAACAATGACAACAGTGCGTGATCGCCATCTTCTACAGTGACCGACTCATCTTCTACAGCCACAATGCGCTTTTTGGAAGCCAATTTGGCATCAATATTTGCAGTGATTTCTTCGTCCGTCGCAACTGAGGATGGATAGTACACCTCAATTCCTTTGTATCCACCAACTTCTACGTGTGGTCGAACGTCTACGCCGATGGTAAATTTGAACTCGGCGCCGGCGTACAATTCCGGCAACTGACCTTCAATACTGGGTTGAGACACGACTTCCATCTCTTTGATGTCGACCTTCTCATACCCTTTCTGTACCAAGTTTTGGGCCACCTCTGCTTGAATGCCACGCGAGAATTTCTTCTTCAGAATTCTTGTTGGTACTTTGCCTTTTCGGAAGCCTGGCAAGCGCGCATTCTTTTGCAAGTCGCTATACGCTTCTTTCAACGACTCATCAACCAATTCTGCCGTTACAGAAAAGTGAATGTGTCGACGATACGAGTTTACTTCTTCAACGTTAAATTCAATCATGATGACATTTCCTAAATTAGGGTATGGATAAAAAAATCCCCAAATCACGTCTGGGGTATGGTGTAAGTATGAGACAATGCGAAAGGGGGGAGTCGAACCCCCACGGGTTACCCCACTAGAGCCTAAATCTAGCGCGTCTGCCAATTCCGCCACTCTCGCATATGGGTCTACTATATGACAGCCTGTGAAAACTGTCCATCACCAATGGGAGTACAAGACCACCGATGACTATGTAATCGCTTCTATATCACTCCTCCTAGAGTAAGACTCCTAGAGTAAGATAAATGGGGTGGATGAGGGGTTTCGAACCCCCGACCTCCGGAACCACAACCCGGCGCTCTAACCAACTGAGCTACACCCACCATAAAGCATTGTATATTTATCCGCATAAATAGAATTGTGCAAGTTCAGGAATGCATTTATTTGACTCAAAAGGAAAATCTCCCGTCAACACCGACCATATGTCATCTTCCGGGAGGATACTGTACAGCATTTCACCATTTGAAGGATCGGTTTGACCATTGAGAAGTCTGAGCAATAGCCAAGTCTCCAATCGATCTTCTTTTAATGGAATGGCTTGCACGTCCAACTTCCAAGAAGCCTGTCGTTCGACACCTACCCATCCTTCAGACACCCACTCTAGGGGGCTAACAATGCGGTTTGACTCCCAAGATGGAACGGAAACAACACCCATTTCGAGCAACATGTCAACAGGACGATTCCAAATTGATGAATCCGCAACGCTCTCAAACAAATGGGATTCAACACCGCCTGCTTTCCATGGAGCATCAAACTGCAGTCTTTGTCCATCGCGCTCTAAAAATGCCTGTTGTTCTCCAATCACCACCGGTGTACCATCCAAGTGAAGCCCGTCCGGGGAAAACGATGCTGCGTCAACAAAATCCGTGCTGACTTCGCTCGTTCCCTGCTCTCCAGTGGAATCTACATTATCAGACGAGAGCCCCACCCAAAATGGATTCTCTACCTGATTGGTACCTGCACTTTGGACTGCCATCCCCAAGGGTGTATGCAATCCTGTCGTACCTCCAATCAACAGAGGCCCTTCCCCCCACCCTGTCCAGCCCCACACAATACTGGTTGGCAACCCCGTTCCATCTTCAATGGCAACCAATCGCCCACGTGGGTCATAGGAAAAGTGAAGACAAGACGACAAATCACAAACCTGCTGGACAAAGTGAAACGGGTCATAGTCGACTATCTGAACATTGTCACTTTGCTCGATGGTGTATACGCCAACTGCATCAGTGCTGACTGAATGCGTAGAAAATGACAGACCCAAAAACTTTGATGACCAAGGTGTCCTCGGTACAATACCAGCCAACGTCTCTTGTCCCTCGTCATTCGTATAGAATTGTTTTATGCCCTCTTTACTCAAATAGAACCGCTGTAAGGCCCCACTGGGCAACCGAACTCTATAGATACCATTGGTCTCAGTTGGGTCCAGACCAAGTTGCACCTCATACGGCGCTTTGATCACCAGTGGGAATCCTGCGGCATTTCGGTTCACTCTCCACGACAGATCATAGACACCAAATTTTTCGGATAAACCACGTGGGTCCCGTTGAATCCACTGATTGTCTATGTTGGACACCCACCCCCAATGATTGCGCTTAACCTCTGAAACTGCATCCCCCTGAGACCATCGAACGGGAAAACCCATACCGTCATACTCTATGGTGATGCTCGTTTCTGCTTGTACCCCACTCAACCTTCCTGCGTTGTCACGAAGCCATTCCCAGCGTTGAGTACCCAATTGATGGGCTGTAATTTGATCCCAAGCGCCGTACTCCAGTTGCAAGTCGTTCCAACTGACAATGTTGCCAAAGATGTCTCGCTCGATAGACCAATGACTGCCTTGAATATAGATCGATTCCACTTGACCAAGAATATCTCGATTCAAGTGGATATTTCCCGATGGTGTCATCACTTCGACAATGCGATTGTATCCGTCGCGACGAATTCTCCAACGCTCACCCGACGGTACATCGATGCTGGTCCATGCGCCTTTGTGAACAGAAAAGGAAATGTCGGCATCATGACTGCGCTCCAGTTTTGTGATCGTCCCCCAAGAATCTCTCTGAATCCCCCAGACTTCCTGATTCGGCAGAATAATATTGCGCACTGCACCGTTGACATCATACTCAACAACCCACTCGCGCCCATCTCTAAGGGTCAATCGCTGGATTCTGCCGTTGACATCTCGATCGAACAATATTTTTTCTCCAACAGCGTCCTCAATGTGGCCTATTCTACCGTGTATATCCCTGGCAATTCTAACCAATGGACCACTGAGGTCTTGAATGGCCATAAGTTCATCATCAACGTAGACAAAATCAACGAATCCGTTTGAACGTTGAATTCGGACAGACTGATCATTGATGTACAGCGCCTTGATGCTCTTTTTTGATGGGTCAACGATCGATTCTACTTGACCGTGTTCATTCAGCGACCAAGCCCAAGTACCACTCCCAACTAGTTCAACTGACGCCAACTGACTGGCTCGAAGCCCCAATCTCCATTCTCTCACACCGGCTTGATCGATGTTCATCCCTGTATCGGTGTATAGAATGTCGGTTTTCAAGCCTCTTGGATCAACCCAACCAAGCAGTTTGTCGTCATCGTACAATGTGGACGCCGTGTGCCCCCAAGCGTCTGTTACCTTGACCGAGTCGTTGGAAACTCTCCAATTGAACAACTGTCCCTCGGAATTGATCATGCGGTGACGACCGTCTTTCCCCCAGGAAAACCTCAAGGTGTTTTGTTCTCCATCGGTCATGGACACAACACGCCCTTTTCTGTCGTACTCAAGTTGAATAGCCCGACCGCCTGCCCACTCCACGGCAACCAAATCGCGATTTTCATACCGGTACTCTATACTTGTTCCCCAATAGTCGGTCACCCCATGGACCAGGCCCTCTGTTAACTTATACTCTATCCGGTGGGACAGGTGCCAGATTCCATCTTGATACACTCTTACACCAGCATCATCATCGCTTTGCTGAACAAAAAGACGACCCGTTCGTGGATTGACGAGCACCACATCGCATCGCCCTCTTATTTTGCAACGCTCAGGGGTTAACCATCCCAAGTAATCGATGCCTTTAGGACTCAACAAAAAAGGCGCGACGGTAGACTGTGTTGCACTTGGAACTTCTGCCACCACAGTTTGAGTCAATAGGCACCCCAAAAGCCCGACGGTCAACCACATTGTTTTGGCGCTTGTCTCAACGGACGCGTTCTATCGAAAGATCATGGTTGATTCGATATCTTCCAAATTGACCGTTGCTTGGATCTTCTGACAACCAACTTTTAAACTCTTGCTCCGCTTCACGTTGAGAATAGCCTCCGTGAATATCAACGCCTACACTGTTTGCCATGGCAAACAGCGGCATCAATTCCTCTGGTACCGCAGCGCAAAAATGATCGTATTCTTCAAAAAATGGTGAGTCCACATCTCCCGTGGCTGCGTCACAATAGGCGTTCCACACCAACGTTCGTGCATTTCGAACAGACAAGCCCAACTGCTGTTGAATTGCTGGAATGTGAAACTCAACAGCGGCAAACGTTGCCTGCCAGACAAAAAATAGCTCTGTCTTGCGAAAGATGGCGTCCCAATACTTTACACATTTGGGTGCTTGACGATTGCTCTTGTATGCTGTGTATTGCATGTCCTTATCCTTTATCAGATCTGATGGTTGTCTGTTGAGTAAAGTGAGCGACGCAATGTTGTCCGGAATTTCATGTATTATACACACATCAATGACATTTTCCAAGATGATTGTCCATCCAACATTACCCAAACAGGTCATCGTCACTCAATTGATTCAATGATTGGTGGAGTTCGTTACCACACAATTAACGCACACCACGCCAAAAGTCGGACGATAATGCCGCAGAAAAGCCCAATTCGGACGATTGCCGTCCGAATTCCAACACGTCAGACGGTTCAATGCGCCGCCCCTGTGCAAATGGACGCGTTCGATGGGTGGCCGCCATCACGACCGGCTCCACCAAGCAAGCCAACACCGTATTGTACCCGTATCCAGAAACCATATGGTAGACGCGCCCCCACACGCCTCGCTTCCACGTTGAAGGCATGCTCATCCGCTCTGCAAAGAAGGTTTCAATATCGGTTCTCTTTGGATCTGCTGGGGAGAATGTATGGGGCAAAGCAACATCCAATACTCTGGTACCGGCTTGCAATATTGATGTAGAAAAACTGGGTCCTGTTGGGCCACAACCAATCAACCACCTTGAGTTGCGGGCTATCTGTTCACTGTCCTGAACTTCTATCGAACCTTTTAGCCCTTTCCTTGATTTTCTAGAATCCACCAACAGGGGCACACCATCCCCATGCAGCAACTGAACCAAGGTTTTCCCAATGGGTGATGCGGACCCCAAAACGCCCATTCTTTCCATACGTTGATTGGCCTGTCGCGCATTTTCATACACAGTCCAGGCAGTCGCAGCACCACCGGTCGTCACCGGAATGGACAGACGTTCTTGAAGTTCTACACCCCGTCGACCGACAACTGCACACAACGAACCCAAACCGACCACGTTTACCGGTGGACCACGTCGTTCTGCAACCTTGACCGCTCTATGCATGAGAAGCACAGCGCGCTCTTGGTCTGACAATAAGTCTTGGGGCGTCAAGGGAATGGCGACCACATCCCCAGTCACGGTTGTTCGTCCACTTCTGCCCGGCAGTTCGAAAGAACAAATGTGGCTGATGTCATTTGGGTCTGCCCCATCACGACGCCCCAAACTCAAGCCGAGTTTTGCACCCCGAACACCAATTATCGATCGATGGGCTTCGCTGAGCGCATGAACGATAAAGAGAAATCTAGACAGAGGCTTTCTCCGCCTTCAATTTGATCACCAAATTGTAGAACGTACCCACTCGAAACAAATTTGGAATGTCTGCTGGTTTTAACCCTGCGACAAATTCTTCGCTGGGCACTTCAGGCATGGCCGCTTTCAAGGCTTCCAATGCGTCTGCTGTCAGTGTTCCATCTGGATTGAGACCATCCCCTTCTGTCCCTTCACGCGCGGCCTTTTCAATACCACCACGGGGAATCTTGATTTGAAAATTCTTTTCCAACTGAAAAGCAATGTCGAGAAAATCAATGCTTTCCGCTTCAAGTTCAGCAATCACCTTAGAAGAAAACTCAACCTCTTCCGGATCCAGTTCCAAAGCGTCTTGAAAAACTTCGTGTACGACGGACCAAATTTGTGTGTCTACATTGTCATCAACGTGTGCGGCCAAGTGCATAGTCTACCTCACTTTTACTTAGGGTGTACTTTTCTCTAACCTATCCAACTGACGGCGTTTGCCAAATTCATGTAAAGCCATCCCCACTGGTATGGTTGCAGCGCCCAACAGTCCAAAGGGGTTCGCCAACTTCGCATATGCTTCACGATCCAGTTCGAGTATCTCGGTAGAAGATCGTTCCAACACACAAAATGCGGCGGCTGCAGAGCCGGCTTGACCCAGAACGCTGGTCGCGGGCGTCAAATCGTCTGACCCACCGACCACAACGATGTCTACCCGACCATCGATCAACGCATAGGCTCCTTCAAGTAGCGCATTCCATCCACCGTCTTCACCCATTGCATAGCTCATATTGTGGCCTTGAGCATCGTGGTATGCCGAAGAGAATCCCAGTACGTTGTTGCTCAACCCACGCACCAACCACAAGGGATGGATTTGCGATATGCCCTTTTCACCAAAATCCTGAAGGGAAAAAGCGCCCGACTCAAAAGCCACATTGATCGCGTCGTTCAAATCATCGTGCCGCCCAACTTGTGGACTTGCCCCAACGTACATTCCGCGCCGTTGTGGGGGGACCGTGTCCCAATGATCAACTTTTCCAACAGCCGACGCAATTGAAGCAACCCCCAATCGGACAGCTTGGGTCATCAATTTCAAACTTTTGCGATCTGGCACCATTGAGCGGGCTTTAAAGTTGGGAACCCCACCGGTGACAGGCGGTGTTTGAAGCGCTTGTGCATCCTGACCGGTCGGACACAGTAAAGACACCGCGGAGACTTGTATGGGTAAAGAGACACGTGTTTTCATGAACAATCCTACAACTTAGATTTCTACTGATATTTGATTGAATGGATGACTACATCTTGTTGTGTCGATGGTGCTGCTCTGCAAAGTCGACTGTCGACAAGACCAACGATGCATTCTGCCCACCAAACCCAAAGGAATTGGAGACCAATACAGTTGGAGGTGTCGAAATAGGTTCCACAATATTGGTCGATGGACATTCCGGATCTGGGTTGCTCAACCCTGTGGTCCCCACCATCCATCCTTCTTCAAGCATGCCAATACACGCAACCGCTTCTACAGCCCCTGCCGCGGCGATACAGTGTCCGATTGCACCTTTGATGGAAGAGACTTTTGTCCGGGTTCCACACAATCTATGGATGGCTTGTGACTCAGCCACATCCCCCAGAGGCGTTCCAGTTCCGTGCGCATTCACATAGTCAATCTGATCCGCACGTACACCAGAATCTCTCAACGCGCGGCGCATCGCTCGTTCTGCCCCCTCACCTTTGGGGTGTGGTGCAGTTGGATTCCAGGCATCCATACTCGACCCCGCACCCAATATCTCTGCCAAAATGACAGCGCCTCTATCCTGCGCGTGTTCGTAGGACTCCAAAACCAACATGCCAGCCCCTTCCCCCAACATAAAGCCATTGCGCTGACTGTCAAAAGGCCTACACCAGTCAGAGCTCAACGCACCCAGTACCAGAAATGACAACAATCCCATCGGGTGATCCATTGAATCGTGTCCACCAACCAATGCCACCTCAGCTTCTCCTCGACGAACAGCCCAAAAACCAGCGGCAATTGCCTGAGACGCGGCCGCACAAGCCGAGAAATTACTGCCTGAACGAATCGCCCCCACAGAATCGGCCAACAAAGCACCAAAATGATGCGGTAAATGGCGTTTTGGTGCCGCCAAGTCAGATCTCAGATCCGCAGCCATCTCCGCACGATCAAATTTCAACGCACCATCTTCTTCGATGATGTGCTGAAGCAGATCTTCATTCATTTCATATGGTGTAATGGAGGACAGTCCTGTACCCACAAAGACAACCGTTTTGGCTTTCACCGGACCGAAAGAAAACCCGGCTTTTTCCCAAGCACGATGGGCACAATTCCACCCCAAAATGCTCTTGCGATCGTCAATAAAATCCGGATGAGGTGGCAATTCTTCTTCTAGGCGTCCAACTAGAGAAATGGGCAATTGATAGCCGCTGGGACGTCCCAAACACGTGTTTTCCTCCAATCCCCTCATCAAAGATTGACGACCGACACCCGCAGCACAATAACTTTCTGCGGCGGTGATGACCACGCGACGCTTGACGCTCATTGAGTCTCCTGCAGAACGCACGTGTCGGTATGGTTCTCAAAGCAAGTGTACAGTCCATCTTGAACGTCTTCAACCGTCGTACGAAACACTTGACGATCTGGTGTTCGAACTTCCACAAAGCACTTCGACGTCGGAATATCGTCTAGCGTCACGACTTCTATCCCTCGTTCTTTAACAGAACCACACTTCACTTTGATTCTCTTACTGTCAATGGGCGTTTGAAATCGAGTGCCAACCCAAGTGTCTGTCGGGCTCAACTCTTTTTTGGCTGTTGTTTCCACCGCAGTTGGTACTGGCTGAATCTCGTCTGCGTCTTGTCCAAAGAGCCAGACAGCCCCCAGCACGCCCGTCAATAAAAGCAATGCACCACCAAGAAAGATACCCACCAGCATTTTGGTACTGAGTCCGCCTTCTCCATTGCTGTAAGGGTCCCCACCGGACACACTTGAGAGGGGTGCCATCGCCTGAGGACGAATATCAACAGCCGTCATCGTTTGGGTCACCGGGTCCCCATCCAATTTCTCCATGGACTGACGTGGCCCATCTGGAATGGTGACGGTGTTCACTTGTGCTGTGTTTGATGGCGTCGCCCCCCTACTTTGTCCCATCACAGAAGAATTCGGAGACGGTGCTGGTGGAATGGGAACTGGTGGCGGTATCGGAGGGGAGACCAACGGAGCCGATATAGAAACCGCTGCACCAGTCGTCAATTCCGGTTCAGAAAGCGCGGTGCTTTCAAAAGACAAATCGGCTTCACCCTGTTTGGTCATCTCAACAACGGTCGTTGGATTCAAATCCAATGACGCCTCTACAAAGTCTGCCACTGCACCTCGGCGCATAATGGAGGTATCGACATCCTCATCATCTTCTTGTGGTACAGGACGCACAAAGATTTCGGTATCCTCAGATACAATAGACCCTTGAAGGGTTCCCTCTACATTTCCACGGTTGAGACGCGCTTGAAAATATGGAATCGCTTTTTGAGACCACTGACTCGATTCAACACCAGAAATTGAATCGGCCATGCGACGGGCTCGATTTGCAAACTCATATGCCAATGGGCGATCTTCCGACCCATAAGCCATCCCCTTCATCAACAAATCTGCCAATTCTTCTTTCACTTCCAATCCCAACGGCATCGGGCGGAGCAAATGCTGTACATACTTTTCAACTTTTGTCTGATGCAACTCTTCAGATGAAGGGGCCTTGCCAATTGGTTTGCCTGCCAACATTTCAAACAACGTCACCGCCAATGAGTACACGTCCGAAGCAGGACCTTGTGGCTCAAAGAACAGTCGCTCTGGCGCCATGTACTCAATCGAGTCGTACTGCATCTCGCGAGTTGAAGATTCGCGCCCTCCCAGATCAGAGGGCGTCATTCCAAAGTCCAACAGGGCAAGCTTTCCTTTGGCCGTGACCATGATGTTGCTGGGCTTTAGATTGCCGTGTAAAATTCGCAATGGTGGTCGTCCCGCCGAAGGAGCTTGGTTGTAAATCAAATCGAGACTTTCCGCAATATTGGCGATCAATGTCAATGTAACTTTCAGCGGTATACGCTGTTTCATTTGACGCATTCCACGGATCAACGAACGCAAATCCACTCCGTCAATCCATTCCATCACAATCGCAACACGGCCCTTTAACGCTGTCATTTCATACACTTTTGGAATGGTTGAATGGTGCAAGGACTGTAAAAGCGACAATTCTTGACGCAACCAGGACACCGATTGCTGATTGTCTTTCCAAGTTTCTCGAAGAATCTTGATGGCAACGTCTCGAATCACTTCATTGTTGTGATACTCATGACAACGGTATACGTCGGCGATGCTTGTCTTCGACAAGGCGTTGACAAATTCGTACTGACGTTTGGTGTTCATCTTGTTGGTCATTGTCTGATTGCTCATTGTCTAATTGCTCATTGTCTAAAGTCTACCATCAAACCATGCCAGTGGCACTGTTCACGGTTCAACAAAGCTTGTAACAAGCCCAATTGAGGCTCCACCACCCCACAATACCCCAACTGTGCCCTGAGATTCTGAGCCACAATCGCGGTACTTTCCACAGACTGTTCCTGTACTCTACACCACTCAACAGATCCGATGATCGAATCCGTCCGTTCAGATTTTTTCTCCAACAGCCATGCCACAGCACATTCTCCGGGTGGTTCTTCAATTCCCATTCGCTTACAGTCTCTGGCTTGTCCCAAATCAACCAAGGAATCTGCCGCACCAACCAGGACAGCATCGGCACGCCCCTCTTCAATGGCCAACACACCTTCAACAAAGGATTGAACCCCTTCTCCAGCCCACGCCGCATTTTCTCCACACAATCCAAAATGAATGGACAAATGTCCCAATATCAGATTGGGCAGTGTTTTCAAAGGAAGCAACGGTGGGTACAACGATCTCCCTGTGGTTGCCAGTGCAGCCTCCGAAAACTGACCGTCAACGGCGCTGGCAATCAAACAAGCCTCTGCCTCACCTTCATCTGGAGGCTCACGACCGACAGAGAAAAACAGCCCTGTTTCTACGGGGTCCAATCGCTCTGCCACAACGTCCCAAATCTGTCCAACTGCATCCATCGCCAAACGAGCGGCAGGTGTCATCAACTTGGCAGCTTTTCGACGTTTTAGGTATTGTCTAAACGTTTTATTTGCACACAAACCAGCAAGAGAACTCTCCATGTGTTTTAACGGTGGGTGTTCAGTGAAAACCACGTCACCACTCGACAACCCCTGCCGGAACGCCTCAATGCCTCTGCCAAAAGCTGTCACCAAACCAACTTGACTAATTACGACCGCCATTTAGAAACCACCACTGTTCCATTGGATCCACCAAATCCAAATGCGTTGCTCATCGCATGTTCAATTTCTCGTCGCAACACCCCACCTTGTATGTGTCGAATCGCACACTCTGGATCGGGGTTTTCCAAATTTCTCGTGGCTGGCAACATGCCCTCTCGTACCGCAAGCAGTGAGACAATGGCTTCGACTGCGCCACAAGCCGCGACCAAATGTCCCATCATAGATTTGGTACTTGAGACTGGCACGGTCGACGCAGATTCACCAAATGCCGTTAGAATACCGCGACTTTCTGAAGGGTCATTCATCGGCGTACTTGTTCCGTGGGCATTGATGTAACCTATATCAGAAGGCTGCAACCGGGCATCTCTAAGCGCGTCCATCAT
>CBFICN010000043.1:0-5297 GCA_965661045.1 uncultured Myxococcota bacterium
TTTCGTGAAGTGTCGCTGTACACCCAAATGCCGGCAAACACGTTGCGGGCAGGAGATAGGTCTTTGATGCCGGGGATTGTGTTGTAGTCAATCCGATTGCCACCACTTTCATAGAGGGACCAATAGACGGTGTCCTCGTTGTAATTGAGAAGGGTGTTGTACAGGGATGGAATGATGCTGGTTTCGCCGATTTCATAAATGTTGTCCACCGTTTGACAACTGCCGGATTGTAGGGCGGAGACGTTGTGTCCATCGGTGAGCACCCACGTTCTAAAGAATCCGTTTTCGTCCGGTGTAAACTCGATGGGGCCGTTGTTGCTGTGCAGTGGACAATTGTCTTCTTCATCAATCAGTCCATCGCCGTCGTCGTCCTCGTCGCAATTGTTGGCAAAGGTGTCTCCGTCAACGTCTTCTGTGTCTGTCAAAATGGGGTCCACCAAACTGCAACTGTCTGGGTGGATCTCCCATTCCAGCGTGTACTCTTCGACGGCCGTACCGAATAGGCCTTCAATGCAAAAGGTGGTTTCGGTCTCTGTACTGCTGGACAGATAGCGCGCACTGCTGTCGTTGATGGGTTCAATCTGCGGGCAACTGTCGTCGATGGGGAGATCGGAGGCGACTTCGACACCATCTTCTAAGATGCTGACCCGCATGAGGTGAGAACAGATTTCTTGATCGGGGTTGATGGCAAACTCAATGTATTCGTTGTCTTCAAAATCGAAGGTGTAACAGTCTGTGTCCTGCTCCCACAACATGGCACGCAGTGATCCACTGTCTGCCAGTACCGTTGCCGTTAGGTTGCTGTCGTTTGGTTCGGTCTCAAAGGTACCTTCTTCTACAATGCATTCTTCGTCACATCCATCGATGTTCCAGAGGTTGCTGTCGTCGCATTCCTCTGTGGAGTCGAGAATGCCATCGCCACACTTGGGCAGCAAACAGTCGGTGCGACAAGCGTCTGCGACATTGGCATTGTTCTCACCATCATCGCATTCTTCAAAGGGACCGTTGACGATGCCGTCTCCACATTCACCGACAACGTCCTCTGTCGTCTCTGCAGTGTCCGCTGAACCAGTGTCCTCTGTTGAGTCTGCGGTGTCGGTGGTCACAGTGTCGCTTTTAACACTGTCTTCTTTGCTTTTTTCACCACACCCACTGCCGAGCGAGAGCAGTAGGCTGAGTGCTGTCAAGTTCATCCAAAGAGGGGAAGCCATTCGTCTACCTCAAATCCAGTGACAATCGGATGGTTGCTCAGACCAGCAATGTCTCTGAGCGCGGCGTGTACATGTCCCGTGGTCAGGAAGGTTCCGTTGGGGTCCAGTTCTAAGGTCTCTGGGTTGACCGCCAGTGGAAGTTGATCCATGTCTGTACCGCCGATGACTCGGCCACCTTGGATGTCAGAACCCATGAACATCATTGACCCAATAGACCAGTGGTCCTTTCCATTGCCATCGTTGTAATACGGGGTGCGTGCAAAATCAGACCCGGCAATGACGTTGAATCGATCGGCGATGCCCAGCCGTTCTGCCTCTTGTCTGGCGAAGGCCATCGCTTGTGCCACCCGCAACAGTCGAGGTGTGTGCGTGTTGTCGTGGTTGTTGTGGGTGTCAAAACCACCGATGGAGACGTTCGCGCTGACCGATACACCTGCCGCAAAACAGGCCAAGGCGACTTGAATTTGGCGTTCTAGGTCGTCGTCACGCAGTTCTGTTGGCATGGCTGCGACCAAGGACTGCAGTTCTGAATTGTCTGACTGTACCAGTTCCAGTATCTGCATCGAATTTAGGGTGCGCGGCAAGTGGCTTTGGCTCTGCACCCGTCCCAATCGGGCCTCTCTTGCAGCGTGAATTTTTTCTTGTACGCTGGTTGGCAAGAAGAGAGACTCAGGGTTGCTGCTGTCTCGTCGATCTGGGTAGGCCAAGTCTTGCAACGTGTTGGTGCTCGGCAAACGGGTCACTGGGACCAGTCCATTGGTGCTGTCGTAGCCTCCGTTGCTGATAAAAGCCAACGACGGAGCCGTTTCTACGGCGCCTGCGACCAGTGCCGAAAATGCCGGTCTATTCGGGTCGGTGTGTCCACTCCACGTTGCGCGAACCCCTTGTTCGTGTCCGTTGGTGCCAATATCAATGCCGTTGATCACCAACAGTTCATTTTGAAATTCGGTGTAAAAATCTTCCAGTCCCTCGATTGGAGGAACCAAAAAGTTGCCCACTTCCAAAATTTCATCGGTGAAGTAGGTGTTGACCGGTGCCACCTCGGTTTCGTTGGCCCGACCTTTGGGGTCACAAATCATGGTGGGGTCCCAGCCACCGGAAGCGTGGATGGTCAACCAAAATGTACCGTTGTATCGAACCTGCTCTTGGGCATGGGCTTTGCGAATGGGGGACCATCCAGTGAGTGCCGATGGTACCAACAGTCCAGTTCCAGCAATGCGAAGGAAGCTTCTTCTTGAAAGGGTCATATCAATTCTCAGTCGGAGGGTTATTCAAACAAAAAGTGGTAATCGGAGAGCAAATAGACCATCACACCACGCCATGCGCGAATGGTGAAATCGGGATCGATGGCCAATTGAAGCTCTGAAGGTAGGTCTACACCGGTCACTGGGTCTTCAATTCCACGGCAACTGTAGGTCATGTAGGTACTGACTTCACCGGATTCAATGAGCGCCTTGCCTTCTGTGTGCAGTTCCAGCCACAGGTCGTAGACAGCCAAGATTTCAGGATCGTTGAGTCGCAATTCCTGTCCGAGTACCCGATAAAACAAATACTGGATGTTCTGTTTCATGCGTTCTTGGACCTCTGGAATGGCAAATCCATCTGCGGTGTAGGGTTCGTAGGAACTCTCAACGTACGGAAAGAGTCGACGTTGGTTGATGGGCAACACAAAGTCTGCACTGGTGGCTTTACAGGCGACGGTGTTTGCCATTCTGAGGGCCACCGCACCGATGACACCGTTTGGTTCTTTGAGACGCTGGACCACATCGTCACTGTCGATGCCACCATAAAGCAGTTTGTAATCGTCCAACAAGAAGTCACTGTTGCGATCACCCCAGCGATACCCCGTCACGGCTATGATTTGTGCATTCAGTTCTTCGGGTGTCAACAAGCGGGCGGTTCCAGCCATCATGAGTTCGGCTTCGGATGCATCTTCATGATCAACGGCTCGATAGAATCTCGACAGCAGTACCTCACGGATGGGGATCTTGATGTCCCAGCCACTTTCCATAAACTCGTTGCTGACGCGGTTGAAGAATGTGTCTTGCTGTCTCCACGCCTCATATTCCATGGAGTCGGTAGACCACTCGTACCCTCGTAGGACGTCCAGTCCCGTAAAGGCGTGGAACACTTGCTCAACGGTAGAACGCGCAAATCTGGGGTCTTCATAGGTTCTTTCAGCCAGCCAACGTAAGGCGTTTCCGCTCTCGGTGATCGAGATGGTTTCTCCAGCGAAACCAGGTTCGTACATTTCAGCAAACCAGCCAGTTTCAGGCGGGTTGTAATGTCCACTGTTGTCCCAGTTTTGAAAGGCACCGGCAACGGGTTCCATGACGGAGTGACAGACGTTGCACTGAGGATCGTTCATGGTGGGATTGTGGATGGCTGAATTGTCCGCATCGATGGGTCTATCTGCCAAGGACAAGATGTTGGTGTTCAAGAAATATTCATAGAAGATTTTGGAACGGTGACGGTTTCGGTTGGTATCGGTTGTGGGATAGCGATTCATGAAGGCGACCGAACTCAACAACCCAACTTGCGGTTGTGCATCAAAGACCACCGGGTAGAAAATGTCGCTTCGTGGATCGTCCAAGTCTGGTGTCACAAAGCGGTCGTCGCTGACCCCATAGGACATGGCAGACCAAGCGTTCATCATCGTATAATCGGCCGTCAAAATCGTACCCCAATGCAAATCTTCCATGAATACGTAGCGCATCAGTTCCAACGGTTCTCGAGCGATGGACTCGTTGACTTTGGCACGGCGATTGTTGCCGGGATCGTTGTTGACGCTGTACCAATAGAGGTTAGGGAACTTGTCGTAGTCCATGCTTTGAATCGCCGTTTGTCCTTGTGTGTACTTGTCGGTCAGCAACAAGTCGTTCCACAACGTGACCAAGCGGTCGGAAATCAATGCCTTGGTGTTGTCTGGATAGCCAATTTCTGTTCCATCCAGCAACTCTGTGAGCACACGTTTGAGGCCGGGCTCTCCTTCTTGCTCTACTTTGGCGAGGTGGGCAGGGGACGGCAGGGTGCCCAGTAAGTTTAGGGTGACCTTTCGCAGAGTTTCTTTGGGTGTGGCCAGCACCAAGTCACTGCTCTCAACCCGAACATTTTCGTCCCCAGGGCACTCCTCGACTGGGTTCTCCAAGCGATCCACGAAGCCAATCAGTGCTGTGTACGCAGGAGAGTCTTCAGTGATGACGGCGCCACCACCATGTCCGTCGAGTCCCAACGGCTTACGAAGAACCAGCGGGATGTCGTCGATTTCAAGTCTGGCGACATATTCGAGTTCAGAACGATTGGTGTCCAAATAGCCCGGAAGGACATTGGATTGCAATACAAGATCGCTGTGTTGAGCTGCTCCAGTAGAGTTGTGGCAGGAATAGCACACGGGACTGAGCGCTTCGCCCCAAACTTTTTGTTCAAAATAGTCAGCGTCATTGACGCATCCGTCAACTTCTTCTTCTGTCAGGTCTCCAGTGTCTTCGGTCTCTTCAGAAACGTCGGTCACCGATTCCTCGTTGGTGTCTGGTGCTTTTGGGTCGCCTTGACAGGCCAGTAACCAGAGTGCGATGGGCATCATGTTTGTACCTTGAAAAATGATCGTAAACTATAAGTCAGTATAACCTGTGTCGGGTTGCTTTGTGAACCGTATCGGTTGTCTAAAACAAATGTTGACAGTCCAAACACAATAGTCTACGTAGAAGGCGCTTTTTCAATTGGTGACCGCACCCTACTCCAAAATGGATTGTTCTTGCGTCATGGCGTAAACAACGTCAAAACTTTGCTCTTTCAAGTCGAGGTGAGACAGTGTAGCGTAGGATTTCTCTCCGGTTTGTTCAGGGATTCTTGCTGTGTTTTGTCCCCATACAATACAGCCAAAGCCCAAGACTTCATCGCTTTGACTCCAAATGCTGTATCGATGTTGTCCTTCGTATCCAGAGACTCTGTTGACCTGCTGAAGAATGTTGGACTGTCCAGTGATGCCAAACCCCATCGAGGTACCCGGATAGAGACCGTCTACCGTTGAACAGGCTGGCGTCAACGCTCCGTAACAGGACGTCAGCCCTTGATTTGCCCCTGCAA
>CBFICN010000043.1:5307-21494 GCA_965661045.1 uncultured Myxococcota bacterium
GACATCGATGGACTCGGTCAAGGGTTGTCCCAGTTGAATACTTTGATTGTTGGCATCTGTAAACGCCCCGCCCAAGATGGCTTTGCGTGCCAGTGTGACACCCAAGGAATAGGATACAATACTGATTTTGGGTGCCTGTGTATAGTGCAAAACCGCTTCGATAAACTGTCGGATCTGTTGGAGGGTCCCAACATCGTGTCGATAAGTAGACATCAGCAGGGGATCTGCAGGTCCATAGGTTGTTGCATACAGTTCTGCGTTGGAGAAGCCAGCTTCAAGAAACTGATGTCGTTGGGTCTCCCATCCGCCAAACACACCGCCGCTGGCCCGATCTCCATTTCCGTGGATAAAAACGATGGGTGTGTGTGAAAGTGGGTGTCTGGATTCTAGAAAACCGCCAAAACTGCCACCAGCCAAATCGAGTCGCGTTAAATCGGAGGTGTACTCAGGGTGTTCAGATAGCCAATGTTGAAAGTGTGTAGAGAGATGATCGGTGCTGTTCACGATGTCATGTCCAGTATCTTCATCGTTGTCCATATTTTCTGGGTCATCAAACGCATTCTCTTCTTGAGTTGGATTCGTGGCTGTGTCCGGCTGACCAGAGTCCTTAGTGTTGTTGGTATTTTTAGACTGTCCAGAGCATCCCAACCAAAGCATTGATGTAATAGACCACAGTGTCATTCGGTTCACCCAGTATTCAATACCCATAGCATAGGGCGAAGATCCTGAACGTGCAATGGGTCAATGCTGTAAAAATACGAAAATTTCCCTGGTTCGTTGATGTTTGGAGCCGTTGACACCTTACTTGCTTTTCTCTGCTTTCTTTCGTTGGCTGTGTTTGACGTCGACTCTGTAATTTGGAGAGTCTTTGACGTCGTATTTCGAAAGGCTGCGACCGGTGGCCTCGCTGAGCAAGAGTCGTACATTTTCCGCGTACAGTTTTGGGTTCTCTCGTTCTTCTGCAGAGGGAGTATATGGCGCTAGGAATCGAATGGTCACCGGTGTATAGAGTCGACCGAGAATTCGATAAATTTGGACGCCAAAAGTTGACTCTTCGCGGTTCCAAAACGGTGTGTACTCAGGAAAGGTAAAAGCCACCGGCGTAACTGGGTGACCAGGCACAAAGGCACCAGACTTGAATTGCAGAACATGTTTGCCGTTGGAGTAGGTCCCTTCAGGAAAGATGACGTGTTTGTAGACCCCTTCATCCAAACTTTGCTTCAGTTGTTCTATTAGGCTGGGTCCTTTGCCCTTGTCTTTGCCGCGCGTGACGTAGAGTGGATTGAGGGAGTGGGTGAATTTATTGAAAATGGGCATGCGCTTGGTAAACTCAGCGGCCATTGGACGAAAGTGTCCGAGTTTGTAGAGTAAAACAAGGCTCTCAAACAAACAGGTGTGGGTGGACACAAACAGTTTGCCCTCGAGTGCTTTGGGGTCGTCGATAATTGTGGTGACCGGCATACGGATACTGATGAGTAGGCATTGGTTGCAAAAACTCGATGCCCAATCTTTCCATTTTAACGAAATGTAAGGGAAGAGCGGTATGAAAATCAGTCCCGTCAGTAATCCCAGCGTCAGAAAAATAACCGTCACCGGTAGAAAGACGATGAAAATGGGGAAGGTTTTCCACAATGGTTCAGGTGGTTCTACACTGAACGGGTCATCGATGGGAGGTTGAGCAGTATCAGACACGTAGGACTCTCTAGACAATGGTTTGTTGATCACTATACTGAATGCGGCGACTGGTAGGGGATGCACTTTGTCACAGGTTGTTGACTTATTGCCATCCCTGTACATTGGTGTCCACAGGGACATCGCCTTTGGACGCTCGTTTAATCAAACTGGTGATGCTTTTGTGGGGCCAATCGGCTTGAATACTGTTCACAGCCCAGTCGGGAAGGGCACCTTCCGGGTCGGTTTTTACTTCGACCACAATTTTGGTTTGACCATTGTCAGCCACGGAAAACTGCCAAAAAGTGCGTTCTCCTTTTGCGCGTACAAAGTCTGGACTCACGGGCACTTTTGGGCTGGTCACCGAAGACAAGTGGACAGTCGCCGTTTTGGCTGTGGCATCGTAGACGATTTTCTTGTCAAAAACATAGTCTCTGTCTGAAACGGGCCACGGAAGGTCGTAGCCTTGGTGCAACAGCAAGTGGTCGTCGGAATATTGTTCCACCACTTTTCCAAACATCATCATGTCAACCCATTCTGGACCAATGGACTCATCTCGAAGCACCCCCATGAACTGGGCAATCGAAACGGTGGACGTCGCCTCTCCTTTGAAGGCGTAGAGTCCAGTTCCCGACTCTTGTTTTCGATACACCGCAACATCGTTGGTGATACCCAAACTTTCCCATTCTCCCGCCATCGCACTGCTTACACACAGCAACCACGCGCCAATCCATCCCATAGTAAACTCCTTTTAACAGTCTGTAGTGTATCACACACAACAAATGGGTGTGTAGATCTGTTCCACAGCACTCCCCATTGAGCACTCATCGTTGATCGGGTGCCTCTTTCCAATTGAGTGCATGGAGTCGCTTGGCTTGGTGGCGCAACACCTCATTGTCAGAAGACAGTGCTTCTTGCACAAAGATTGGATTGCGAGGCCGCAAACGCGCAGAGGCTTCCAGCAGGGCCAGTTGCCAGTTGAGGTCGATTTGGCCGTCACAATACAAGCGGTGACTGTTTCCCAAGAAGGAAATCTTACGGCACCCCAATGGTATTGACGTAGATGTCCACAAGTCACTTTCCAAGTCCATGCCGCGAGGTTGATCGCGTTTTGCACAGGTTCTTGAATCCCAATCTTGTGCAGTGCCGACCCAGTCTGTCAAATATTGGACTGAAGCATCACACCAACGAAGTGCTTCGACGGCATATTGGTTTTGCCAATGCCCAATCAAGACATCCGGTGTGTCACTGATGAGGTGTTGACCGTGTTCATACAATGTCCGCACACTTTTGGCGTAGAAGTGTTCCAACAAATCTCGTTCAAAGCCTTCTGTCAGACGCTCACTTTGGAGCAGTGTATTGGAAACGGTCTCATACCACTCTGAATTTGATGTTTGCGATGTACTGTCTTTGGCAAGCGTCGTTATGAGGTGCATCCAACAGGACTTTTGGAATTGAGCGCTCAGTGTACAAATGCCCAGTCTTTGTTCCAGAGTGTCGATGGATGAAGGCAGAGACTCTGCAAGGGTGAAAAAGCATTCGGCTTGCCAGGTGCGGTCTTGAATGTGTCGACAAGCGTCGATGGCCAACGCAACATTGTTTTGTCCATCAAAGATAGCTTGGGCGGTCCAGCAGGTGTTGGGGTGTGGGTCGAGGGTGCAGTCGCGATCTTGGATGGTCTCGGTATGTTCAATTTGGTCGAAGTGGTTGATTTGAGCTTTCCACAAATGGGGGCGTTCGGTCAATCTGTGACAACGGTCTCGTCCAATGGACGTGGAGAGAAATGCGCAGAGGTCTTTGCTGCGCCGCGGGTACTGTTCCACTGTTTCCAAAACGAGTGCATCTCGTTGAACTGGGTTCTGTATACTGTCCAGATACCGTTTGGCGTGAACAGGACTCTTTTGTGTCAGTTCAATCAGCGCTTCAGTCGATGGGTTGATTTCAGAGTTGGAACTTGAGGGCGCTGAATTTTGATCGCAGGCACTGGATAGAAACACTGCGTAGAGACTGGTTTGAAAGAACGATTGACGCATACAGGCTCGATGGGGTAGACTTACAGTATGATAGCGTTCCTCATCATGGCTTGTCAACAAGAGTTTACCGACGTATCCTACACCGAAGCAGAACTAATTCCAGCGTTTGAACACGGGAATTCAGGGTGGGCTGGGGTTGCACTTTTGGACTATGACGGCGATGGTTGGTTGGACATTTTCTTCACGAACGGTTTAAGTCAAGCCGATGCACTCTATCAAAACCAAGGGAACGGTCAATACTTGGACGTTGCTGCCGATGTGGGGTTGGATTCCACTGTTCAACACGGGGGCGTCGCCTCAGCCGATATGGACAATGATGGTGATCCCGACTTGGTGATGGTGCGCGACTGTACGTTGGGGACCCTACAAGAGGACGGCACTGCGCTGCGAGATGGGGGTGTGGAAGTTGCTTGGAATCAAGACGGCACCTTTGTCTTTGAAACGATGACGTTTACAGAACAAGCTGCTGAACTTGGTATTTGTCCGGTGAGTATAGAGTTGGTTGACACCAATGGGGATGGCTGGCTTGACATCTCGGTCTCCAACGGGTTGGATTTGGATCAGGTGTACCCTTGGATCTATCGAAAGGAAACCCGAGAAGGCGTCGATGTGATTTTACTCTCGGACCAAGAGGGTGGATTTGAGCAGAGGGTTGTATTGGAGCCCACGCCTGTAGGAGACGTGCTCAATCCAGACGAATATGAATTTCAGTTTGCGACCTTTACTTCGGCCTTTATGGACATCAATTTTGATGGTCTGTTGGACAAAATATCTGGGTATGGCGGTGGTCCGCTTGGCATTCATTTACAAGTAGAAGAGAATGTTTTCCAGCCGGTTCCTGAGTGGACGACCAGTGTACAGGGACTATGGATGGGGCTGGCGTTGGCGGATTTTGATGGGGATGGAGACATTGATATTTACAGTACAAATCAGGGATTGTCTCCACTGTTGACCGGCTATGACAACATTCCAGAACCATTTGAAGGAGAGACTTTCTCCGAAGCGTGGCTTGATCGAAACGTGAGACCTTTTCACACCATTTTCGACAACGACCGTGGTTTTTTCAGCGACCGAAGTGCCGATGTTCAAGCCGAGCACCTGTTGTCTGGAGATTTGTTTGATGGTGTTCCAACAGCGACTGGATACAAATATGAGAGTTGGTTGGAACCAGAAGGGCTGGAACGGTACGGGTGGGCTTGGGGAGCAACCACCATTGACATTGATGCAGATGGTTGGATGGATGTTGTCTTCAATGCCAACAATTGTGCGGCACCGATGAAAATTGTGGGCGACGAACGTTCTGGGGCAGGCCCTGGTTCGGTGTTGAGGAACGATTCTGGCAACGGTTTTCAAGACGTGACGTGGAAATGGGGCGTAGCAAACGTCATGGCCGATGGAACCTATCCAGACGGTCGAGGCGTGGCTGTAGGAGATTTGAACAACGATGGCTATTCAGACATTGTCTATGCCAATCGAACCTTCAACCCCTCTCAATCGTCGCCCTTGGATCAGCAGCCCGGTGTGCCCAAGATTTTACTGTCGGCCGGTCGACCGGGCAATTGGTTGCAACTGGATTTGGTGGGTTCGAAGAGCAACCGCGACGGTATTGGTTCATACATCCGAATTCAAAATGGCGACCGAACCCAGTTCTATCTGTTTGAACCTGGGGGTACAACAAACTCTAGCAATGAACGATTGTTTACAGTTGGGGTTGGTTCTGCCAAGAAAGTTGATATAGCGGTGTTGTTTCCTTCTGGAAAGCAAGTGCGACTGAACAATGTGAATAGCAATCAGCGCATTGTGGTTGAGGAGAGTGGGGAATGAGATTTCATATTCGAATGGTTGGTGTACTCGCTTTGCTGGCTTGTAATAGCGTAGAGACCGAAACAGTTCAACCAGTTGACAGTCCAGAATGGAAAGACACCATCACCACCAGAGATGTGGGGGCGGACGTCGTCTTTTCCACTGCCAAAGAGTGTGGAGAGTGTCACCCTTCGCACATGCAAGAGTGGGAACAATCCATGCACGCCTATGCTGCCCACTCTCCTGTATTTGACGCGATGGCACAAAAGGCATTTCGAGATTCAGCGGGGGAGGTTGGGACATTTTGTACGAGTTGTCACTCTCCCATCGGTGCGATTCAGGGAGAGGATGGAACGGTAACGGCGAAGGACCGTTCAGAAATTTCTCGCGATTCAGTCTCTTGCGAGGTCTGTCACTCGGCGGTGGATCATTCAACGCCGGTTGGAAATTTATCACTGGAGTTGACTGCAACCGGTGAGATTATGGGACCGTACAACAGCGATTTTACCGAGGGACACGAAAGTGTGCAGAGTGATTTTGTTCAATCTGCCGAGTTGTGTGGTTCTTGTCACGACGTGTTCAACTATCCAGGGTTGCGAATTGAAGAGGCTTTTACGGAATACTCGACGTCTCCAGCCAAAAATATGGGCATGACCTGTCAGGACTGCCACATGGGAACGGTTCCCGGTGCAGTGTCTCAACGTGAGGTTGGTCCAATAGCGGTGGTTGAAGGGCGAACGTATCCTGACCGAGAGCGTTCCTCACATCGATTCATTGGTCCAGATTATTCCTTGTTGGATACGTTTCCATACCCAAACGATATCGAGAAATCTCGTCAGGCCCAAGAAGAGATGTTTGATCAAATTGAGGTGTTGCTAAAAAATGCGGTGGAAATATCAGCGGTGCAAGTCGAGCGTTCGGGTGCAGAACCGATTGTGAAGGTCACATTGCAGTCTTTGACGTCTGGACACAATGTTCCGACTGGGTTCACGTCTGAGCGTCAGTTGTGGTTGGATGTGGTTGTCAAGAACGTCGCCGGTACAGTATTGTTTTCCAGTGGACAGTTGGACGCCAATGGCGATCTTTATGACGATCATTCTTGGGAAGTGGCTGCGGATCCAAACAAACTGGACACCCAATTGGTCAATCTGCAGTCTAAGAACAAGATGCGCTATGGTGAATTGGAATTGCCAAACGCAATCGAAACGATCTTTCCATTTGATGCCGACTACATTGAAAAGCATTCACTAAGGCCTTTGGAAACAAGAGAGGTATCTTACACACTGCCATCCTCTATTGGTCAGCAAACCATTCAGGTTGAGGTTGCCTTGCGCTATCGAAATCTACCCCCGTATATTTTACGAGCCTTACAGCTGGATGATCTGGTGGAACGTCTGCAAGTGTTCACCATTGATGGGGTTTCGATTGAGGGATGAGTTGACACTTTGACTTCGAATTTTTGGAGCACTAAGGTATATTGGTGGTGTCAATGTTCATTCATATTGAAGCATTGATTTTTTGGAGGCAACATGATGTGGTGGGTTTTGGCGTGTGCAACGGAGCCAACAGATACTGGTGTTGCGTCCTATGTTGTTCCAGAACTTGAAGAAAGGGGCTGTGGTGTTGGTCAAGGTTCTGGGTTGCCAACTGGTACCATCGATTGTATCAATGGACGATGCACCATTGCTGCTGGAGACTTTTGGATGGGGGAGTCACAGGTGGCGACGGAGTGTCCAGTGCGTCAAGTTGCACTTTCAGAATTTCAGATTGATCAGTATGAAGTCACCTTGTTCGAATGGCAACAGTGTGTCGATCAAGGACGGTGTACCTCCTTGCCAGAACATTGTCTCAATACGGTGTATGGTCGACCCGATTACAGTTCTGACTTCCCAGCCATTTGTGTCACTTGGGCTCAAGCCAACAATTACTGTCGTGGAATCGGTGGGCGCTTGCCGACTGAAGCAGAATGGGAAAAGGCTGCCTCGGGAACCGAAGGGGTCAAGTGGGCATGGGGTGGTTCAGCACCCGACTGTGACGATGCCAACTTTCGCTTGGCCAGCATTTACTGCTCGCCGGGTGTTCGACCCGTTGGATGGTATACCCAAAGTGTGTCACCTTTTGGATTGTATGATGTCAATGGCAATGTTTTTGAGTGGACGGCCGATTGGTACGATGCCACTTTTTATGAAAGGGCTACAAACACCAACCCCATCAAAGATTCTGGTTTGTGTGCTTCAAGTGTGGGGGCTGAGCCTCAAGAGTGTGGGCGCCGTGTGTTGCGTGGAGGTGCCTACAACGCAACGGAAGCAACCATTCGAAATGCCGCCCGAAGCTTTGCCGATCCAACATTGGTAGATGTGAACATTGGGTTTCGCTGTGCTTATGATGCGAATTAAGTGGGCATCAAGTTACATCAGTTCAATTCAACATTCCTTTGTGCTGTAGTGTCCTAAAAATATGCTCGGCTTTGAGTTTTTCACCTGTTTGATCGACGTGGACTTGATCTTCGAAATGAATTTCGTCCATTGAAGACATCAATTGGTGCAGCGGCACAGTGTTCCACTTTTCTGTTCTGGCCAGTTCCATGACGCGCTGGTTTTGGGCAGCGATCATCGGACCCCATGGATTTTGACTGTTTGGAGGGTCTTGTGCGCCAGTGCCCTTTCGATAGGGGAGCGTGGCGAAGAGTACCTTGCTGTCAATACTGCTGGCTACCGTACCGATGGTGCGCAGATTTCGAGTGAAGGTTTTGGCGTGTTGATCCAGTTGTGCCCGTCGAACCAAGCCTTCTTTGGGAGGGTGGATGCTCAAGTTGTGCAATGTATACACAGAGGGACTCGGACCGGAAACTTGAATTTTGATCCACGTGTACAGTTGACTGGTGTAGATCCCCCAAGAATCAAAGAAAAATGTCCAATTGGTTTGCACCCTCAGTCTGCCCAGTTCATCTTTGCTCAAGGCGATTGGTTTTCGAAAGTGGGCATAGTCCGGCCTAAAGTCTTTGCGCATCATTGGATCCAAATCGTTGACGGCATGGTGAACAATGACGATGTCGGGTTCAAAAGATTGTCCCAGTGTTGTAAACGCCACCATACTTTCTGCACTGGTCCATCCACCAGTACCAAAGTTTAAGATTTCGACAGTTTTGTTTGGGTTGTGCTCTTTGAGCCGTTCTCTTAGGTGAAAAGGCCACGCCTTGGGTCCGGCGGTGGTGGAGCCACCCAACGTCAAAATTCGCAAGGTTTGTGGGTTTCTTTCTAAAGAGATGTCATCAGAGAAGGTAAAGCCCCATTCGTTGATTTCTGGCAAGTCAGGAGAAAAGGTATAGACCACATACGGGTGTGGCGCCATTTCAATGGTGGGGTCCAACTCTGGGTTGTTCAGTTCTTGATAGTCTACGATTTGGGTTCTCATGTCGGGAGCGGCAAGAATGACCAGGCGAAAGAGCACCTCAAGGACCATCAGTCCCAACAGCAACAAGCTCAGTGAGAAGAAAACTTTTTTCCAACGGGGTGATAGATTTTGTGTAGACATTGCGTTGATCTTACCTCGACCGAGAAAACTCGTAAAGTATTTTCATGTGGTAGCATTGAACCACAAGGTGATGTACGTTTGGCATTGTATAGGATGGTCTGTTGTCAATAATTGGTTCTGTAACTGACTTTTCACAGTGCAATCCCATATTTTTCATTTATAATTCATATGATAGAAACAGACGGAGCTGTACAGATGAAAAATCAAGCGACAACAGAACATTCATCTATAGACAACGCAAGCCACCAGTCCTCTTCTGCTGGTGGGGCCTCCTTTGGTAGCAACGCTGCACAAGGCACTTCCCTAAAGCAATGTGGAACGTCATTGGCAGATGTGTTTGACTGCATTGCCAGTGGACACATTCAAGAAGCCAAGTACTCTGCCCATTTTCTGGCAGAACAGGCACGAAAACATCAAGACAACCAAACGACTCAGTGGGCTGGGAAAATCTGGACCATTGCCAATGCATTTTCAGATATCCAGTCTGCCATCTCTCAAGAAGTCATGGATGGTGTCAAAGAAAAGGCGGCACTGATCGGTCAGTTGACGCGTGATCTCATGAGCAGTGGCCACATTGGCAAAGAGAGTGGTGAACGCATTTTGACCAGTGCTGGTGGGTATTGGACCGCCGCCGATAAAGAGTCTAAGAACAAGCAGAACACCAGTCAGGCCGGTGGTGCAGCGGCAGTCGCGATGAACAGTGAAACCGTTGAACAACACAAAATGCCAACAGGCAACAATGGTGTGCACTGCGGAATCGCCACAACCTTGATGTTGTTGCAAGCCAATGGTCAAGGAGACATGGGCGATGCCAATCAACTGGTTTCAGAAATGTACATTTCGAATGCTGGAACCGATGTGGATTTGATGGCGCAATCTTTGCGAGATCGAGGACTGGAAACGGCTGAAGGGACGCGTACAGGAACCTTCGAACAGTTGATGGGTACACTCTCCCAAGGGCAGCCTGTACCGTTTGGCATTGCGTACTCCACTGGTGAAGTGGTCAAGATGAACAAAACATTCTCTAAGTATTATGCCCATTATCAACCTGGGGATAGACACTATCGAAAGTTTGGTGGCTCTGGCCACTGGGTGCTGGTGGTTGGCTTTGAGGGCAGTGTGGAGAACCCCACGCATTTTATCTTCAATGATCCAGATGTTGGAGGACAACTTCGAGCCACAAAGGCCGAATTGGAGCAAATGGGTGTGGGCAATGGCCAATTTTATCAGGTAACCCAATAAATACTGTCTTTCAGGATTGCAAGCAGTCGTGGATTGCTTCGCTGAGCAATGTCGGACATTCCAAGTGTGGAGAGTGTCCGGACGGCAGTTGAATATTGGTGTGCAACGTTGAAATGGCTTTGAGTCGACTGGGCAAGTCGGGCAGTTGCACATACCAACTGTTCTTTCCAAAAATGCAGTGTGTGGGGACGTCAATGTGCCCCAGAATATCCAAGAATCGGGGCAATGAAAAACCGATTGCAGCTTTGTGGCGGTGTCTTGGATCCCATCTCCATGTGTATGAAGGGGGGGCATCGGGTGCATCAATGGTTCGTATGAGGCGTCGACATTCTAATTCAAGGCTGTCTGTGCAAAGAAATGGGTGTGCGCGTTGTAACTTTTGACAGGCCGTTTCAAAGGTCATCGGTCGATGTCTGGAGTGGCGTGTGCGCTGTGACAAGTGCAGCTTTAGACGGTGCGTCGCTTCAGCGGGTGATTCATGCGTTGGACCCAGTCCATCTATGAGAATGCACTGTTCGGGAGAGGATTGGCTGAGGGCGGCAAAAATGGAGGCGATCGTTCCACCCATTGAGTGTCCGACCAACACAAAGCGGGTCAACTTCATCGACGCGATCCAAGCTTGAAGGTCGCTGATGTAATCGACAAAGTGGTATTCTTCATACGGCGGAAGGTGATCGCTGTGTCCATGTCCACGATGATCAAGCGCCAAGCAGTGATATCCTTTTGTAGACAGTTCGACCCCAACAGAATTCCAACTGGCACCATGATCCAACCACCCGTGCAGAAAAATAAGGGATGGTTTGGTCGCATTGGTCGTGCCCCATTCATAGGTGCACAGTTTCAAGCCTCGATGGTCGAAGTGGGATTCGCAAAAGGACGGTGGATGTAATTGGGTATCAGACATCATCCATGTGGTAACCCACGTCTAAAACAAAGCAACCTTCGATGTGGGGGACGCCGAAGGTTGCAGGGGGTTCTGTGTTTAGAGATTATTTGGCAATCTTTTGTTTGCGCTTGTTTTTGAGCGCACTGACTTCGGTCACCCAAGCACTGGCCATCTCTTGGGCAGTTTTCGGATTGTCACGTTGCTTGATAAACTCGTATCCTTTGCGAGCATCTTCTACCGTATCGAATGCACCTTGCTCATATCCCCAATTGATGGCGGTTTCTGAGTTGGGAAAGACTGTTGGAGCATTGGCTTCAATCTCTTCTTTTTCTTTGGACGTGAGTCCATCATATAGAGAAGCTTCAATCTTTTCTGGCATTCCGCTCCAGCATCCAGTTTCATCCCAAATGACCAAACCAGAACGTCCGGCACGGGCCCACAAAACTTCGACCCCTCGTTTGTTGCCGTTTTGTATGATCTTGAGCTGTACGTTGATGCTTCGAGTTAGACGAGCCAATTCCGTTTCCGAAACGGTGGATCGGGTTACTTCTTTTGCTTTTCCGTCGCGAGAATCTTGCAAGTGGTAAATCCATAAGCAGTCGGTACCCCATCGGGACACAGCATCTTGGAGTTGTCGCATTGCCAACGCTTTGACTTTCATACCGGCCATCATGTTGCGTTGACGTCCCTTCTCTTTGTCTTGCATCACTTTGACAACGATGGGTGTGATGATGGCTGTCAAAGAGTCAACAATGATTGTTTTGACGCCAGAGTCCGGCATGTTCTCATAGAGACACCGTGAAATGTTGTCGGGATCGACGTTGTCTTGTGGGTCATCACTGAGTGCGAAAACATCGTCTTGTGCCAAGTCCAATACTTCAGTGAAGCGATGGTCGGCATCGATGACGACTTTGGGTCCACGCATTTGAGCGGCAAATGTGGATTTTCCAGAACCAGGATATCCAACGAGAGACCAGTGACGAGGTGGGTATTTGGGTTTGATCATTTTCTTGAAAGCCATGGTGTTACCTACTGGGTTTGAGTGCTGTCAGTTGAAGTGTTTAGATGTTGGTTTTCGATCCAACACCCTTATTTTATAATAAAGATGACATGTAGTCAATCCAGTTTCGGACACTTTATGACCGTCATAAAAATAATGAGTTCATGATATTGAACATTAATTTCAGAAATCCTAATTGTTGGTTCGGACAGTAAATTCGGATATGTTCAAACTCAACCAAAAACGGAGGACAGAATGAATATTGTCATTGTTGTTGGAACCAATCGTGCCGGTTCTATGAGTAAAAAAGTGTCTTTGCATCTGAGCGATAAGTATCAAGCCGAGGGCTGTGATGTTCACATTGTGGATTTGGCTGAGTTGCCTGCTGAACTGATGACTCCTGACATTTACCGCAATCCAAAACCAGATTCTTTTCAGTCCTTTCACGATCCCATTTTGAACGCCGACGGTGTGGTGTTTGTGGTGCCGGAGTACAACGGTTCATTTCCCGGCATTCTCAAATTCTACATTGATTTGTGGCAGTACCCAGAAGCTTTTGAAGGCCGCTGTGTTGCCTTTGTTGGTATTTCTTCGAATCAGTGGGGCGCGCTTCGACCTGTTGAGCATTTACAAGGGGTGTTTGGATACCGAAATGCTTGGCAGTTCAATGAGCGTGTCTTTCTAAACCACATTTGGAGTCGATGGAACGACGAAGAGAAAAACTTCCGTCCCATGACCCCAAAAGATTTGGATTACAATGCACTGCTGGATTCACAAACCAAAGGGTTTGTCGAGTTTTGCAAGGTGCATTCTAAATCTCAATAACTGGATCATTGCTCAGACTTCTGCTCGGCTTCTTGCTTGGCGATGTCTGCGCGGACTTCATCCATATTCAAGGCTTTGATCTTGCCAAGGATCTCATCCAACTGAGTTCCTTGGAGCATTCCAGGCTGTTGGAAGATTCCAATTTGCTCACGAAACGCTACGACCATTGGAATGGAGCGAACTTGGAAGTAGGCTGCCAACTCTTGTTCTTTTTCCGTGTCGACTTTTGCAAAGACCACATCTGGATGACGCTCAGACGCTTCTTCAAAAATTGGTCCAAACATTTTGCATGGTCCACACCATTCTGCCCAAAAGTCAATGATGACGGTGTCGTTGTTTAAGATTGTGGATTCTAGATTTTCTTTGGTCAGGTTGATGGTTGCCATGACGCTTCTCCTTTTTATAAGTGAAAGCAAATAAACGTAGTGCTTCCGATGGTAGAGTAGACAGTCTTTGAAAAGTCTGATACGGCAAGAAGGTCAACCCACGGTACAAAACTTGACAGGTGTTGTCTAATTATACACTAAGCACGAATACTCAGTTGCCAATGGAGATAGCATGCACAGCGCCGTTTGGACAGGATTAATCTTTCTTTTGGGATGCCAATCGGGACAAGTAGAATTGACAGGCGAAGCCAAAGCACCTGGAAATCCAGCCAAGTTTGTAGAACTTTGTAAGGCTGGAGACGCAACTGCCAAAGCCATTCAGGCTGCCACGGCCAAAGAAGACTGTTCCGAGGCGGGGGTGGTGTTGAGCACGGTGTCCAAGATTGATTTTAATCGCAGCGACCTAGAGGTGGTCAAACTCGACGCATTGGATTCGCTGAGTAATATTGAGCGCCTAGAAGCCTACGGAAAGGGGATTGTTGATCTCAAACCCATTGCTGGCTTGGTGCGACTGGAACACCTTTACCTTATGCAGAACAACATTGTGGATATTACGCCACTGGCAGAGTTGTCTCAACTCCGCAGGATCAGACTGGATGGCAACCAGATCGTTGATATTTCCACCCTGTCCAAACTGAGAAATCTTGAGAAGATTGGATTGGATGCCAACAAGATTTCTGACTTTCGACCGCTGGCCAGTTTACCGGTGATCACAGACTTGAACACCAATTTTAACCCAGTTGATCTAGACAAATGTCCAACCGAAGCAGGAACGGCGGCGCGACTGGTCAAGTACTGTAAACGAATGCTCAAGAACGAAGTCAACCTACAAGACGCCATTGATCCGAAGCAGTAAGTTGCCAGGAATTTGAACTTTTATCCTTGGTTATCACACAAAGTCTTCCACATCCGTCATACTGTGTGTGAGGTGTGATGATGGATTGGAGTGCATGGGTACCCGAAGGGGCAACGTTGAGTGGGTTGCTGATTTTTACAGTGGTGTTGTGGGGCACTCATCTGACGGTGTCCATTGGCAGTCATATGTTGTTCATGCGACTGCATCGTGCAAATCTTTATCCAAGATTGAGGGCACAAAAAGGCAAGCTCCCACCAGAGAAATTGGTTTTGTCTGCTTGGAAAGAACAGCATTTTAATCATATTGTTTTTGTTCCCATCTTTATGGCACTGATTCTGTATCCACTGTTTGTGTGGCGGGGTGGCAATGTATCATTTGTGGTGCCAAGTATTGTCGAACTGGTGGTTGACATTCTGGTGTGTATTGTTGCCAATGAAACGATTTTCTATTTTTCCCATCGACTGCTTCACCACAAAAAGTTGTTTCGCATGATTCATCGAAAGCACCATACGTTTCGTCAGGTTCGACCCGTGTCCAGTGAGTATGCACACCCTCTAGAGAATTTACTCAATCTCATTGCAATGTACGCCGGGTTGGTGATCATGGGTAGTTCGTTTGTCACATGGGCCATATGGGTTGCCTTGAGGATTTATGAAACCAACGATGGACACAGTGGGTATGAGCACATTGACTCGGCTTCAAAGCACGCTTTTCATCACCAGTTTCCGACCAAAGGGTGTTACGGTACGGCACTTGGGCTCTGGGACAGAATTCTTGGAACCGATCAACAGTGGCGAGAGTGGAAATCAAAACAGTCCACTACGGACACCCGTACAGAAAGCATTGGTTAGGCGACGTTGGCTTTCAACCATGCAATTATGTCCAAGGACTCGAACATTGGTTCTCCGTCGATGAACAAGCACGGTACCTGTGTACTCCCTGTACGTTCGCGTAGATCTGCTCTCCATTCCGTACCGAATCCAGTGTGTCGTCGGGTGATGTTGTCTTCGATGCCCATTTCCTTGATTGCTCTATCGACCCGTGCACAATAGGGGCATGACGATCGACCGTAGAGAATGAGTTCTGGCTTTGCACGGACACTGGATTCATCAACTGGATTGTGTGCACTGCTCTGTTTCTGTACTTCCTGTGCTGAGTTGACTTTTGTTTTCACAGAAGAAGACTGTAGAGGGCGCGAAAGCCCACTGTCGACCGTACTGGGAACACCAGAGAGTCGACGGAGTGCCTTCATTAGTTTGCGAATGGGCACGTTGACTTTCAAAAAGAGATGGTTTTCAAGTCATCTGATACTGTAAACTCAGCCGGTGTGACGGCTTTCACATCTTCTACGGTGATACCGGGTGCAATCTCTGTCAACACCATGTTTCGATTGCCATTGGCATCCACGATGAAATCAAACCATCCGTAGTCCGTCAGCAGGTGATTGACGCAGTGTTCCCCTGTGATTGGCAGATTGCACTTTGGTACAACTTTGGAGACACCATATTTGTTGCAGTGGGTCATGATGACGATGACGCGTTTGGCACCGGCGACGAGGTCCATGGCACCCCCCATTCCTTTGACCAGTTTGCCCGGAATCATGTAATTGGCGAGCGTGCCTTCTTGGTCGACTTCCATTGAGCCTAAAATTGCGAGGTCGATGTGCCCTCCACGAATCATGGCAAAAGAGTCTGCACTGGAAAAGAAAGACGAGCCGGGTAGGGTGGTCACGGTTTGTTTTCCAGCGTTGATCAAGTCAGCATCTTCATCGCCTTCATAGGGAAAAGGGCCGATGCCGAGCAATCCATTTTCAGATTGCAAGACCACTTCGATACCGTCTGGGATGTGGTTGGCGACCAAGGTGGGCATTCCAATTCCAAGATTGACGTAAAAGCCATCTTGCAATTCTTGGGACACGCGTAGAACAATTTCTTCTCTGGTTAATGGCATG
>CBFICN010000044.1:0-21307 GCA_965661045.1 uncultured Myxococcota bacterium
CCTACTCAAAGTACGGGCGTTGAGAGGGTGGCTGATGGGATCTGCACTGAGCGAAGGAGACTTTACCAAACTCACCACTCAGCTTCAACGAACACTTCAATCCGCACAAAGTGCACTGCTCGAAGCCCACAAAACGCATTTGTCGACCACCATGGTGGAACTTCAAGACACCATCATTCACGACCTCAAACTGACACGCCAAGACGTCTTGCAGCAAATTGACACGGTTTTGAAACAGCACGACAATTCGAAACAGGATACATCAATAGAGCAACAAACCCTTCAGTTGGAAACACTGCGCCTCAGCGTACACAATCTCCACACACAACTGAGAACCCTCCACAACACTCTCTAAACCCATCCGTACTTCACCAATGTCTACTGCTACTGACGCCATTGAAATATTACAAGGTGCTTTGATTCTTGCTGATTTCTTAGAGCAAGAAGAACGCAGCCAGATTCTTCGACGCGTTCGCCAGTTGCAACGCAGGGATGAAGATTCTAGAACCTTCATCGCCTTCGTTGGAGAGAAGAAAGCCGGTAAATCATCACTGCTCAAAGCCATAACCGGTGTTCCGTTGCCAACCGCTGTTCGAGAGTGTACCGCCGCTGTTTGTCTATTGCAACTGGGGCTAGACTGGCACCACATGGCACAGTTGGACAATGGAGAACGCAAAAATTTCGAAGCAATTGATGACAGTGCAGAACGAAAAGTGCTTCGGTTGGCAAGACGAAAAGACAAAGAAACGGCAGAACAGGCGCGTGACAAAATTGAGCAAGCCGAAAAAGACCATCAGCGGGCAACCCAACAAGTGCAGTTGCAACAAAGCCACGTTGATCAATCCGCTGAGCGCCTGAGCAAATTACAGACGTCTCTTCAAGAGCAACAAGACAACCTGCCCTTCATGTGGGACATTGTCAAAAACTTTGGATGGATTGCCCCCAAACTCAAAACGATTCAGCAAAACTTGGACCAAACCGCTGAGGACATTGCCCAAGCGGAGCAGTTGGTGATGGCCGCACAGGAAAAACTAGTCGCTCAACGAGAACGCGCAAATGCACTCGCCTCAGTCATTCCAGAGCGCTGGAAAGAGGCAAAAGAAGCCGCTTCCATAAACAAGCAACAAGTCCGAGAAGCCAAAAAGAGCCTTCAAGAAATCACCCGCGCCAACAAAGACAAGTTTCATACTGAATTGCATCAGTTGATTGACGTAGAAGCAGAGGCGGCCGCTCAAGTCGACATTTTAACGCCCAATGCCAGCATTCCGGTGGATGTTGTGTTGCTCGATACACCTGGGTTCAACACCGAGCGTCCAGAACATCGTAGACGGGCGTGGGAAGCGATAGAGGAACGCGCCGACATCTGCATTCTGGTTTCCGACATTCGTCAACCCATGCCGGAAACAGCCCTAAAAATGCTGCGACGAATCACCCCCTTTTGTCCATTTATGCACTTGGCACTCACAAAGTCAGATTTGGCATTGGCAGAAGCCTCCTTGCTTCAAGAAGACCCAGAGGCTGAAGTACTAGAAGCCAAACAAGTCGCCAAAAATCGTGTACAGCCATACTGGGATGGAGAGATGAACATTTGGGTTGTCTCGGCAGAGGGCGAGCAGAAGCAACAGTCACACAAACTCTTCTCGGAATTTTGGGAGTCCTTGCCAAGCAACGCCCATGAACTCAAAACCAAGAAACTGAGCATTCACGCCATTTCAGAGTTCATTGACATCTTGGACATTCACATTTTGCTCTCTCAAGATGATCTACAGCAGTTTGATACGGCTGCACTGCAAGCGGTTCAACAAATCTTTGAAGACATTGAACAATACACCAATGACTCTACAGCGCTCATCGAACAATTGTTGACCAGTCTCTCAAAACAGCTGCGAAAACAACTCACACTACTCGAAGAACGATGGCTAAACAGCATCAACGGCTGCAATACAAAATCTGACATCAAACTGATTCTTGACACTATCCAAGGCGAATCGGATACACAAAAGATCTCCAAAGATGTTGAGCAGGCTCTGCTGCATGGGGCTCGTCAGATTGCCCTCCACCTGATTGAAAAACAACCGACAAACTTTGACCGTCTGTTGTCAATTCAAACAGCCTCAACAACCGCAAACAAAGCATCCCTCAATGCCCTTTGGGCTGCGGCTGGTGGATTGGCGGGGGCGACCACGGGTTTGCTGCTGAGTGGGTCTTTAACCGGAACATTGCTGTTGGCGCTCGGTACAGGTGGAATCACAACCATCTTGTTGTCTCCGTTGGCCGAAGGGAAAGAGAAAGCCCGCAGTGCAATCTCAGAAAGTATTGCCTTGACCTTTGAACATATGAATTCACAGTTGCACTCTTTTCAAGGATCGTTGGAACAAGAATGCTCCCGACAAATTCAAGACATTCTACAAACCGCTTTGGAAGAAAAGCGAGTCCACGATCGACAAGTCTTGGTGCGCAAGATTCAACGCATGCAAGACATTCAACAGCGATTGGAGACGGCCAAGTTTAGTTTCTGGCCATCCACTGCTCAGTCAGAGAACTACTCGTCGACAACATCAACAAACTGACTCGACAACCAACGCTGTAGCCACTCTTTCCAAACGGTATGATCATGTCGAAGTAAGTGTGGGTTCTGCCACAACCAAGTTTTGAAAGATGCTGTGCTTTCAGGTCGGCGCAAAGACTCTTCCAGAAGTTGAATGAGCATTCCTTCAAAATCTGGCTGCTGAACCAACAGAGACAATCCGGAAAAATTGCCCTTACAAAGTTGTCTGAGTAAAAGCACCGCCAAATCTGGATGGCCTTGTTCAATGTACACACGCAATAGCCAGTGCCCCACAACCGGATGGTCCAGATTGGTGGGGTTCAAATCTGACAGGGTTCCATACCAAATGTCGTACCAAATACGGCGCACATCATCCGACAGTTGATTCCAATGTTTGTCCATCAGTTCCAAATCCCACAAGCGGGTTCCATAGCCCTGCTTTGTCAGAATGGTTTTCAATGCAATGACGTTGGCGCTGGACAATTTGTCTAGTTCTTCGCACCACAGGGTGTACAAGTAACCCCAAAACTGTGCGGCTCGATTGCTTTGCGCTACAGTTTTATGACTCCGCTGTACCCACAACAGCCAACTCAATACATCATTGAGATCCACTTTGGGTGTTTGATTGGGTCCCAAATAGTGAACCATTTGTACAGCCGCATCTTTCCATCCAATAGACTCAAACCACGTTTGAACCTCAGACCAAAAAGAAGCATCAACACCAACATGTTGGGCATAGACCTTCAACCACCACAGGCGATGTCCACCAACGGAGTCTTGGAGCATCCACGGTATCAAGCCAGAAGCTTCTGGAACATGTGGCGACAGCCAAGTTGGCCAATGGCCATGTTGCTGAATTTGTCGTTGTGCAAAGGCAATCGCCCAAGTAGGCACGGGCCGCAACAAGCCAGCCAGTCGCAAGATTTCTGAGCGTCTCACCGACTCTTCATCCAACCGCCACAGCTTCGTGAGCAATTCCGGTGCGTCCAAAACCGCCCGCTCAACCTCCAAATCTATTTCTGGAGCCGAGTCAATCCAAGATTGAAGCAAGAGGGGATCTCCCAAGTGAAGTAACTGTCGCTTCCAAACCAAGACCACTTGACGAACAATATGCGCCTGTTGATCAAAAGTGGCTCTGGAGATCAAGGAATTTCCGGCAATCACAGCATCCCTCATCAAATCAATTTGAGGAGCGTGCTTCAACCCCAAAAGAAGCAGTGACTGAACGTTTTCAAACAGGTTGGCGACAGCATCTTCGGCAATGGGTACCCGTCGAGAGTTCCATTGCACAAAGCCCTGCTGTAAAGCATCTGGAGAGCGAAGCCAATTCCAAAGCATGCGAGACCACTGAGTAATCAAATCTGGACGGTCAAAATACAGTGCAAATTGCAAAGCGACATTGCCCAACGTATATCCATCGCTGTGCTGTGCCAAAAACAAGGGGTTCAGCCACCCTTGCATCCAAGTAATGACGGTATCAAAACCAATTTGACGTCCAATTTGAAGAACAAAATCCAAATCACTCTGGGAATTGGGCACGTGTTCTTTCCAATAATCAATCAACAGGGCTTGAAAAATGTACAATCGATTGCTGGCTTGCGAAACCTTAGACAGCCAAAACAACCGACGACGAATGGGGACAGCTTCCCATACAGGCGAAAAGGAACCCCCTCCCAAAGCCAGCAGCAACATCGCCGACTGCATTCCTCGTTGAGCATACCATTCAAGTACTGTCCATAGGGGATACGATGTTTGTAACTGAAACTGCGTCCACTCTTGAACCGTTCTGGGTGGTGACTGAAATGGCGCCCAATACACAAGTGGATACCCACCTTGCAACATGGGAAGTGGCCACCTTGCCTGTGACGACACATCGTGTAGGGAGTAATGATGGGCCAAGCAAGGTGCAAGAAGTTTAGACAGTTCGTGCAATCTCAACTGTGCTCCCGGCTCAGAATGTTCAGTCCAAGGAACTCCAATACCAGAATACTGACTCAATAGGACTTGTGACCAAACGGCCTGTACCTCTGCAGCATCCCAATGTATCCTTTGTAAATAGACTCCATTTGCCTTCACTTGAAGGGTAGACTCTACCAACTCCGACCAAAGAAATGCCACTGACCACCGACGATGCCACGTTCTAAGAGTGCTCAATCTCTCTACCCAGTCCCATTGTTGAGCCTGAATCTTCCACCACAACACCGACCACCACAGTGAACTCGACGGTTCATACGCAAAGACATCAACCAGAGGCAACCAGAGTCTGGGCCGAACTACACGACAGTATTGATTCTCTATCACCATTAGACCACTGCGTTGAAGTGCGTCAACAAGTTCCACAGCCCCAAACCCATCGTACCAGTCGGTCATCTCACTCAAGGCTTTGTCCCTGTGCTTGGCGATTTTGAGCGCCTTTATCCACCCTGGGTTGAACGGCACTCGTCGCTCTACAAAGGAGGACTGAGTGACCAATGCATCTTGAAAGGCTTGCAAGTCACCTCCGGACAGCACCCTCTCTTTGAACACACCAAACAAAACATCATCAGATGCCTCCATCGTGTTGGGCAAAAACTTGGACAACACTTGCCAAAAGTTCAGGTCAACCCACGCATCGATCCACAGAGACACCCAATTATCGGTCAATTCAGCATCATTCCACAACGTGTCTGTTCGCAATAGTAGACCCAAAGCATCCAATGCAGTGCCAAATTCAAATCCACATCGATGCCAAAAGTCGGAAGATAGACTCTGTAGTCGTGCTTGCAATGTCGACTCTACAGTCGGAGAAATCAGTTCACGCACCCGCTTCCAAGTAGGTAGTTCAACGTTGGTATAGAGTGGATCATCCATCCAATCCAACTGACTACAGTGCGCAGTCAATAGACTCCGTGTAAACACACAAGAACCAGTGGCCATTAAGGCTTGATTGGACTCCACAGCACGTCCATTGACAATCCAATCAAGGCTCCATTGGACTTGAGGAAAGGCAGGGTGCCTTCGAATGCGATTTGTACCATGAATGATCTCATCGCGAAGTGCTATCAACAACGACGGAGAGTCTAATTTCAACGCAATGCTCAGTGGTGTTAATCGCTCAGTTTCCAACTCAAACCAACGGTGGATCTCACTGCCCTTGGCATTCACAAAACGAGACAAGGGAGCAACAAATGCAGTATCGACACAGTTGGTACCATCAAGCTTCGACACTTGACGTGCCATTGCGCGGGCAACTTCTGCTTGAGTTTGACCAGAAGACTTAATTATCTGTTTGAGTCGCTCTTTCCAAAGCCTCTGATGTTCTGGTGTCCAAGTGTACATATTCAAGTCCCAAATTCCAAAAAGTGTATAGCCAAAAAGTGGAAGAAGCCTGCGAACAGGCTTCTTGGACTAAACTTCAATAAAAGGACTTCAACAATACAATCAATGAATCCAGCAGTTCAACTTTATTCACCTTCAACTTCAACCCTGACAGGTGACAAATGAGAGTGTTGAATTTGCTCAATCCATGTTGCTTGTTTTTAGATTAACCAATCCAATTGAAGCATCCAAAGAAATATGCGCAATTATTATTGCGCAACATGCGCAATTGGTAAATAACGGAAATTTCTTCCCTATACAACATCCGCCAACTGTCGCTGATGGTGATGAAAAACCGAGTAGCCAACTACCAGTGCCAAAGTGCTACTCACGACGACAATGATCATAGAATGAGGGTGTGGCAGCGCTCCATTCAACAACAACTCTCGGTACAGTCCAACCAAATGAGCCAACGGATTCAATTGCAACAACAGTGAATACTGTCTCGGATAAATTGCCGCCGGATACACCACAGGGGTCAAAAACATCAACAACAACAACACCGCGTTGACCCAATGGGTCATGTCCCTAAAATACACCGCAGCAACAGACAACATCAATCCCACACCCAACGTAAACATCAACTGTAGTGCCATAACGGCCGGTACCAAAACAACGGTCCATGACAAACTGTGTGTAAATATTAGAATCGCCACAATCAAAATCAAACAGCGAATGACCTGGTTTACGGCTGCAGAGACCACCAAGTGTGTCGGCAACAACAATGTTGGAAAGCGGATTTTTTGTATCAAATGGCCATTGTTCACCAATGACACCGCCGCATGAGACAAGCCATCCGAGAAAGAAAGCCACGTCACCATCCCACAAAACAAATACAAAGCGTAATGGGTCCATCCTGACTGGGCCTCAAATTGGATGCCCAACAGTCCGTGAAAGACAAACGTATAGGTCACCAACTCGAGCAACGGTGTGACAACGGTCCAGAAGAACCCCAAAGAGCCACCCGTATATCGCTGTCGGAGGTCAAACTTCACAAAGTCTAGGAGCAACGAACGATGAGACCACAGAACTTTCACCCCACCAGAAGCATGACCGGGTTCGACTTCGGCAGACAACGTGCGTATTGTCTCTTGAGCATCCTGATTGGCTTTGGGTTGGGGCATTGACGTTCCGTAATTTATGACAACAGTCGACGAGATTGGCGTTCATCTGGCAACTGACAGGCATCCACTGTACCAAACCATTGTATCCGTCTCGCTGCAAAGCCTTTGTACACCGCATCCCGCAGGAACTTTGGCACCACCCACGCCACCCGCAACCAAGACCACGGCAACGGGAGGGTTTTCAAAATCTGGCCAATGGCATCTGAATAAATGTACACCGATGACTCCACCGCTTCACCGTGGCGCGTTGTATGCACATAAACGATGCTGTCCAAGTCTTCTGGCAAACCAAACTGAGGCAATACTGAAGCTGCGACCGCCCCTTGTAATGGAGCAAAGTACAGCACCTCTTTGGCATCTCGTGCCAGCAACCACTGCACCGTGTGATCACAAAAGCCACAATTTCCATCGTAAAACACCAAATGCGTAGGGGTCTCGCTCGAAGAACCAACAATGCTCATTGGACTATCGACTCGTATGGAAGGTCTTCATGACCGGCACACATCCGCGTAATGAAGGGCATTTGAGGCTGCAACTCTGACGTTGTCCAATTCATCGCAGTGAGCGACTGCTCAACCGTTGGAACAACGTTGATTGGAGACAATCTTTTGCGCAGTGTAAAATATACGTCGGCGTGTTGCACGTTGGCTTGTACGTTGGGTACAATCATTTTTTGTACGGGATACCACATACTGGTTAATTGCGGTGAAAAACAGTCTAAGGCAAGCACAAAAGGGTTTCTTCTGCGAATTCGTCCTCGTAAAATCTGGTGCAGCAAGGGTTTGACTGGCACATTGTTCACCAAGCCCCCTTCAGTAAGTCGAGTGATCCCAAACTTCCCGTACATTTTATCTAAAATTTGGGTCATTCTAGGCTCGTCACGCAATACATCATAGTGCAACAGTCCGGTCACGGCAGAAGAAAAGCCAGCTGCATCAATCACATCTGCATTGGCCGTCAGTTCATCCGCACCAAAGACCACTTCTCGAAGAGCATTCGGATTGGAGAGAAACTCATAGATTGTACTGGTCATACGAAGTATTCTACGCACAGAAGACTGACGAAACAATCGAGGAGAATCTACGAAAGCATCATCCATCAAGTGCTCGTAAAAAGATAAGTCGTGCTTAAATGCATCCACCGTCAACCCAGTCGCCACCACCAACAGCGGAATCTCACAGTCGGAAAAGCGCATTGAGCGACCCTCTTTGCTTTGAAGCAACTCATCCAAACTACTGCGTAGATACAACCGCAGCGTTGCGGGTACGCCATAGCGATTCTCAATATTCAACACACGAAGCACCGAGGTCCAGTTTAAACTCCGAACGGCTTCCATCATCGGAAGTTGATCAAAGACCCAGGTACGCGCTCTAAACATCGCAATCAAGGAACCTATCGACGTACCAGAGAGCATATGAACAGGAATGCCCGCGTGGTGAAGGGCCCTCATGGCACCTGCATAGCCGTACCCAGATCCGCCGCCACCACCGAGTGCCAACACCAACTGTCGATTGCATACCTCTTCTTGCATAGAAAGGGCATCGAGCGAAGTCTGCTCCAAAATCACCCTCCGCACCCGCTGTGTCTCCGAGACAAGAAGTGGCAGTGCCTTCTTCAATCCACGAACGGGAAATCGACGTTCTAAAATTGGGTTGAGTGTGTGCTGCACAAACCACCGAAAACGAGACAGCAACGGTTCCACATAGACATCGGTATCGTCTACCGCTCGGATCCAAGTGGATCGCGCCAGCGAGACCACGTATCGAAGCCAACCCACTTCTGAAGCGCTCAACACACTGGGCTCCGTCATCACCGCGCGCACAATTTGCGCTTCCAGACGAACAAATGGCAATCGCTTTTCCTGTACAGCATCGAAGTCAACGGTATCCAACATCGCTGGCAAGGTTGGTGGATACTCTATTTCTTGTGTCATTTCTCGTGGGAACATGTCTATCCAAGTTTAGGACTCCACAGCAGAAGCCTCTCCATCTTTTGCATCATAACCAAAAAATGCACGGATTTCATCACCCAGTCGACTGGTCTGTCGAAGGTGCCACTCGGAAGGAAAGAGTTCCTTGTACGGAGATGTCGCAAAACGATTGCCCACAAGAATCACAATGCCCTTGTCGGTTTCGGTGCGAATGACCCTACCCGCGGCTTGACTGACCCGTGCCATTCCTGGAATCACCCATGCATACCGAAACCCTTCCCCATACCGTTCTTCGTACCAGTCCTGCATCAACCTTCGCGAAAGACTCGCTTGAGGCAATGAAGGCCCAATGATGACAGCGGCTTCCAATGCATTTCCGGGCAAATCTACCCCTTCAGAAAAAATGCCTCCCATGACGGCAAAGAGCACGTGTCCTTCTCCTTTGGCCATCGTCTTGAGCAACTTTCGACGCCCTGCCTCACGCATTCGCCTTTTCTGCACCAAGGTGGCCCGCTCTCCCAAATCCATTTGGGCATGCACATCTTCGAGAACAGCAAAACTCGAGAAGAACAACGCGACATTGCCAGAAATCGATTGTACAATCTTTTGAAGCAATCGCGATATCCTCGGGTGCTCTCGGCTGCGGTCACGGTACAATGTCGACACAAAGGGCAATACAAAAGCCGCACGGTTCTCCACTGGGAAAGGTGTATCAAATTTATGTACAGCCGTTCTGTCAGGATCCAACCCCAGTAAATTGGTGTAAAAATCAAAGGGCTCCAACGTCGCAGACATACAGACTGCCGCCCCAATCTTCTCAAAGAACGGGCCGAGCAACACTGCCGGATCGCGACACAGCAGTTCCAAGCCTGTGTCGGGGTGTTGTGCTGGTGACTCCAGATTTAACAGGGATGTAGGGCGCAACCCATCTCTGTCTTTTCCCAAACGTTGCACGACGACAACCGTCTCATCCCCCGCTCGTTCCAACGCTGTTTGAAAAGACAAAATCGACCAAGCCGCCTCGTACCAAGGATCTCCTTCGGTATCGTCAGACAAAGGTTTTTCATACCGTTGAGTGGCATATTCCAAAGCCAATTGCTGAATTTCTCCTACAACTTCCTTGAGTAGATCGAGATTGATGCCTTCATCCACAGTGGTCGATCGCTGACCGAATCGATCTGCGGTTCCCTGCTGAGTTTCAAAAATCAACCAATCCATAATTTTTTGCAAGGGTTCTGAAAAACGGGAAAAATCGGCCGAGCGTTGAACGGACTCAATCCCTTTCCACAACGTTTGAATTTTCAAGGACGGCGAGCCATATCCCTGTGCGCGAATCGGTAAGTTGTGTGCCTCATCAACGATGACCATCCAAGCGTCTGGGTTTTGAGAAATTGCACCCAGTTGTACCGATGGATCAAATACATAGTTGTAATCCCCAATGACCACATCGGCTGAAGCAACCAAGTTTTTGGACAGTTCATAGGGACACACCCCTGTAGACTGTCCCACAGATTGCAAATCATCGGCAAGTAGGACACCACCGTCCCAAATTTCATCAAAGAGACGATTGTCAGTCAGTTTGTCATAATACCCTTCTGCAAAGGGACATCGATCGGGTCGACAGGACACCACGTCATTCAAGCACGCCTTCTCTTTGGCCCTCAAAGACACCGCCCGGACGGGCAAACCCCGTGAATGCATGTTTTTCAAGGTATCTTCAACCATTTGTTGCTGGGTATTTCGGGCAGTGGCAAAAAATATCTTTCGGTTGCTTCGATAGGCAACTTGTAACATGGCATACAGTGAAGCAGCCGTCTTACCGTACCCAGTCGGTGCACGGACCAACAGTACCTTGTTCTCTCGCAGGTCTCGCTGCAAAAACTGGCTCATCTCTTCTTGCCCTTCTCGCCACTGTTCATGGGCAAAGGGCAAACCAGATTCCACTGCTTGAATTCGCGTAACGTACCACGCCAGTTGTTTCTCACGCTCACCAATCAACCATCGCAACTGTCTTTCTATGTACTCTTTTTGGGCTGGATTGTGGGGAACAGGCAACCGGTGCTGATACCCATCCACCACTGAAATCACCACCAACTCTCCGGTGGTTTCGACCCCTTGTCCTGCCAAGAAGTACAGGTACAACTCAACCTGTGCGCGCCAGTGTGCCATATCGGATAGGTCTTTCTGGGACAAAGCAGATGCCGGCAGCGTTGATGTTTTCAACTCTTCAATGCGGTGAACGCCCTCTTCAATGATGACCCCGTCAATCCGTCCGGTGATCTCCACCTCCCAATCGTCAATCGAGACCACGTGTCGAATCGTGACCTCTTTTTGAAAGTTTGGGTTGTCCTCCAACGCCTGCGTTTGGTATTGATTGTGAATTTCAGTTCCGATTCTCATGCGGGTCTGCGCAGTCCATGCCACTGTCAGGTACAGGTCACCATTCGGAGGCCCGGCATCAATGACGTCGTGCACGGACAGTTTCACACGTCGCTCTGCATCCATAAATCGAATCATATACACCTCAAGTCCAAGCACTGTAACGCAAGTCCAGATGAAGAGACAACGAACAACCGCTGACAAATCGGAATACACGATTGAATATCACACAAAAATCGGCTAAAAATAAAAACGGAGGATGTCAATGATCGCAAGCCTAGGATCTTGGATAGACACAATATGGATGGGAATCTTGGTTGGCGCACCTCTCATTTTGGCATTGGCCGTCGCTGGAAGCGTGATCACAACCGTCGCCGGTGTACTCATGCACGCGATCGTCAACGATGAACCAGTCGATGTCAGCTGGGAAAACATCTCTTGTCAAACATTGGAACTTGTGGGGATATTCTTCACGTTTCTTTCTCAAGCGATGCATTTCTCTCCGGAACAACCGCCCTACAAACCTCAGTCCCCACACCCCAATCCGATTTTGTTTGTGCCAGGGTATCAAATGAACCGCTGGTCCCTAGCCCCTCTTCAGTACTACCTATATCGACGTGGATATCACAACAGCTGGGCGATCAACAACCCCATCTTAAAAGACGATGTCTTTGTCTTTGTTGAAAACCTCAAAGAACAGATTGATGCCCTTCACGAACAAAGTGGCCAGCCGATTCACCTCATTGCCCACTCTATGGGGGGGCTCATTTGTCGACATTACATTGAGAAATACGGAACCAAGAAAGTTGCATCGACCATCTCTTTGGCAACGCCCTATCGAGGAACAAAGACCTATCGTTTGGGTAGGGGCACAGTCGGTCGTCAATTCAAACCAGGTTCTGAAGTCTGTAGCATCACCACGGCACCACCTGTTCCGCATTTGATCGTTCGTTCAACGCGAGATTGGGTGGTTGTACCCTTCTCCAATACGGCTTTGGATGAAGCCAACGATCTCGTCATTACCAACGCCGGTCATCTGGGCGTATTGGTTTCGGTACCGGTGTTCCAGCACATTCACCAGTTCCTAGACCACCTCTCAGAACAGATTGAGTCGACTGCGATGGCAGACCAAACAGTCGAAAGTCAAACAATGGAAGGTCAAACAATGGAAGGTCAAACAATGGAAGCCCAGTCTGCTCATGGCTAAGACAACCATTGACTTTATCATGGGCAAAGGGGGGGTGGGTCGTACCACGGTTGCCAGAGCGTTGGCACATCAATATGTAGCCAAAGGAGAGCCCACCATCCTTGTTGAATGCAACGGGTGCGCAGACATTCCTATACTGTACAACAAAACCAGTACAGGCTACACAGAACTCGAACTTCAACCCGCTCTGTGGACCATTTCTGTCTCTCCGATGGCTGCAATCGAAGAGTATGTGGTGCAGCAATTGAAAATGCGCAAACTTTATCGACTCATTTTTGAGAATCGATTGGTCTCTCCCCTGATTGAAGCAGCGCCTGGACTGCACGATGCTGTGCAACTGGGCAAAGTGTATGACCTATATATCAGCAACCGCTGGAAACACATCATTGTCGACTGTCCAGCAACCGGTCACGGCATCTCTCTGATCGCGGCGGCCCAAACAATGATGGAGCTCAGTCGACGTGGTCCCTTGTACAAACAAAGTCAGTTGGTTGAAGATGTGGTCAGTGAACATGGGCGTGTTCTATTTGTCTGTTTACCTGAAGAACTCCCATCTCGAGAAACACTGCAACTTTGGAAAACCATGCGGGCAGACTGGCACGACAAAGTACTCGGAGTCATCATCAATCAGTGGACGCCCATGTCTGAAACGCTAGAGAAAGCATTTCAAGGTAGCACTCCGAATCCATCTTTGGAAGCCCATCCAGAATACCAAACGGTATTTGGACTTCTTCAAGAGCAATATCAACAGCAAAAGATTTGGCATGCATGGTTGCAAAGACAACTCTGTGAGCCACACGCACTCCCACTATTGACATACAACAAGTGGATTGATCAACCTACTCGGTCTTGTGTTCCCCCCATTCATGACTTAGGGGCACGACTGTGAGCACCAATATCATTTTCATATGTGGTACTGGTGGTGTTGGGAAAACAACAACCTCCGTCGCAATGGCAATGCACCAAGCCCGTCAAGGCAAACGGTGCATGTTGTTGACGATCGACCCCGCACAGAGACTGGCCGATGCCCTTCACCTAAGTATGGTTGGCAACCTGGCTTCTTCCGTTCCCCTACCCAAAGAGTGTGCGGGAAAAATGTGGGCAATGATGCTCGATGCAACCTTGGCTTTTGAAACATTCAGCAAACAACATACTTCTGAAAAAACATGGCACACCTTGTCCACCAATCGCTATTTTCAATTTGCCAAAGGAAAGATGGGTGGGATTCAAGAAATGATGGCGGTAATGAAAATGATGGAACTGGTCAACACCGGTTTATATGACGTCATCGTCGTAGACACCCCGCCCGCTCAAAATTCCCAGCAATTTTTTGATGCACCAGAAAAAATTCAACACTTATTCTCCAATTCTGGACTTCAATGGTTGACCTCAAAATCCTCAGGCTTTGCCTCGATCAATTTTGCGAAAAGCATCATCGCCAAAGGGCTCAATTTCTTTTTGGGCAGTGAAACGATAGCGGAAATCAGTGATTTCTTTGAACTGTTTCAGCAATCTGCCATCGAGCTTGAAAAGGTCGCAAAGGAATGCCAGCACATGCTTACAGCATCCGGTACGGAGTACTGGTTAATTGAGGTACCCAACCGTCGTCTACAACAATTGGAAGACTTTACGTCGGCCCTCACAGCCAAAAACATTTCGATCACCGGTCGTCTACTCAACAAAACGCCGATTGCCTTGCCTCCGATTCCAACAGAATCCATACAGCCTGAAACTCTAGCCATCATGGTGGCCATACAGAAGCACCACCCGCCGTTGAGTGCTGAAGTGCTGAGTCAGTATGCTTTACACCTTCCACTATCTGAACCAGAAAGTCTTGAAAGCATCGAAGGGTTGTGGCAGTGGAGTTTGGGTCTGACTTCTCAATAGCCACGTTCTATCATCTTTTCCATTCTCTATATTCTCCTCTCTGTGGCTCTATTCACGAATGGCAACAACGCCCTCAACCACTTTCAAGTTGGTGTCTGACAATGTAGCGATCAACCCTTGTGAGAACTCGTCTATTCTCTTTTGATTTTTGATCTCCCATCCAACCAACTCCATCAACAACTCGGCCAACTCAGTTAAGTGAACAGATTTCTCAACAGAACCTTCTACATAGAAACGCACAAAGTCAAGCACATGTGGAGGGTATAACTCTGCAAAGTGACGAAACTCATAACCGGGAATCCGTGGAGACAAATCGGTGGTTCGAGTCCAATAGAATCCATGTTTGCTTTTGACTTCAGCGCGTCCCTTGAGTTGCTCGACCACTGCCAAAATCACTGTTCGATTTTTCTTTCCACGACGAACACCCATCAACGTACAGACCCTCTTGACAATCATATCTTGAGACAAAGGTCCTTCTTGTTTCAGCAAACGCTGTACGACAATGCTCAACTCCTTGGGGTGACTTTGTGGCTGAGCATCGCTGGCTATCGCTGGCTGCAGAGTTTCACGAGACAGTCGCTTGGTCTGTATCCAGGACAGAGACTGTACAGTCGTTCTCTCGCGCCGTCGAAGCGTAAACGTTTTGTTTTCAACAACTGGACGGGCTGCACTCTCGAGCACTTGCTTCAGTGCTACCCTCTCGGCTTCTGGATTGGTATACCACGGCAATGACCAGACTCGATACACAGGCCAGCCGAATCGACGGAGCGACTCTGGGAACAATCGTTCTTTGTAGCGTGTCGAAACTCGCTGATTTTGCGTTCCTCCTTCACATAAAATCGCCAACTGAAACACCTCCGACTCCGGTGATCGAACCGCAATATCGATCGTGTTGCCTGCGGGTCCATACTGCGCCAGCGCTTCGTACCCACACTCTGCGATAAACGCACAAACATCTGCGACAAAACCAGTGGGCTCACTCGATGCTGACTCTGTATTCGCATGGGACAATTCCAACATTGCGCGAAGCATCGCATAGGCAGGTTTCGTCGCAGAGATCAGTTGAGGTTCAAAATTTGCACAAATCACCATTTCAAACCGTGCTCGAGAAAACAAGACATTGAGTCGACGCTCTCCACCTTGAGTTCCCACTGGACCAAAGGAGTGTTTAAACACACCCTTTCCATCATATCCATACCCCACACTGATGAAAACAATGTCTCTTTCATCTCCTTGCACATCCTCCAGATTTTTGACGAACACATGCTCCCCTTCTGGAAGCGCATCACAATATTGGCGAATATCAGAGCGGCTTGCCAGCAGAGCATCCCACGCATCTTCAAGCGTTTCTTTTTGTGACAAACTAAAAGCCACAAGTCCAATGCTCGGACGGAGGTTTCGACGCGTTGAGTCTACGATCACCCTAGCCACTTCTGCGACCAGCAGTTTTGCCTCACCTGTATTGCTTCGTGTGTTGCCACGATCATAGATGCTGCCTTTGGAAGATACAAATCGTACTCCACGCGCCATTGGATGGGTGCCCGGAGAGGGAAATGGTTTCAAACCACCGTCGTACATGAAGGTATTGGAAATCGCAATCAGATCAGGATGACGAGAGCGATAGTGAAAAGACAGCATCATACTGGGACAACCGTTGCTAACAAAACGATCCAAAATACTGTCGGTGTCCGATTTTTTCGAAAAGAAACTTGTAGGGGAAAGCTGCTGACTGTCTCCAACAACAACGGCTTGTTTGGCCCGCATTAAAGACCCCAGTGCATAGGATGTTGTCATTTGACTGGCTTCATCAAAAATCACCACGTCGAACTCCATACCTTGGGGCAAATGTGTGGCCACTGAAATCGGGGACATCATAAACACTGGCTTCATTCGCTGAATGGCGACACCACAGTCCGTCATCAATCTTCGTATGCTCTTGTGCCCTCTCTTTTTGGACATTTCAGCACTCAACGTTGCCATTTGCCCAACAAACAACAACGATTGAAGATCTTCACTGTGACGCCTGACCAACATTTCTTGTGTGGCAAATCGGAGTTTGGCATCTTCGGTGATAAAACTGCGTCGATGCTGGTGCAATGTTGAACGCGTTACACGATGGAGTTTGGGTTGTGAGAGCACCCGCTGAACCCGACTGTGCCCAACCGAATACTCCCACTGTCTTTCCACTTCTGACACTGTGTGCCCGTCCATCAGCCATGCCACCCACTCATCAAGTCCCTCTTCCCTCAAGGCACTGGCAACCTGATTGATGGCGATGGCCCTTGCCAAGGCTTGTCGGGTCCAGTCATTGCTCTCCAACAGTGACTGGACCGCACGCAAGTCAAAAGGCGCCGTCAAAATAGAATCCTTCGTCGGCTTCAAAATGGATATTAGATCGTGCAAGGCATCTTGAACTGTTTGCCACTGTTCAAAAATCTGGGTACCCAACGAAACCGGATGTGATTGAACCGTAGAATCCGACATCAAATTGCCAACCTTCAAAGAAGGATGCCGTTCTTGCCAATGTGGCAATTCTTCCACCCACGTCAAGATTTTGAAGAGTTCTGTCCAATCGCTTCGCCCTCCCTTCCATTGGTTTCCGAAAATTCGCCCACCCAAGACACCATCGGATTCGAACTCTATCAACTGGTGATGAAAGGTTTGTAATTCCTGGACCGGCTGTGTCCACTGTTCTGGATCATTGCCCTGCTCTCCCAAAAAGTACCGTTTCATCACCTTTAAACCCCTCCACCAAGAGGGCAGAAAGATTTTCCACCAACGATCATTGAGGCGTCTCAGTCCCCCCAACAGTTGTTCAATTCGGTCTGTCTGTGTCAACGATGTGGGTTCAAATATAGTCAACAGCCGACTTTGACGGTATCTCAGTTGCTGTCCTTGACTCAACAAGTCCTTCGCTTGATCCATTCGACCTTCTTGTTTCAATAAGGCCACATTGATTCCCAGCAGCGAAGGCTTCTCCGCCAAAAATTTCAAGTCTCGAACCAACTGTTCGATTCCCAAACTTGTCGGAGAGATGCTACAGCCAATCACATCTTTCTGCTGCTCAAGCAGCGCCAACAAGACCTTTACTTCGACCAAACAAGTATTTGCAAGCCGGAAAAAGTCATCGTTCGACAGTGTATCTACCGATTGGATGGTGGAGAGATTGAACGGGTTTTCATTCCATGGCAATCGCTCAGACGCAATTAATTGCGATAGTTCAACCGACGTTTGCTTCAGGGTCTCCACAGTTGCAGTGTCCCAGTTGAGAACGTTGGGAAAATGAAAGGTCGGTGCGCAATCCAAAGGGTTACTGTGGTAAGCGTGCGAAAAGATTTCAGCAATCCGCATCCCAGTATTCAAAATCGGTGTATCAAGCGTATCATTGACGCCCTCAAGTGTTGCTCGCCTCGCCAACACCCGTTCAACAATGTCAGTTGGAAACGTTGATTCAACTGAGCCTTGAGACAGCGCATCCGACAAACTCTTCAACACCGTAGCACGCTTACTCTTACTGGAATGCAGTTCTAAAATACTGTGTTGTAGATTCGCGTTGCACAACCGCTGATACACCACATCCAGCGCGGCTTTCTTTTGAGCAACAAAAAGAATTTTTTTGCCATCTGCGATCATCGTAGAGATTGCGTTGGCAATCGTTTGCGACTTGCCGGTTCCTGGCGGACCTTGAATGACCAAACTACCACCGACCTTAGCGATCGCTACCGCCTCAGATTGAGTGGGGTCGGCTTCTAGAATCAGGGAAAGTTTCTCGGGGTTTTGAACGAGGTGGTCAATATCTCCCCGATGAAGCGCTTGGAGTTGCTTGTCCACCACAAAGCCTCTCCCCAACACTTTTGGAATGAGTGAAGGCAACTGTCCCCACCGAGACAATTCCAAATCTCTGTACATCTGAAGTTGGGAGGCATCGAGTACATCCAGTCGCATCTGCTCGTCTACGACCCAGTCTATCTGCGCGCAGAGCCGCTTCAATTCTAAAAAGGCAGTCTCTAAGCCTTCAACGTCATCATTGTCCACTGACTCATTGAAGCCATCCGGTACAGTTTCTCCCTCCATCTCCGAGCGCAATTTTGAAACCAGAGCGGGATTCCACTGAACGGGTTCGTCTGTGTACTCTATAGAAAAACTTGCTCGTCGATTCGAAACATTCAACTGTACAGGAATCAACAAAGCAGGCGCTGCGCCACTGTGCGTTCCATCACTCCAACGAACACACCCAACACAGAGGGTCAAAAAGTTAAAACCTCTCTCTTCTAAAGCTTCCTGAGATTTGCGATGGAGTTTCCGCAACTTCTTCTCAGCACTTGGCTGTGGGGGATGAACGTATACAGTCAATGTTTTCAGACCATCACTTGGTTCGGAAACGGACAGTTTGAGTTTCTTCCCTTCCACCAGCAAATGATTCCACATCTCTGAGAGTACAAGCCTTGTCAGGCCAATAGACCAGCGCGATTGTCCGTCTAAAAATCGATTCCCTCTTTTTTGACCCACCAACAATTGTCTGCGAATATCTGCAATCGTCTGCTCTACCATTGTCATATCCACACCTCTACGCTCAAAACTGACTGTTTGCTTAGAAACGATGCCGAATCTTGATTTCGGACTCTCCTTTTTATTGATAATACACAAGGTATGATCGCATATCGACACGGGGTCTAAAGGTTCCTGAAGTGTACGACGGGTGGTAAATCTCGCCGCGCACCAATCCAAGATAAGAAAGTGTGTTGACACCCCCTAGATCTACGTCCCCAGTGAAGTCATTTCGCCAAACGGGTACTTCCATCCCCGGACACCAGCCAGATCGTCCGTATACCCAAGTTCCAGACTGATTGGGCACAGTACCGATGGCTACTTGGTCCGCACAGCCCATTGCCGCTCCCGCTTCTGGATGGGTTTTGGTTACGGGAGCACCGTCATTGATTTGGAACTGATGCTGATGATCACAAAACTCGGCACAATTGAGGGTATCTGCACCAAAGCCGTGCCCGGACACGACGCCAGCAAGCTCGACTTTTGTCGTACCCTCCGGTGGTGTAAACTCTATCGGCAGCTTGTCTTCGTGCCAAATCTCGGTCAGATCTCCAACAGGCGTCGCTTCATCGAGCGCTGCAACTGCACTCATTTGACGCCACGCACCCCCGTTGCATCCCCGCTCTAAATCTTGACGGTTGGCTTGCAACGCACAGTTCTGTGATTCATCGACCGTATCCGTGTTTGGATTGTCCTCGGCACAAGGACGCAACATCCCACTGGCATCCGTGGCATCTGTCAGATTGGGTTCCGTCGCACAGAAGTACATCGTCTCTCCGTCAACGAACCAGTCCCATCGTGAGTCTTTGTTGGCGTAGCGGTTGTTTCCAGAGCCATTGTCCATCAACCAGTACTGTTGACGACGTTCTTCTACCCAATGGGTTTCCAACTGTGGGTCTGCTGGATCATAATACTCAGAGGTGAGCATTGTCCACGGACCAAAGTTGCAACCACCTCGCAAATTGTCTCTGTCTGCACGGGGATAGCACGTAGCTGGATCATCCACCAAACAATGCTCCGTGGCCGCTTCGGCCTCTTCCATCGTTGCAGCACCATCTTCAGTCATGCAAACGGCGAGTGGACGCTCTGGATCCCCTGTCCAAGTGTAGTCAATCCGATGATACTCTTCGAGTTCCGGATCGTTGTTGTCTTCAGTAATCCAGTACTGATCCGTTTCATTGTGCTGCATGATGGTGGTGATATCGAGCCAGTCCCAGCCATTTTCATCCAACGCGGTCTCCTGATTTTGCCACTGAATGGTCCCGTAAATAAACATGAAGTCTCGATCGTCCTCTACGTGTTCGGTCGATTGAATCGTAAAGACATCTTGCTGCTCTTCAATAGTCCACTGTCTCCACTCTGTCTCCGTCAGACTGTGGTACGAACCCCAATTGTAAAAGTCATCGAGGCTACCTCCACGATATACTTCTTCAATTCCAACAGGTCGAACTCCCTTGTCCTGATTGCTGAAACGCAAGTCCAGACTGACGTTGTAGGGTTGCTGAGAATAGAACGCAAACTTGCGGGTTCCACCATCGTTGATCCAAGCCAGCATTGGAGTCGCATCGTGCACCCAACGCCCTGGACGCCAATAGGTGGTGATCCATCGACCAAATTCCTTATTGCAAACCTGAGATTCATCCTCCTCGGTCGATGGGTCGTCCCGTTCGCACAAGTAAAGGTTTACAATGTAATCCCAAGCCGGACACTGAGTACCCGCAGGATAGCCTGTACACTCCAAATTGAGATCCAAATGTAGCGTGTCGTAAGCGAGTAAATCTTCCGCAGTCGGAAGTTCAACTTCTACGATGGTTCGTTCTCCCGCCCAATTTGGGTCAGCGATGAGTTCTGTATCAAACACCGGTACGATATCGGCGTTGTGACTGGCCAGTTCGGCCTCACGCTCTGCCTCAAAATTAAAGTAGATAGATTCATAAGCCATAAAGAATGGCGGGCACTGCTCCCAACCAGTTGAGGGATCACAATAATTTCCAACTTCTCTTACGCGCTGAGTTCGATCAATCGCCGCCGACCACAGAACAAAATTGTTTGGATCGTAATAATCATTGGTGAGCATCCCCATCCAGTCAGCCGACCAAGCATCGTCCAACACAAAATGGACTTTCTCACGCCACCAATCTACAGCGCCATCGTCAGACAACATGCCATACGCAGCTTCGAAGTTGGACTCCAATTCACCCATCAACGCAGTTACGTCTTCTCCTTGACCGGGATAAGCCAGAACAAAAATGTGTGTATTGACCGGTGCCAGTTCCAACAACTCTTGAATTTCACGTGGACGAGTCAGCCGCGCTGGGTACTCATTG
>CBFICN010000045.1:0-20892 GCA_965661045.1 uncultured Myxococcota bacterium
GCGAAAACGTCCAGCCAGTATGGCCAAGGGCACCAGTATCGGAAAGGAATAGTACACCTGCTTTTTGGCAACCAGTGTAAAGAACAACACTCCGGGTAGGATTGAGTAGAGCAACAACCAATCTTTGGAGTTTGCCCTGTCATACAGTGTTTTGAAAAGACCGACAAGCATGAGCAACCCAATCCCCCACCCCGCTTGAGAGTCCAACAACGAGAGGACATAGTACAAGCTGGGAACCGGATTGTCTGTCGTCAACAAAACACCCGCTGAGTCAATCTCTCCGGTGGGGGCCTGAGACAGCAGTTCGCTGGAGTGACGGATGAAGAACTCTCGATAGTACGCCACAGTACACAGCAAAAATAAGAACAGTGACGCCGCTACATTTCGTCGAGAGTACGTTGAAGACCAGTCGGTTCGATACAGCAAATACAAACTGGCAGGTCCCAAGTAAAAAAGAACCGTCAGTCGATCCAGCATCAATGCCGTCCCAAAAACACACCCCCACAACAACGTCCATCGTCGATTGGCAAAACTGTCGGACTCCACCAAACACAACAACCCCAAAGCAGTCATCGCCAAATTGGCAAAATTTGGTTCAAAGCGAGTCAAAGAACCAAAGGCGGCCGGTGTCAACATCAACAAATATGGCGACAATGAACTGCGATAGATGTTCGACAGACGCAGCATCGATGCCATCAGAACCCCCAAATAGAGCAAATTGCTGAGAATCAATGCAGAAACACTCTTGCCAAACGGCAGTAGAAATACCATCGGAACAGCGTAAAACCCCCAAGGCCAGTATGAAGTGTAAGCATACCACCGCAGGTGCCACCAATCCAATGAAACTAAGGACTCGTAGATATCGAAAGTGTTTCCTACGTGAAGAAACTCATTTTGGTACCCATCCGGCAATGGATTGTGCAGTGTCCACCAAGCCAACCAACTCGAAATGGCTATTGTGAACAAATATGGGACAATGTGTCTTATGTGTCTATATTTTGGGACAATCATAAATGCCTTAAATCTTTGAACTTTTCTGTATACAAATTCAAGTTTTGCGATATGCAACCATTAATGTCCCTTTTTGTATAGATTTGATTTTTCTTTTCAAGTACAACGTTCTATGCAACAAACACTTGTTTTTTGTATCGTGTTCACCACCACTTACCAACCTTCAACTCGAGTTTCTCATGATTACTTCCAACGGCAAGTCGGGATTCAACAAGAAAGACCTTACAGAACAACTCGCTGCACGTGCTGGCATACCCAAATCAACTGCGGCCAAGACCATCAACCTATTCACTTCGATCATCTCTGATGCGTTGATTGATGGTAAAAAAGTCACCATCTCCGACTTTGGTACCTTCAACCTTTCGGAACGCAGTGCTTTTGAAGGATACGACCCACAAAATGACCGACGCATCTCGGTGCCTCCACGAATCATTCCCGTATTTCGTGCCGGCAAGAAACTCAAACAGTCGCTCAACGTTCTCAGCATTCGCGGTTGTGCCGTCAAAAATCAATCTGAGGTCACGGTACAATTCAATCATTTGACCGATGAAAGCATCGAAGCCTGCAAAGATCATCGCAATTACGCCATTGAATTTCCAGACATCGGTACCCAACACATCAAAAAAGTGAATACCGATGCCCTCAATGGAGAAGTCCCAACTGTGATATTGACCTTGAAAAAGCCACTGCACTCTTTGGATTTTACCGTTGTGGCCAAAATTCCACACGTGGATATGAACAACAGTTTGTCTTCAGATGCCATTCGTTATAACGTACGAGGCTAATTGTCCTCACAATTCGCTGTCAGAGAGGCTCAGTGCTTAACAAGGTACTGAGCCTCTTCTAATTTATAAACAAGACAGTCGAGTTTCAGTAAATAACAAAAATCGAATTATCAGTCACAACAGACTTCAAAAGTACATCCCTCACATGTGAGACCAGACAAAACCAATACAAAAAATATAAAGTCTGCCACTAAAGCCAAACTCACAACAACAACGTACTTCGTTAAAGCCAACCACAACAAACCAAACAAATCCTTTTTAAGATAAGGGATCGATTGAATCCGATGAACAACTAGGAAGAGTGCGTGAGGTATACTACTGTATCCGAACCAACCCCAACAATCTACTACGCCAAATTCAACCACAACAAACCAAAAGGGTCAAACAAATCAACCAAACCCTTCTTAAGATAAGGGGTGAGTTGAATTCGGGGAAGAACTAGGAAGAGTGCGTGAGGTATACTACTGTATCCGAACCCACTCTGACAACGTACTTCCCCGAATTCAACCACCCCTTGCTTAAGAACTTTTTTTGGCGTTAAAATCTCCCATAACCCCACAATTTACATATCCATCACCTGTGGTATCAATGCCCATGTACACCTGCCCTTCGAGCTCCGTCAAACCCAGCTGTGCATTTTCAAAGAGCAGCCCCCCAATGGCAATATGAAGTTCTTGTCCTCGAAAAGTGTGGCGTCCGGAAATGGTCACGGCGCCAAAGGAGGACATCGTCGCGTTGAGTTCAGCACCTTGCGCGCCTGCAAAAGTAACCTCGACATCGGTCAATCGACCACCTATATCCATTGCACCACCACTCAACCAATCAAACTCATTGCGGCCCAACCCTTCAATTCCACACTCATCATGAAAAGTGCGCGACGCAAAGGTTGTCGTCCAAGAACCATACAGTGCTGGGATATTTCCGGTATCGCTTCCCAAACCGTCAATATCGCCATTGAAGCATTCTTCTCCACTGTCTGCCCCATTGCCACAGCCAAACATCAACACCGCCACCATAGATACAATCATTCGATTCATGCTTCACTCCTCATCTTGAGAACGGTATTGCTCTGCGTAAATGCCTCGAATGGGCTCGACACTCTGCCAGTCCATCGCAGAGAATGAACGGGGGTTTACCGGATTTCCACCAGCAGATTTGTTGATCAGCCAATGTCGAATCCATTCTCTCAGCGGCGGAGAATACCGATGCATCCACTGTCCGTCCACCCGTTTTTGAGCGATGGTCATCCACTGCAGATAATCTTGGTAAAACTCAATCAACTCGCCTTCATGTGGCCCATCCAAAAACTCCGGCACCCCACTTTGCACATACCCTATGTGTTCATTTTCGGGCAGAGGATACGTTCCATGGGCCCACTTGAGCATCTCTATTAAGTCTGTTGGCGCACGTCCGCCCTTTGCTCTCTCACGCCCTTCTTTGCCAGGCTCCGGGGCAGAGAACTTGGAGGCCATCGCCATAAATACACGCCCACAGGCTTCCGCATCGTCCACCGCACGGTGAGCATTGACCAGTGGCACCCCGAGTTCTGCGGACACTGCACCCAGATTTTTGGAACGCATATCCCCCATGAAATGTCGAGCCATCTGTAGCGTATCCACCTCGCCCAATGTCTTTGGCCAGTCTTTTCCAACCCTGCGAAACTCTGCGCGTAAAAATCCGAAGTCGAAATTAAAATTGTGGGCAATCAAAATTGCATCTTCAAACAAGTCCCAGATTTTATGTGCAAAAGCCCCAAAGTTCGGCTGGTTTTCCACATCTGCATCTTTAATACCACTCACTTCAGATGCATCGCGTGGAATGGGAATACCTGGATTGATAAGATAGTGATGCTCAATGACTTCTCGAACCGTATAGTCCTCATTCATGATCATCTCCACACCACCAAACTCGATGACACGGTCGGTGGTATGGGCATTGAACCCCGTTGTTTCAGTGTCAAAAGCTACAATTTTGCATTGGGTCCAGGGTTTCATTGCACGTCCTTAGGCTCTCTGATTTTTTTGAGACGAATCTACATATTTGGTGGCCAGCCATGCCAATCCAGCCACGACACCCCACCCCAAAAACATGCCGGGTAAGAAAGCGGTGCCCACATTGAACCAAGAAGCGGTCGGGGTAATTCCGTCTGCCAAGAATACCGCATAAAAAGGCAACCCTGCCAAATCACCGGCAACTTGATCACACTTTTGCCACGCTTGAAAGTATATGCCCAACACCGACCACAGTACGGCAAACCCCCACAACCAAACAGCCTTCGGTGGCGCTTGAGTCACTTCGATCTGCAAATCTGTCGCTGCTGTACCAGAATAGTTTTTGACCAAAATATCCACCGTGCCGTTCTTCGCGGTCACAAAGCGATCCTGTACGTGCTGTCCCGTTCGATTGGCCGGTTTCTTACCAGACTCAGAAATGGTCTCTCCTTGAATGGCTTTGAGTTGCTGTTTACCCTGATTTTGCTTGGTAATTTCTCCAGTAAAGACCTCTTTACTGTTGTCGGTATACTGGGCACTGAGGGTATACGCCGTCTTGTATGCGTCTTCCTCATCGCTGTCTTCAGGGTTCAACGTCCCAGTGACCAACAAAGCATACCCCTCGGGCACCTCCACCTGAACGTGGTCTTTCACTTTGGCAACCGATACCGAATCGAGCACTTCACCTTTGTTCAGCACCATCCACCCTGTCCCCAAAGGAACCGCCGTTGCCAACGCAAAGGCAACCCAGAAAAGAATGGGAACATTTGGTGCACCACGCATTCGGCCCACCGTTTGAACAACCACCGACAATACAATCAACGCCAATACGGCAAACGTTTCCATCTTTCATCCTCTGTCAAAACTCTCTGCCCTAATTATTGTACTGATAGACAAATGCCAATTACAGAATGCAATTTCATGTTGTGCACAATGACACAATCAGTGCATGAAGATGCTCTTCAGCGTCCGCCTTGGATGAATTAAAATGTCGATTGGTGGCCACCATCTGCTGTAGAACTCGACCAATCTGCATGGGGTTTTTCTTCAGCAAAGCGATTGCCTGATTTCTAGAAGCCCCATGTCTCCAAGTGCCATCCAATGGTGTTTTTTGTGAAATGTGCTGTTGGAGAATGCTCAAGTCTCGTACTTTTGACATCACCAACCCAAAAATTTTGTGGGGTGGATTTTGTTCTTTGAGCATGCGATGCAAGGACTGCAAAGCCTTGTCTACATCTCGAGCCACCAACGCATTGGTCAACGCCCAAATATCGATCTCCGATGAAATTTCACACACCTTCGTCACATCGGCTTCGGTGATGCTCTTTCCATCCTCAACAAAAGACGCCAGTTTCATCAATTCATTTTCCAGTATTGATGGAGAGCCAGTATCGCGAACCAACTGGAGAACCGCACCCTCGTGTATTGAAATGTTCAATTCCTTGGCGCGCTGCTTCACAAATCGAGCACCATTAAAATCCTTGAGGGCGAATTTTTGATGCAGACCATTCTTTTTGAGCAAGCGTTTCCACTTCTTCATGGCTTTATTGGCGGCATCTTTTGGATAGGCTTCACCAGCAATCAACAAGTGGGATCCCGACACTGGATTTTCCAAAAATGGGATCAACGGTTCAAAAAATGAGCCCCTTGATCGTTCAATGCCCCTGACGAGTAGAACCTTATCGGAAGAAAACATCGAGGTGAGAAACAACTCTGACGCAATTTCGTGAGGATCATCTTCCAAAGCGTCGTAAACCAACAGGTTTGTGCCATCATCACCATTTGGAAGCCAAGCTTTGATCCAAGCATCAATGGATTGTTTGACCAACAAAGACTCCCCTGTCAGCACAACCGTTTGAATACTGGGATCCACCTTGCTCATCTATACTCCATTGTTGTACGCTTTCTATCACACACTCAGTACACTATGCCACTCAAAATTCGGACAGAAAACGGTTACAGCCGCTGCTTTCCATATACCTTAGACAATACGATTAGATGCCTTAGGCAATACGGATCGTACAAACGGGACACAGACGAGGGTCTCCCTGAAAACTATTTTGTTTAGCGGTCAAACACCCTTGGTGAAATATCTTCCCGCACTGGGTATTGTATGCACAAGAAGCTTGCACCTCAACCGCCACGTCACGATTGCAAATGCCACACAAGGGCAGAGGCTGTTCCAGTTCTGAAGCCCGTTGTTCTTGAACCCGCCCTCGGTTGAGTGGTTCCACAGGTCCCCACCAAGCGATCCATGAAAAAATCAAGCCGGTCAATCCCAACACCGCTCCAGGTAAAAATATTCGAACAAACTCTGAAAACTCTACACCAGACAACAATGTTGGCGCAAACAACGGTGGCAACAGTGCGATGACGTACAATGCCAACGCTGTCCCACCAATGCGCATATTGAAAGCCCAACCACCCCACGCATGCCGTGCAACAGCCACACACAAACTCGACAGTCCCAAACTCGGCAAAATGGCCGCCCACGTTGTTTGTTCTACACTGAGCGCCATCCCCCATAGAAATGAGAATGCCAAAACAGCAAACAAAGACAGCATGAGTTGGACCATGCCCTGTCCCAAATATGGCTTTACCTCGGGATACTCTGGGTTTTGTTCCAAGACTCCAAGAGCCGCATCGGGTTGGGGCAGCAAATATATCAACTCGCCGTCTACAAGCCCCACAGACTCCAAAGTTTCAGAGTGGTCCAACATTCTGCCTCGGGCATGAACATAATAATGGCGTCGAAAACGATTGGGCCAATGAGACATCATACCCGCATCTCGAACGACCCGTTGCGACAAATCAGACACGGGGATGTACTTGGGAACCGTCACGTCCAACTGACGAGGCTCAATATCGATGACTTGAATCCGGAGTCGGACCTCAGACAAGTTCATGACGACATACCCACCTTAGAAAGTTACTGCTGTGGTCCAATGGTGTCTTCAAGACCATTGGCGACATCTGTCAACAGGGCATTGAGACGCTGGATTGAACCAAACCAGTCGCGCCAAACCTCATTGCTTTGACTCGCTGCTGGAAGTTTCATGTAGATTCTGCGAATCTCTCCGCGTACAGTCTCTACCGCATCTTGGTAATTGCGCATTGAGCTGTAAAACTGATTGGCAAAGGTGGTCAACAGTCCAGCCACCCTGTACAAAACACGATCTGTTGTGCCTTCTTCAAGCAATGTAAATTCCGCTGATATCAACGCAGAATTGAAAGACAGTGTATCCATTTCAATCTCACGGACTTCTGTGGTTCGATACAGCAAGTTGATGATTTTGCGGTTGAGTTCAATGAACTCTTGCAGTCGAGGCTTCAAATAACTTTCGGCGGCACGTTCTGTTCTTCCCGCTCTGGGCACAGGGTCTGACAATGGCGACATCCGACCCATACGACTTTGGATTCTGCGCAACTGAATACCGTTCTCAAATGTTTCTCCATCTGGTACGAGAACAACGGCTACCTGTTCGAGAATGCGCGCTGATTCCTGCTGGGCCGTATCAAAAACGTGTCGCAGTTCCGCTTGATCTTCTACCTCTTGTAAGACCAACCACAGTACATAGAGACCGTCGGAACTGGGCTTATTTAACGGGGTTTCAATATTGTAAGGAACGTGTACACCAGAACCGTTTTGAGTAATTCCAAACCCAGAGTGAATGGTCACATTGTAACCTTTCTTCTTGGTAGCCAAGTCCACTTGCAAACCGTGAACAATCCCGTATCCGTGTAGATGGTGATTGTGCTGCTGTAGACTCTCTCGATGGTAGGTTTGCTCGTCAAGTAAATCTTGTGAGGTCAAGCACAGCCCTTCAAACGGGTTCAAACGACTGAGTGGTTTTTTGTTCATAACAGGTCCTTCCTTGTGCGCTCGATGGGGCGCGGTTCAACTGTATTATTGTTACTTCGTATGTTGATCGTCTGCAAACTGAATGGTAAACGCAATGTGTGCCGGCATTTCTTGGGAAACAATCTCGACGATTCGCATCAAAATATCCCCTGCACGATCCCCAAAACGCCGCACAAACAAGTATTTGGCTTCAAGTTCTAAGATAAAGAAACTTTGTGCCGCACGGTCTTTCGGCATCACGTAGCATCCAGGCGGTTCACGACGATGAAACCGATCCACGATATTTTTGCCACCAGACAACGTCATCTGACCGAGTACACAAGGCTTTGGCTTGGCACGCTCTTCAATGTGCACAGGAGTCGATGTCAAAATTCGGATCATCTCCGACAACCCAGCCTTTGTGCCCCGCATTCGGTTCAATCGAATCGACCGTCGAACCAATTCTCTTTGCATGTGTAAGGGCAGCGACTCGTCTAAAGGGAAATTGACCCACGACGCCAACCACGGTAAAAACTTACGCTCTACACGAAGTGGGTCGGTGAGATCAGGCATCTCATCAATGCGATCGATGACACTGGTCATGACGTGCTGAAAGAGAAACAAAAAGCGCTGAAACTGATCGGCTTCATCCACATTGACCCTGGAGGTGGTCACTTGATTTCGAGTGGCCAACTGTCGCTGCTCTCGCTCAGACACTTGATGTACATCGCGACGAATGGTTGAGGAGTTTGCACGGTACAGGGTTGGCAAAAATCGCAAATAAGAGTGGACCGGTACATGCAAGATAATTTTGTCTCGGATACGCAGCGCGGGTACGCCACCCCCACCTTCTACTTCAATTTGCACCCTTGACTCCACGAGTTCCTTTGGGGCAAAAAACGATGCCGGCGTCCCATCTGGAAGCGTTTTGACCAAGCGAATGAACACGCGTGGGCCACCATCGGCAGAAATGATTTCCGCCATGCGAACACAGCCTTGTTCTTCGCCGCGGGAAATTTCGACCAACTGAATCTGGATTGAATTGCCCAAGTGTCGACGAATGTATGTTCGTGCGGCTCGAATGGGATAGCTGGTACGCACCACGTCAGCAATCGAACGGTGCTCAGACTGCACGTCCAACTGTGCACCTTGCTTGGATACTAGCGAGAACTGTGACATTACCATTCACCCATTTGTACACGGATTCGACGAACGTGGAACAAATCAAAATCCGTCAATGAAAGTTCTTCCACACCAGAACCAAGTTCCCAGCCGGGTACAGACCGACGATCTTTCTGTGACATGTCGAAAATCTGCACGTCCATAATGTGTCTTATCTCTGGTAAGTCCGACACCATACGCGCAAAGTCTTGTCCATACAACGTGCCACCAAAGACCCAACCTTCTCCATCCAAACCTCCCGTGTACGGATCGAGAAACTGCGTCACCCACTCTTGCGCCAGTTCGCGCGTTTGAATGATGTTGGCTTTTGGACGCAATCTCAATCGAATGGACAAGTCAATGGTCATGAACTTCGCCAGTCGAACCACCGGTTGTACATTGATCAGACAACGTGCTTGCAAGTATCGAGACACGTGATCTCGCAAACCTTCAGACAAAAATGGGTTCGGCACTTCTTCACCGGGCTGTCGGTGTGGTAAAATCACCACCGATACTTGGCCGTCTTCATCCATCTTGCCATCGCAATAGGCTCGAGCAACATCACTGGATGCTTCTTTGGAAATGACTTCAAAATCCAATGCCGTCACTGCGCGATCCCTCGTTGTCAATAAAGACGGTGCCCTTTCGATGATTTCGTCAACAGTTTCTGCATTTCGACCACCAACCGCCGGCATCAGATTGGTGACCTCCACTTCGGAAATTCGGTCGCAAACTTCAATCTCAAAGGGGGCAACATTGCCTTTTGTCCCCACAACAACACGATAGACATCCACCAGCACGTTGCTCGAACCAAATGGCAACATCTGACCACGGATTCCGTTTCCAAAGGTCAACACGCCTTCCACAGCATCCACTGTAAAGACTTTATCGTCTTTACCGGCTACCAACATCTCTGCATCGGTCACCGCCTTCCATTCTGTTCTACCCGCTTCCTCGTCGACGTATACACGAATGTCTGCGAATTTATCGGGCTGTCCAAATGGTGACTCTCCTTGACTGTGCTCATGAAGGAACAGAGGACTGCGCAAGAGACGAACTTGTTGGTTGGGCACCCCCTGTCCGCTGTATCGTTCTGTTCGATGGGTATTCAAGTTGATTCCACTCACCGTGTTCAGCATGATGTTCGCGATGGGTGGCAAGGAGGGCAAATGCTCCAAGTCAGCCTCATTGTCCAAGACGAATCGACCGCGCATCCAAAATCCCTCTGTAGAAACCTTAACCGCTTCAGCAAGTGGAAATTCCAATGCGCCCGTTTCATTCATGGCATAAAAATCTTGATCGTCTTGACTTTGAAGCTGTGTCCAGCCAGTACGTCCCTTTCCGGCCTTCTCCAACACTTCCCATTCCATTTTCACTTGAGACGGTAAGAATGCTTCCCCATTGCATCGGAAGGTGATCGCATGGCGTCGACCAACAGGCAACGGCTTGTCCAATTTCATATAGAAACTTTGGTTGTTGTCGTCGATTTCAATGAATGGATAAAAGGGGTGGTATGTATACGATCGTCCAGCCAATCGAGTGACAATCTTGGTCAAACGCTCATTGGCAGCACGGTAATCCATGTGCAACACGCGCGCACCCAACAGTGGCTCTTCATACTCTTGAACATCTACCCCGCCGTTGAGTCCAAGTTCCACATTGTGAATTCGAAACTGAATCGGTTGGTCGTTGTTGTCGTCGTCTTGTCCCATCAATGTCGATTTGGTCAGTTCCAATCTGAGCCAGCCGGAAATGTTGCCTTTGAGATCAAATGGCGCAATATCTCGAATGTGATCATTGGGATCTAGGTGAAAGACCACACTTTGTACGCCACTGCGCGGGGCTTGCCCCTCTTGCATTTTGTTGAACTGAAATTTCGTAAATATTTTGTCTTTTGAATTTACAATTCGCCAAGCATCATCTGCTCGATATGAGAGTTGCAATGCGTAAGAGTCAATCGGCTCTTCTACGGGCTCCCCATTCATCTCAAACGAATAGGTAATTTCCACCGTTACCTTTTCTTTGCGACGGTTGATCAATAAGTCTGAACCAATAAAGACCTTTCGACCGATTGTCGGTGGAATATTGGGGTTGATCTGAAACGGGTCCCAAGGCCGATCATCGTTCGACAATGGCGTCAGTGTTTTAATGCTTTCACCCGACAACAAGTTGCGCTCAACGTTTCGAACCCACTGAACGTCCAACTCAAACTCACGACACAAACGAGACATGTCAACAGTTTCCACCCGCTCGGCACGCAAGTTGATGCCCTCTGATGCCATATCGGTCAATGGGCCCTCAATGTAGATGTTGGTCTGTTGCATTCGAACTTGAGAATCGGGGATCTCTTCCCAAACCTCACCACGTCGATAGTACCATCGATACTTTGGGAAGTATTCACTGCGACCAGCACCCATCGAGCGGTTCACCATTTGGAATACCAATAGCCAGCCAGCTTTCATCGGTGGCAAGTCTTCAATTTCAAATTCGATTGAGCGACCACGAGCCTCCATTGATGCATTCACCCGACGATCTTCTGCGCCTCGATCATCGCGCCACGCAATGGTCAAGTCCTCTTTCATCTGGGCAACCAACCAGCGCTCGTAATTTAAGCGGCCTCTGATCCACCAACGTTGTGTGCGAACCCGCTCTTCAAGCTGTTCATTCACACCACCCACATCAAATTTGTGCTCTACAATCCCCATGAAAGATGCCCGCAACGCTTCTTCTTCGACCCCAAACCCAGGGTCGCGGATGGTCATTTTTTCAATGGGCAACCAACCGTCGGCACTTGGAAATTCCCAGTCGAAAAAACTCAAGATTGACAGTTTGTCTTCTCCCACCTTTATCCACAAACGCCCAGCCTTGTCGGGTTGCGCATCCATTAATTGAAAATCTTCGTGCGCCACATACAAAAACTGATCTGGCGTATATGAATGGGCACTGTATTCAACTGGATCCATTTCGAATACCTGAATCCCCTGACCTCGATTCAAAGTCAACACCGATGGATTGTCGTGCAAGTTTCCAAAAGGAATGTCTCGAACCAAAGGATTCTGCCCCCCTTTAACCGCTATCAATTTCTCAATCTGTGCCGAGTGAACCGTTAGAGGCTGCGTCGTCAGAAACTTTACGGCAGACCGCTCTTCCGTTTGCCGCGTCGCACAAGTGGTATACGGTCCGACCTCAATGGTGCGATCCACTTTGGAGGAGAAAGTCAAAGGGGCGACCGCTGGCTGAGCAACCTTTCGATCCTCTCCAATAAAATTGAGGAAGTGAATGTAGGTCTTGTCAGGTACGCGATTCACCCGATACAACACCATCTCAGTCATCCAAGAAAACAACTGTACCAGCGTCACACCAGGGTCTGCGGGACCCAAATTGGTCCATTCAGGACAATACTGTGGAATGAGTTGCATCATCTCATCCAAAATATCTTGGTACTGACGATCATCTAAATTGGGTGGTTTGATGGGCATGAGACTCTCTCTTGTATGCGTTGTGTCTATGGACGGATCACATAGACAGAATGATTACTATCTATTAACCGTTGGACACGATTTGAGACAACTGTTCTACCTGTCCCGTTGCACGGATTCGATACACCAACTGTACCATAATTGCACCGGATGGATCGAAATTTGCCCCAACTTGAAGCACCTCTACCCGTGGCTCCCAGCGCGCCAAGGCTTCGTTGACATACTGACTCGCCAACCGTGCCGTCGCCGAGTTGCTCGGAGCAAACATCAGTTCATGGATTCGACAACCAAAGTCGTACAGCATTTGTCGTTCACCCGGACGCGTTCCGATAACGATCATAATATTTTGACGGATGTTTTCTTCAAACTCAGAGTAGGCAACGGCACCTGTTGCTGGGTCAAAATGGAATGGAAAGGACCATCCTCTACCCAAAAATTCTTTGTTCATGGATCACCAAATTACAAATTTCAATACAATTGCAAATTATGTAATTCCTAATTGCCCATTGTGTTAGAACAAAATGTGACTTCTGTTTGATAGCCCACCTGAGGGCGGATCACATGGCGAGAGGAAATCACATAGTGGGCGCCATTCACCCCTTGACCCAACTGTTCAATGTTGAGTGTAGAACCGGCTCTCAAATGACCATCCCCAACAATCACCGCCTTTCCACGTCCAAATCGACGTGCGATACGCTCCATTTCCGCTTTGGCCAGTTCATCTGCCATCTCTTGGGTCGTTACGGGGACATCGGTAATGTAGGCTGTTTGATCTCCAAACACACCGGCAGTCTGTGGGCCTCCTTCTCCGGCACCGATATTTTGAACATCTCCAGCAGAAGCTTTGCCAACGATCTCTTTCTTGGCCGTAATATCCCAACCACGCACCACCACATTTTGAACCATGTCAGCAGAATTGTAGGACATATTGAGGGAAATCAGTCCAGAGTTGGTACTCAAATTGTACGTATATGCAGAACTCGCCTTTTTAAACAACAGTTTGCCTGGCTCCACACGCAACTGGCAATTGTTTCTGGCTGCCAATCTCTTCAAAAATCCCAAGTTGCTTTCATTGCGCTGCAAAATGTATTTGTGGGTTTCACTGGTGGGATCGACTTCCACACTCAACTGAGATTCAGCACCCACTTCACTGACAACGTCAGAGTCTTTCATGTCGTTCCAAAACCGCGTTTGACGACCTCTAGCCAAACGGTGACTGTGGTCTAGGCACTTCAAAATAATGGAAGATGAACCTTTACCTTGAAATGAGTGATCAATGGCTATTAGTTCGCCCGAAAATAGTTCTTCGCTCTTCTGGATTTTAATGGACACTTTATCGCCAATCTTGTATGACTGCGTAGCCTGATTCTCAGCTGTACTGACTGTAATTGAACATACACTGGCCATGTCAACGTGATCTTCCATAATCACGCTCAGCAGTCCATTGGACTGATTGTGGGTAAACGTAGCAGACCCAACTTGCACTTCAAAACCAATAACGGTTTGTCCCATTTTTACTCCTCTGCCTGCATAACGGGCGACCTATATTTATAGATGTCAGATCAATCTTTCAATCTTTGAATCTTTGACCCTTCACACAGTTTATCACGTTTCTATCGTCCAAATGGCAAGCCCAAAATGCTTCCAGCCGGAACGTTGAATGGATCAGAAATTCCGTTGGCTTGGGCCAGTTGCGACATTGTCGTTCCAAGAGCATTTGCCATACCCGACAACGTTTGTCCCGCTTCCATCTGTACCAGTTTGACCTGTGGCACAGTGATGTTGTGTCTAGAACCCCCAACTTGGAAGAAGTCTTGATTGATGTATTCTTTCATACTGACTTTAACTTCTGCACGAATGGGATTTCCATCTTTTGAGAACATTGTGTATTTGGTACTCAAACCAGTGATGGCACCGAAAAATGAAAAATTGCCCCATTCAAATGTTTGTAAAACATTTCGCTTCTTCATCCCCAGTGTACCTTGCGCTGTTTGATCGTGTGCTGGATTGACATCGGGCATTTCGGTCAACACAAAAGTGTTCATCAACTGATTCACATATGTGGTGCGCACATCTGAATTGTTTGTGGTTGAATCGAAAATCAATGTCATCGACAAGGTTCGTGGTTCAACCTTCTTAAACTCTAGTTTTACTTGATCGGCTTGGGTATCTTGTGTGGCCCAAGATGCTTTTGCATCCAGTTGAATGTCGGTTGGGTTGAACTGAACGGTAAAGGTGTTTCCAATCTCTGAACGAAATTTGGCTTTTTCTACGGCTGCACTCATAATATCACCACCAAGGATCTGTGTTTTGTGAATTGTCGAAGCTTCGCAGGCTTCGAAGGGACATCTCTTGTTCAAATGCACTCATGACTTCTTGTCGCAAGGCCTCTATATCTACAGCATAGTCTCTTTCTTCGCCTTTGGAGAGCGCTTGCCCTTCCGCAATGGCATCGTGAGACTCTTCCGCCATTCGAACGCCCTCTCGTGCTTCGTCGCGACGGTTGCTTTCTGCCATAGATACCAAACTTTCCAATTGTCTGGCTAATCTACTGACTTTATCTGCATTTTGTGCTTCTCCACTCATCGCTGGAGCGGCTGTCGACATTGGTTTCAATCCTGTCAAACCATCGGAAACAGCATAGGCAGTTCTGGAAACACGTCGTCTACGTGCGCGTCCTACCGAATTCGGTCTAGCAACATTTTGATCTTGCGACACCTGCATGTCTGTCAATGTTCGATGGGCTTCACGACGAATTTGATCGATCGCGGTCATTGCGGTGCGTGGCAATATACCGTCTTGTGACCGACCCGAATTTTGAAGAATGACCTCTGCCACTTCTTCAGCACTGGACGTTTTGGCAAGGGCAACCAAAAACTCTGGCGAGGCTTTTACTTGGGGTTTACCTGAAGCCCGCTTCGCCCAGTTCGGCAGCGATTTGTGGTCAGACTGTAGTTGAAGACCTTCTAAAGTCCACGACAAAGGCAGGCTCTGCTTGGATGCCGATTTGACAGCCAGCCCCAAACGTTTGGCAACCTTGGCGTGAATGACGGTTCCATCGTCCAAAACAGCCGTACGATTGGGTTCCAACCAGCGGGCCTGCTGCCCTTTGATGTCCCCAACACTCAATTGTACAGACTTTGCTTGGCCAAACATGGCAATCTCATTGGTCGACAGTTTGGCATCGCCAGAAATGCTCTGCGGAACAAAACCAAAACCAGATTGACTGTCTTCGCGTTTAGAGAACCAAGGACTTGACTTGGATCCGACTCCATCGCTTTCTGCTTCAACGTCATCCAAACTGGGTGAGTTTTGCAACACTGTACTGTCTACGTTTACAGCATAAGGATGCATCGCTCGACGTTTTGGAGAAAGTCTCCAGCCTTTCGCTGACTCTCCCAACATGGGTTTGAAAGCAGACGTTCCCATGCCGGTCCACTCTGGCAACGCAATGGGGCTGGTTGCGCGTTCCCACATCTTTTCGAGTGGGTGTTCACCTAAAGTTGATGTAGACTCGCTCACGTCTCTAGACTGAACACTCTCCGCACGTTGCAACAGGCTTACTCGTCTTTGAGAAAACTGGGTTCCTTCGGAAAGTACTCTAGAACCTTGAACACTTGGACTTTGAGGGGATTGCCCCTGAATGTTTCGCACAATGCCTTGAACTTCAGACACCTTCAATCCTGTTTGACGTGCTATTACTTCTGGACGAGTTGGATTGCCATCGACCATTTTCAAAACACGAGCCGCCGCTTGTTGAATCGGAGACAGACTGGAACCTGAACCTCTTGCCGTTTTGGACTGCTGAACTTTTTGCACCACTTTTTGAATTTCAGAAACCGTTAACCCAGACTGCTCTGCGAGTTTATTAAGAGGCACCGTTTGCATGTTTCGTACGATGTCTTGAACTTCAGACACCTTCACCCCTGTTTGACGCGCAATGTCTTCTAAACGAGTCGGGTTCTGTGCCACCAACCTCAAAACTTTGGACACCTGCGTCGAGACAATCTTCTTTCCTGCAGAACTGTCCGACGCAGACGCATCTGCTTCTCTAGTAAACCACGGTGAAGGTTTATTCTCTGTACTCCCATTAACTCCGTCTATGCCGTCGAGTGAATCATCCAACTCTTGACCAAATGCACGAACATCTACCCAATCCGTAGATCCTGTAGCCAAGTTCATCGTTCGTGTTTTGGACACCAAACGACCAACTGACTTTTCTAAGGAATTCATCAACTGACGTTGACCGACACTGCCTTCAATAATGGTTTCTCGTTTGGCGTATTTCGAGATCTCGTTTACAACATCGGCAACAATTCGATCCTCAAATCGCTCACCAGCCACAGTTGGCAAGATCGAAGGGCCGACAGAATCAATGAAAGTTTCACCAACGGTTGTCCGTCCTGTATCTTTCAAACGACTGAATATTGGCTCTAGTTGTGCACGAACTTCTGTGGTCATATCAGATTGAGAGAACCCAAAAGCGCTGTTGGATGAACCGATACCTAAACCTTTCTGACCTTCTTTTCGAATCACATCTTGGGTCATCAACTGTTCGACAACGCGCCCAACGGCTTGACGCACTCCAGTCTCCGTTGGAGGCAAACTCGTCGCCATTCGCTCAGCCAATTGCTGACTGACCCCTTTGCTACGCAATCGTTTGATGACTTGTTGTACATTTTTGTCTGCCATGGGTTGCGGTTGCACACCCTCTGACATCGTTGTGTCACTTGTCATCACCGATTCAACTGCAGTTTCAATAACAGCCTCATTCTGCTGTACAAGTTCTTCAGTTACTTCTTTCACCACTCGCTCAACGCGCTGAATCGCTTTGGCAATGGTACCCGTCTGTTCAGCCAACCCCTCCAGACTTTGAATATTTGCACTGGAAAAGACTTTTTGTATCTCCTGTTCTGCTTGCTTCAAAACAGTACGCTGAATGACGTCTACGACTTCTGTTACCACAACAGACGGTGTTTTCAGAGCTTTCTGTATGGAATCAACCCCTTTTAAACCATTTGAGACTCGACTCCTTACGGACTTCTGTACACGCTGTACGGTAGACGGTACAACCTTGTCCACAGTTTGGAGCAGTTGCTTACGAACTACACGTTGCAATGCAGGAGCCATCCCAGAACTTATAGAAGTGCTATTCGTCACCTGACGACCCAAACCGGATACTGCGTTAGAAGATAGGCCGGCCGAAACCATCTCAGAAGTATTGGCCAAAGACTGCAAGCCTCTACTCTTTCTGTTGCTTGATCTGCGTTGTTTCGAAGCTAAGTTCTGACGTTTTTGATAAAGCGACTGCTCAAGGCTTGTTTGTTGTGTCAGCCTGTTTGACTCATTTGAAAGAGGTTTCACTCCTCCTGATCCCGTTCGACCCTTGGCTATCGTGGTCTGAGAGACTTGACCATCGCTCAAATCTTGCGTCAACTCTTCGTCAATCAGTCTAAACATTGGTGAACGACGGGCTGTGGACAACTGTTGTTTGACCAACGAACGACCAGACTTCTTACCGGCCCCTTGCTCTTTTATCCATTTCGCACCCACAGTTTTGGAAAGAGTCGGTGGCAAACTTCCCATCACCCTACTTTGTTGACTGTTTCGAGCGCTGGCAACGGCTGCCCGCCCCATTGCTCTTTGTAATGGAGATGACACGCGCATTGTTGGTGCCAATGCTTGGGACTTGCGTCGTTGTTGTGAATTCAATCCACCACTGCGTACTCGTTTGATCTTAGTCTTGCGCCTGTTCAATGCACTGCTTGATCGAGGTTTGGGAGCTGGCTTGCCAGCCACTCGAGCCGGTGTATAAGGCGTATTCAACCATGCAGAACCTCTGTCTGAACCAGTTCTGTCACCACGACCAGACGCGGTTCCCCAAGCAGATACCCTTGGTGCTTCAACTTCCTCTTCTTCGAAGTCCTGCTCATTCAACCACTCCAGATATGTCAAATCTTTTATGACTGACCAACCACCCATGTTTCCCCATGGATCAAAACGCGACCCAACCTTAGGCAATCGACGAAATGCCGACATTTCAGGTACTTGAACCATGGATTCCAACTCTTTCATTCGACTTGAGAAATGCCCAAGAAAAGAATCTCTTTCCTTCATTCCTCTAGATCGACGGTCTGCACGGGAGTCAATCTTGTCGAAACGTTTCTCCAATCTGTCCAATAATGCTGAACCTTCTCTCATTGTCGGTCATCCTTTTTTAGATTCATTTGCTGTTGTTCTCTACTGACCATTCTCTACCTATCCTGTTGAACGGTCTCTATTCACTGGCTCTATTCACTGGCTCTATTCACTGACTCCGTGCCATTACCCAAACGGCACCTTACTCGCGTAAGATCTAGAGACATTGACACCATGGTGCGCAATTTCAATGCTTTCAATCGCCAAATTCGAACCTTCAGAATTCAGTTTTGGTCCTTCCCAAGACACAACCCACGCTTGCTGGAAAGTGTAGCGAACCATTTCTTGCATCTTGTTGTTTTTCAAAACAATAGAGCCTGAGAAACGCTTGTTCTCCATTTTACCAGGGCTACCAGAGCCACCGTCCAACGCAGAGCGAATGGCGTTTGAAACAGAGTTAATCATCGAACCTGCCGATGTGTTCGTCGAAAAACCACCAAAGACATTGCCCATATCGGCACCGCCACCACCACCCGCATACTCGTCGTTCATAATGAACTCGCGAAGACTGAGCATGCTCATATCGCTGGTCACACCATACTTCAGTACAATGTTGTCCCATGTCGACTGCCCCGGCAACTTGTGTACTGCGTGGTTCATTCCACCTTCTTTGATGGTGTAAATTTCCGTGCTGCTTTTCAGGCCTGCACATTCAGTAAAGTGGGCAACTTCCATTTTGTTGATTTCCAACGCGAAGACATATCCGCCCATCGGATCTTCCAAAGAACGAGCCATCGCAGGCTGCCCCATAAATCCACCCAAGGCACCACCCACTGCGCCAACGGCTCCAGAAATGATATTGGAAGCCGCTTGCTGAACGCCACGTTGGGCGGCAATGATGCTTGCAGACTTAATTTGTGGTTGAACTGGAGAGCGACCGCCACCACGACCCACCCACGTTGTAACCTGCTTTCCGTCTACAATCGCCGGCTGTATTGTTGGCTGAACCCCAGGACGACCTGAGCCTTTTCCGGGTCCACCCTTAATCGTCAACTTTGGTTGAGTTCCCGCTCTCCCTTTGCCGCGTCCTTTCCAACTTGCCATGATGACTCCTTTCAGATTCTACTTGTAGTCTACAATACTTGGTTCAATGGATCTCTTTCAAGACCCAACTTTAAAAGCATTGTAACGATATTTTTTGGCTTTCACTGAACTTTATCCACCACCCAATGTAAAATCGATCAAGATCTGTTCTGTGGTGCCAACTGGCTGCAATCGAACCTCTACATTGATGTATCCAGCGTCCAATAAATGACGTGGATTGTTTTGCTCATTGCACAGCACAAAGTACTTTTCGCCTTCGTCACTGAGCTCTAAAAGACCTGCGTTCCAAAACTCTTCCAATCGAGCACCAATGTCTCTTGACACGATCGTCCACAAATGCGGATTGTTCACTTCGAATACCGCCCATTGGGTATCGCGATGAATCTGCTCAACGATCATGTTCATAATGCGACGGCTGTTGATTTGCTGAAAGATGGGATCTTTGGACAATGTTCGAGCCCCCATCGGCATCATTCCTTGCCCTGGAACCAACATGATCGGATTGACATGGCCTTGTGCAAGCTGTGTGGCTTCGTGCTGCGTCAATTCAATCGTTGAGTGCGTGCAGCCCCGAACGGCGACATTGGCAGGTGGCCATTGAATTCCAATCGGTGGATGACTTCTTTCAACGGACACGTACACACCAGCCAAGACAGACGATGGTGGAAAGACTGCCTCACCGTCACACAACCACGGATAATAGATTGCGCCATACGCAGACGTCTTATCATTTCGAAGACCAAATTGAGACACCCAACGAATGAGCAATTCGTCATGCAACTGCTGAGGAGCATCCATGATCAAAAATCGATTGTTCATCACTGCACAATGCTGAAGCAGTCGACTCCAAAGTGCTTCTCCCTCAAACAAAATGCTTCCGTCGTTGAGCATTTGTACACTGAAATATGCCAACGATGGCACCATCAGTAACGAGATGTCTTCTTCACTCTCCAATCGGTGTAGCAAAGACCCACACACATCTTCGATGCTCAATGCGGACTTTACATCCTCTAAAGAGTCAATGCAAACTCCAAATACATGGATCGTATCGCCACCGTTGCGAAAGAAGTTTTGTACAGCCCTTTTGGTTGCTGGATCAAACACTGCAACGTGCTCATAACTCGCAAATTCTCGTTCTCCACGAACAACAACTTCCAAAAAGTCTCCCGTCAAAAACTCTTCTGGATATTTGTTTGGCAAGACAAATCCTATCACCGCCGTAATGTCAGATCGAACATGCGCCTTGTTTCGAGGGGCACGATGGCCATGTTGAACAATAATATTTCCCAGCACTTCAGACTCCATTCTACAACAACTGACTCTTGACGTTGCTTTGTAGTGTATCGCATTTCCCTAGCCTTCGCAGTTTGCTTTTGACGACC
>CBFICN010000046.1:0-20739 GCA_965661045.1 uncultured Myxococcota bacterium
TTCTGTACCACGCCCTGTCAATCCGAACGCTCCAATGCCGTGTGAATCATCGACCACAGTGATCAATCCTTGTGGAAAACGTTCTCTGTGCGGAGCCAACACTTCATTGATTTTGTCAATGGGTGCGAAGTCGCCACGCATCGAGAACACACCATCAAAGATCACAACCACACGTTCAATGTCTTCAGGAACCGCTTCAATGTGGGCTTTGAGTTGATCCATGTCGTTGTGCTTAAAAATGGCTTTTTGACTACGCGGTACGTTGGCAATCCGCATCGCACGAATGATGCAATTGTGATTCAGTTCATCCCCAATCCAAAATGTTTTTTTGTTTTGAAGGGCCAGCGCCAAACCCAAATTGCTGGTGTAGGCAGAATTAAAGATTTTGGCGGCGGGTCGACCTGTGAATGCGGCAATTCTCTGTTCTAAATCAACGTGGGCCTGAAATGTGCCATCAATAAACCGTACCGCACCCGGTCCCGCACCAAATTTGTGCGACGCTGCATCGGCTGCCTCTAGCACTGCAGGATGGTGAGACAAAGACAAATACGAATTGGAATTGCACCGCATAAACCACTGATCGTTCCCATCGAGTTTGTACCGTGGTCCAAAACCATCTTTGGCAGGAGTGTAATCCACAATCACCCGCTCTGGGGGCTTGGTTCTTCCTTCAAGCGCCATGGCTTCCACTTCATTTTTCAGTGCCGCACTGTATCGTTCCAAAGACATAAATTCCTCCAACTATAAACTTTGAACAATGTAATTCACATCGTTTACAAGTCAATCGAAGGATTGTGCGCAAGCACACAGAATACAAACAATTTCAATTATAAAAAACAAAAATTATATAAATAAGTTGGCTTTATTTTTGTATAATGCTTCAAATGGGTGAGGAAAGGGACCCTCTAAATGAACTCGATTGTTGTTATTGATGATGAACCACTCATCTTAGAAGTGGTACAACTGTTTCTAAAATCAAAAGGCTTCACAGTGCACGCTTTTCAGTCGCCTCTGGACACGGACTGTCCGTGGGTGATAGAAAACTGTGATCTACTCATTTGCGACGTTCAGTTGCGACTTCCCAAAACGGGTTTGGAATACGTCTCAGAGTGGCAACGACAAGGACTGGACTGTCCTGTTCTAATTATTTCAGGCTTTGTCAGCAATCCAGACATCTTTGATCCAAACTGGGCATTTATCAAAAAACCATTCAATCGCCGACAATTGCTTCTTGAAGTGGAGCGACTGCTCAAATCAGCCGGTTGACTCTTCCTTCACTACTCTGTTCACGATGCTTCAAATCGATGTTTTAAATAGATGTCATAGATAGATGCATTGGATAAAAAGGTTACCAAAGTGGTAACGGATGGAGGAAAGATGTTGTGGTGGTTACTGTCGTGTGGTGGAGATACAAACAAGGTTGAACCAGAAACGTTGAGTGAACCGGTAAACCTCATCGAATTTGTTGATCCAATGATCGCAACCGGTGGAATTGGCTATGGTGTCAATTGTGGCTATCCGGGACCGGGATACCCCTTGGGCATGGTCAAGTTCAGTCCAGATACAGCGACAGCCTCCGGAGGGGCTGACGGCTACTATCGGGGAGGTGGATATCATTACGACGATGTACAGATTCAGGGGTTTTCATTGTTGCATTTGTACGCAACCGGCGTCACAGGACACGGAACACTCGCAACCATGGGACTGGATGGAATAACCTATGAAAATACGGATAGAGATGGGTATGCTTTGGAGTTCAGTCATGAGAATGAACAAACACGTCTGGGGCATTATTCTGTCGATTTTGAACCGGTATCTGTCACCCTTCGAGCCACCGAACATACCGGATTGATTCAGTATGCATTTACCAATGCGACCGACCCGGTTGTCCTCGTTGATGTTGCACACGCAATGGGCAATGGAGTCGTTAGCGATGGCAATATCTCGATTCTGGAAGATGGGTCTATCGAAGGCAGTCTGGTCATGGATGGTGAACTTGGCTCAGCGTATCCACTCTATTTTTATGGAGAGTTCGATCAGACACCCAGTTCATTTGGGGTGTGGGACAATGAACAATTGCACCCCGAGCAGCTGTCAGCCAGTCAAACCGAAGAAGGTGATAGAATTGGAGCCTACTTTCACTTCCCGCAAGGCTCAACCGTACATTTGCGCCTCGCGGTGTCCAATGTTGATCCAAATGGCGCTAAGGAAAACTTTGCCACTGAACACAACAGTTTTGACATTCATGAAGCCCTCTTAGATACGCAAGATGCTTGGGCACCCTATTTCGATGTTGTCGACGTCTGGGGTGGAACCGACAGAGAACGTCGAATCTTTGCTACTGCCTTGTACCACAACCTTCAAATGCCCACCTTATTCTCCGATGTGGATGGACGCTATCGTGGGTTTGACGGAGCAATCCATACGGCTGATCGTCCGTTCTACACAGACTTTTCACTGTGGGACACCTACCGCACAACCCACCCTTTGTATACTCTGCTTTGGCCAGAACTCCATGAAGACCTCCTCTGGTCACTGGTACAGATGAGCCTCCAGGGCAACGGACTGCCACGTTGGCCCCTCGCCAATACCGACACTGGTGTCATGCTGGGTACCAGCATCAACATTGTAATTCCGGAAGCCATTCGAAAAGGTCTCTCGGGATTTGGAGAAGATGAGTGGATTCCATTTACCACCGATGCCATGCTTGGAAGAACAGAACTCTCTTATGGTGCACCACCGAGCGTCGATACGTTGATGGAAGTGGGATACTACCCAGCCGATGAAGTCGGACGTTCTGTGGCGTGGACACAAGAGCAGGCCATCGCCGATTATGCACTCGGGCAACTTCTTGCAGAACAAGGAAACACCGATGATGGTACCGAGTTGATTGAAAGAAGTCGTGGATGGGCAGCACTTTGGGATCCCAGTGTTGGATTCATCCATGGACGCAAACGCAATGGTGAGTTCGAAGAGTTCACCTCCGAAGATCAGTGGGATGAAGATTACGCTGAAGGAAACGCTCGACAATACCTCTGGTTGGCACCGCACGATTACGGTCATCTTTTTGAACTGTTGGGTGGAGACAACGCCGCTTTAGAACGATTGACATTGATGTTTACCAACATGGTGACCGATGAGATTTTACCAGGATTGCCAGAGCGATGGTATTGGCACGGCAATGAACCCACGCTGCACGTGCCGTATTTCTTCTATCTGCTCAATGATAGAACGGCTGGCAATGCATGGGTTCAGTGGCTCTTGGACAACCGATACGATGACGGACCAGTCGGCCTGGCTGGCAATGACGATGGTGGAGCCCTTTCTGCGTGGGCTGTTTTTGCCATGATGGGACTCTACCCAAATGCCGGCACCACAGAGTACATTTTGGGCCAACCAACTTGGGACAGGGTTGAAATACACACTACCCCACTCTTGTTGACGCGTGAAAACAGTCATGAAAGTATAAAAGTCAACGGTACTGTCTGGGAATCTCCAACCATTCAACACGAAGAACTCTCCACGATTGAGTTTGGAACTCAATGACCATGAAGCGTTGGCACCATCTCCGTACAGGAATCATCAGCATACACCTCTTTGCCATTGTACTCAAAGCTCTACCGGCTCCTGAAGGAGCCATGGCCAAAAGGGATTGGGCTCACCCAACGGTTCAAGCGGAGTTCAGACATTGGAGTCAAAATCTCAGTGGATTGGGGTACACCATCACCCCTGCTGAACTGGAAAATACGCTGTGGGACTTGGCACAACGGGTCACGACTGTACGCAATGCAACACTAAAGCCCTTTCGCCCTTATTACCGCTATGTGGGAGCAGACCAGAATTGGCGGCTCTTTGTCGCACCACACATGTTTCCCTCCAAACTCGAAATCGACGTCCTCGAAAACAATGAATGGCGGGCTGTCTATCGAGTACATCAAGACGATCAGTGGCAACAAAGTCTATTGGAACAAGGGCGATTTAGACCGGCCATCTTTCGGTACTCGTGGGGTCGATACAAAAAGCAATACAATCGCTTTGCGCTGTATATTACAGAACAGGCAGCCAAAGACTTTCCTTCCGCAACCCAAATCCGACTGCGCTGGTGGCGATACCCACTCCCAAGCCACACTGAGATATTAGAAGGTCATACAATCCACGGCTCTTACCATACAGAACTCATCTATCCATTGCTGCACGGGGAGGATCCATGAGGAATCTATGGAACAAATGGGTGCAGTGTTGGTCGACAACAGAGCATGGTTTCTCCATTGCCATGGTGCGAATCTCCATTGGGTTTACCTTGTTGTACACCTGTGCCAGTCCATACTTTTCCAATGCTTGGATAGCCATTTGGGTGGACCAACAGTATGGAGGAATACGCCCCTACCGCAAGGTTCCGTGGTTGCTGGACTGGTTGGGTGGTGCAACTCCAGCGGGCGTGGAAATGCTCATGTGGCTCGGCATGGCCAGTGCACTGTTGTTAATTCTGGGACTGGCTGGTCGATTCGCTGCCTTGTTGGGCATGTTTGTCATGAATACAATCGCTTGGCACAACCCTTTAGCGACTGGTGGCCACGACGACTTAATTGCCAATGCACTTTGGTTGCTGGTGTTTGTCCCCAACGATCAAACGCACTCCCTGTGGTGTAAACTCACAACGGGCAGTTGGGTCTCCAGTAAACCCATTCTGTCTGCCGTTCGAAAACTGCTGCTGGCTCAGTTGGTGATTGTCTACGCCTCCACCGGTCTTCAAAAAGTCAGTGCCCACTGGGTTCCATTTGGCAACCTTGATGCACTTTGGTACATCTTGCAACAGCCCACTTGGAGTTGGCAAGATCATAGTTTTTTGGCACCCTATTTTACGCTGACCCAAGTCGCTACCCTTGGCACTTGGCTCTTTGAGGTCTTTGCACCAGTGCTGCTGTTGTTCATTTATTGGGAGTCCAATCCAAAGCCATCTTGGCTGGCTCCGGAAAACGTTCAACGGTGGGCTCAGCGCATTCGACCTCGGATTCTGTTCGCTGCACTCGGCATACCAATGCACATCGGCATCTTGTTGACCATGGATGTGGGTCCTTTCAGTTATGCGGCGCTGTCTTACTATTGGGCGCTTTTTCCAAGAGATATAGAGAAAAGCGAGGAAAACATATAACAGACTGACTTACGGGATTGCTTGCCAAACTTCGGACTGCAACTCTCTCCCCTCAACGTTCAGATCGGGTATCATCTTGGCGGCGTCAATCAGCGCCGAAGACAATTCTGTTGCCATCGCGTCGGCACTCTCAATAATATTGTCCAATTCAGTAGGGTCCTTACTCAGGTTATACACACCGTGCATCGTTCGATGGGTGTACCACTTGTATTTGTAAATGTACTCAGAATTGGTCGCTTGAAAGCGATACCCCAATTGATACCCATCACTCTCTGGATCCAACCCCATCAAAATTGTTTGGTAGACAACGTGCTCTTTTTGTTGATCGGAGATGTCCACCGATGAAATCTCTTTGTTGTGGGCAAAACCCACCTGTGCATAAATGGTGTTTGGTATATCAACCGTTCGCACCTGCCCATCAATAGACTGACTGTGATTGCCGTCCGAATCCAAGGGACAAACAATCAGAGGGACCCGAATCACAGATTCTGAGATGCCCCGCCGATCACTCTTGCCATACTCAAAGTGATTGCCAAATGTGGAGGTCACAATCAATAGTTTGTCGCGTTCGACAGCTCTTTGCTCTAGCGTTCTCAACACAGCGCCAATCGTTTTGTCCACTCGCTCGACCTGACTTCGATAGGTCTCCAAACCTAGATGGTCGGGAATCTTTGATTGCACCCAAGCAAATACAGGCTTTTGAGTGTATGTGGCCATAAAGTCACCCACACTGTTCAGTGGTGTTGTTGGATCTGCCGAAGTACCCATTGCTTGTTGAAGCCAACCACCCAATCGATACCCACCGCCACCACGTATGGCGTATCCGAACAGTTCCAATGGCTGATCGACGTCAATCAATTGAATTCCTTGTGCAAAGCCTTGAGCCATATCTAATTCTGGAGCATTGGCGAACAAGGTGGTTGCATACCCCTCTTTGACAAACTTCTCAGCCACAGTTTTGGAAGCAAACTTGAGCAGGCCTTCATCGTTTACAATGTTGATTTGCCCCGGGTATCGCCCCGTAAACATTGCAACGTGCCCTGGGAAAACTTCCGTCGAAACAGAAATGGCTTCTGAAAAATCCATACATTGATTGGCCAACGCATCTAGATTTGGAGTGAGCGCAAAAGATGACTCGGCGTATCTGGACAATGCATTGATGCCAATACCGTCCAAGGAAACCACCACCACATCGGGGTCGCTGGAGATTGCATTGGCACCCCCATAGCCACGACTTTGAAAGGACGCGAATCCAATACCAGAAATCAGCAAGGAGACACCTGCGACAAATGTGTACAGTTTGGTCAACCGCCCCTGTTGGCTCAACCGTCGAATCCAAAATCGACCGTTGGTATGCAACAACAGAACCAACAACAACCACACAGCCACCACCATGCCCGCCAAGACTTGCTGATTTTGGACCCACTTACTCCACGCAAAAGGCATCAACAGTACACCAAGATACCCCGTTCCCCCAAGCAACAATACCTTAGACAGTACTTGGCACGGCTCTGTTTTGGACAACAACACAAAGGGCGACAAGATCAGTCCCAGCACAAGGCCCAACAAAGCAGCGTGCCCCAAACCAAAAACCATCAGAGTGGTGGTATCCGGTAGCGTCAGGTAAAGTGGGAGGTTGAGTCCCAGTTCCAAAAATTGCACTGCCCCCAACAGCATTCCAAACGCAGTGTGCAAAAACAAATGGTGTGGAAATGGATTGGTCTTCTCAATCATTGTTGTAGGTTCTCCACAACACAACCAAAATGAACAGTTGCAACAACAAGGAGACGCCAAGCCCCAGCATAAAAATAAGAGAGAGACCTTCAAGCACCAACCCAACCAATGCAAAGGCCATCCACGACATCGCCAACAAACCAAGTACCAGAAGCCCCTGTCGTCGCATCGCCGACTGTTGTGCCGACTTTTGCTCAATGTGCTCTACATTCAGTCGCAATCTTTGGTAATCCAAATCGTCGAGCAACTGGCTGATGCTGATTGGCATTCGCTTAAACAAACTCGAAAAGGCAAGCGCATTTTGAGTGCCCAAATCTGTCCAATGCTCTGGCTGCCATCGAGCCTTTACCAATTTTTCAACGTAAGGCTGTGCAACTTTTAACGGGTCTACTTCAGGCAATAGGGCTTTGGCCAACCCTTCTGTTGTCAACACAGCTTTGAAAAACATTGTAAAGGCCGTTGGAGCATAGACTTTGTGACGAAGCGCATTGGTTGTCAAGTCCATCAAAAAGGCCCCAATGTCCATCTCAGCAAACGACCCGCCTGACCAATGCTTCTCGGCAACCTGGATGGAATCTCGCTCGAAAGCCACGTAATCAATGCGCTCTTTCTTGATGGAAATCTCAAAGAAAATCTTGGCAATCAGTTTGTTGTCCCCTCGATACAGGGCATAAATCAACGTCGCCAACTGATCTTTCATTTCGCGCGTTAGACGACCCACCATTCCACAGTCCAACACGCCAATGCTTTGATCGGGAAGAACCAACACATTGCCCGGGTGCAAATCGCCATGAAAAAAACCATGATCAAAGAGCATGGTATACGCCAAAGACAAATATCGCTCTCCAATCAGTTCCATATCAAAACCCTTCTCTCGAGCTTTTCGAATCTGAACGCCCTCTAGAAACTCCATACATAGAATGCGATGACTCGACAGTTCCTCAAGCGGTTCTGGAAAGCGAATCCCCTCCATGTGGTAGAAACTTTTCTGAAAACGTTGGAGATTTTTCATTTCCTGAGAGAAATCCAATTCGGCCGAGAGCGCCCTTTCAAATTCTAAAAACATTCCCCGTGGGTCAAACAGTTCCATTTCAGGGAATTCATGTAAAAACCGCTCCAATAAAAAACGAAGGATGTGCAAATCTGACTCAATAATTGATGCAATATTGGGACGTCGAATCTTGAAGACCACCTGTCGACCGTCACACAGTTTGGCTCGATGTACTTGCGCTATCGAAGCAGTTGCCAACGGTTCTTTGACAATCGTCTCAACCAGTGTATCCCAGTTGCCTGACAAATCTTCATCAATAGACTGTTTGAGGGGTTCAAACGCAAGAGGGGTTACATCGTCTTGGAGTTGCTGCAAGGCTTTGAGATACTCCATTGGCACAATGTCAGGTCTGGTCGATAATATCTGGCCAAACTTAATGAAGGTGGGTCCCAATTCTTGAAGGGCTTGCACCAGCCGCTGTGGCGTTCCACTGAATTCTGTCTCCACTTTCAGACCGGGAATCTCAGCCCCGGCAACCAACACACCCAGACCGTGTTTTGCCAAGACCATCGCCACTTCGCGAAAGCGTTTTGCGTCTCGTACGGTGACTGATAGAGAACCAACCGTTTTAACAAAAGGACGAACCAGTTTCACCGAAACACCCTCACTTCGTCAATTCAAACAAAGCCTGACTCAAACTGTTCAACGGAACTTGCTTGTCACAAATGCCAGCATCCACTGCAGTTCGTGCCATTCCCCAAACAGATGAAGAGGCTTCGTCTTGACAAATGACGGTTGCCCCCATCGCTTTGAGTTCAATACCACCACGGGTACCATCTGACCCCATACCGGTAAGAATCGCGGCAACAACACGATGTCCTTTTACTTTAGAAGCAGAATAAAACAGTGGATCTGCCGCCGGACGAAGGGAGTGTACAGGTGCTGACTGATTGAGAGACATCATCAACCCACTCTCCCCCTGCAGCACTTCAACATGGTAATCGAACGGTGCAATGTAAATATGGCGATTTTGAATGGGACCATCAGCAGCCAACTCCACAGTCATGTGAGACAGCCCTGCCAATGAACGCTGAAGTGTACTGTCAAAGCCTTTGGGAATGTGCTGTGCAATCACGATTGGCGCTCGAAATGTATCGGGCAAAGAGCCAACCATTTTTCGAAGGGCAGCAAATCCACCGGTCGAAGATGCAATTACGACGATTGCCGGTTTCAATCGGTCAAGTGGGTTGATGGGAGATGGCGCTTTCAACTTGACCTTGCGCAAAGACTCTTTGCGCTCTATCATTAAATCCGGCACAAGTTCTTGTTCAATGAGTTCTTTGGCTTCCATTTTGGTTTGAAAGTACCAGAACAAGTACACCACACCGTTGACCAACTTCCTTGAATAAATCTTTTGACCCGGCAACACCAATTCGGTAATCAACACAATCTTGGCACTGGGCCACTCTCGACGGATTTGCTGCACCCGTGCCGTATCGTCAAAGTCGCCCAGTTTCGAAACTGCAATCACAAGGTCTACATCGGTTTCTTTGTCCAACAAAGCACCCTCTATACCACGAAACCCATGAAGTGTGACACCATCCATTAGATCCAAATGCATACTGATACGCAACGACAACAACGGAGATGAACACAAAAGGAGTATATTCTTTGCTTGTACGAGCATAATGAACCTTACATCAAATTTTAACTTGAGACCACACCGCATCGTGAAGAAACGATACTGGCTGTCTCTTCAATGCAACTCGGCATACACAATTCGCCAATGTTACGCGGATGGCAAATTGTTGAGTAAAATCAAGAAGTGCCCAGTGGGTGTAGAGTAATTGCGGACAATCCCTTGAAGATTTAACGCCGTCATGTCTTCACACACTTCCACGGAGGGGGAACTCAACAGAGAATGTTCTTCGATGATGCCTTGAATGTTTCCAGCGATGATGTTGATAAACTCTCCAACACACTCCGTAATGAGTTCATCGTCAAGTTCTTCATCGTCGCCGTAGAAGTTGTATGCCAATCCAATGGAAACAGGCATCGGCATGACAACACTGCATTCCCAAGCACCATCATTGGTAAAGGTGATGCGCGCGTGTACCACTTTTTGCTCGTGATGAGAAGCCCCTTCGAACAAAACACAAGGCGAGTCTGCCAGCGTCATCCAAGCTTCTGCCATGATTTGATCCAAATCGGTCATGAACTGGTTGACCACATTCAGTTTATAGCTTGATACCATATGATATTCCCCTCTTGTTTTCGTTCAAAACATTCTGTTGGTATTTGACGTCCAATTTCAGAAGCTCCCAACAGTAGGATTCCTCCAGGTCTCAGACGACCGTGCATCGCACGAAGTAGTTTTTCTTGATCGGTTTCTGAAAAATAAATTAATACGTTGCGCAGACAAATGAGATTGTACTTGCGATTCGCCACGTCGGGCTTGAACAGATTCCCTTGACGAAAGTAGACCCATTTTTTCAAGTGAGGCTTCACGACATATCCGCGATTTTCGCGAGAGAAGTGCTTGAACAGTGAACGGGTGGGTAAGCCACGCTGTACTTCAAGTTGAGTATACCACCCTTTGTTTGCCTTACTGACCATGTTCATGTCTATATCCACACCGGTGATGGATACGTTCCACTCATGAATCGATGGAAACGTGTCGTACAGTGTCATCGCCAAGGAGTAGGCTTCTTGTCCAGCAGAAGACGCAGCCGACAAAATACTGAATTCTTTGTAGGGAGAACGTTTCTCAATCATCGGCGGCAAAATGTGCTTTTTCAAATAATTGAAGACCTTGATATCTCGAAAGAAAGAAGTTTCGTTGATTGTGAACAACGCAATCAGTTTTTTCAGCGCCATTGGATTTCGACCAGCGACGCCAAGCAACGAATCCAGTGAAGAACACTTGTACTCTTCCATGAGTGGCGCCACTTTGCGCTCTACATGATATTTTTGGTGATCTTTGAGTACGATTCCAGCGTGAATTTCCAAAAACTTTTTCAAAGTCGGAAAGGAGGTACTGCCTATATCATTTTGATTATTCAAATTCAAACCCCAGAAGTTCAAGTTTTTCTTTCAAGGCTTGCTCGTGAACAGGCTTGAGAAAGTATTCATCGGCGCCTGCTTCCATGGCTTCAATCATTCGCCCTTCACTCGAATCGGAGGTCACCATAAACAAGAACATCTGGTCCCATTTGGATTGCGCACGTACTTCACGTACAAATTCAATGCCGTTCATCTCTGGCATGTTGATATCCACCAACGCGATATCGTACTCATGCCCCTCTTTTAGATGCACCAAGGCTGTCGTCGCCAGAGGTTCATCATGCGCCACAAAACCAAATTTGTTCAACAAACGCGTTATCAACCTTCGAGTGGCACGGGAATCGTCGATCACCAATGCTTTCATTGTTTCTCCTTACATAAAATTATTTGATGACAAGACCTTCATCATTGCTTTGAAGCACTGCCTTGAGACAATGCCCGAAACATTCTTGGAAAATCTAAAATCATGATTGTTCGATTGTTGTTGTCCAACAACACCTGAGAGCAATATTGTTTCATCGCACTATTCAACCCAGCCGGAGGTGCACGTAGAGTTTCAGGATCAACCTCTTTCACTTCTTCAACGGAGTCTATGGTCAGACAACACTCCTCTCCATTGGATTCCAAATGCAACAACGTCCAGTAGTTTTGTTCTGCCTCTTGTTTCGAGAGTTGGCAAAAACCATTTGAATCCACAACACTCAGCACCTTGCCTCGTTGGTTGAAAACACCCAAGATATTGGGCAACGGCAGTGGCAATGACAACAGGTCTTGAACTTCATAGACTGACCGAACGGACTGAACATCAAACCCAATAAAAGTATCGGACAATTTGGCTACACAGATGTGCTTCATCGCTCTCATAGGACACACTCCAATACAGAATCCACTGCAATAATCGCCGTGGGATGCTCATCCAAAATGGCCATGCCAATAGACCAGGGCTCTTTCAATAGTGGACTTGGGTGTACGGCTTGACGACAAACATCTTGAATGGTGTGCGCCAACAACGCGATCTTTCGACCATCGTCTTCGATAATGACCAACGACAACCCATCTTGCTCCCCCAGGCTACCTGTTCCAAAGGTAAACACAGGAATAACTTCTCCATTGAATGTATACACGAACCTACCCGAGTGATGCGTAACAGCACTGTGGGTCACTTGCTCCACTCGAATCACGGACAAGATATCAACCGCAATGGAGCCCACCCCTGTCACTTCAAAGCGAAGCAATGATTGCATGTCTTCATAGTCATCGTGCTCTTCATCCTGCTGCGAATTGCCAAGCAAGGTTTCGTCAACTTGCGCTTTTAGCGCAACGGATGCCGCATCGACAATCCAAGCAATCTTTCCATTGCCATGAATCGTCACCCCAGAGAAAATATCCAACCCATGCAACTCTTTGCCCAACGGCTTGACCACAATCTCTTCGGTGTCCAAAATGTTGCCCACAACCAAACCAAACTTGCTGTTGTTGACCTGAATGACCAAGATGTAGCCTCTTGAAAAGTCTGTCTTTCCTTGACCGGTTAAATCCGCCAACCCCACCAAGGGCAACAGATTTCCACGTAGAGAAAAGACCGTGGCACCACCGAGTTGATTGAGTTTGTCTTGACCATCTCGCAAATCAATAATTTCAAGTAAGTTGTCTTGAGGGACAGCAAAATAATTCTCTGTTGACTGCACTATCAATGCTGGAAGAATCGCCAGTGTTAGAGGCAGTCGAATGCGAAAGGTGGAACCTTGTCCCACCACTGAATCAATCTCAATGATTCCAGATACTTTACTCACCATCGTGTTGACAACATCCATCCCGACGCCGCGTCCAGAAATGTTGGTGACAGCTTCTTTGGTGGAAAACCCAGGGGAGAAAATCAACTTTTGAAGTTCTTCTTCCGACATGCTCTCGGCACGTTGTTCAGTCAAGATGCCTTTTCGGATTGCCTTATCTGCAATTTTTTCAGGGTCCAGCCCCTTACCGTCGTCACTGATCTCAATGACGACCTGCCCCGAGGCTTGATAGGCTTTGAGCCAAACAGTTCCTGCTGGCGATTTGCCGGCCGCAATACGCTCTTCGGTGCTTTCCAGCCCGTGGTCCACTGCATTTCGAAGCATGTGACGCATTGGCTCTTGAAGCATTGTGAGCAGCGAACGATCCAATTCTGTTTCTTGGCCTACCATTTTCAAATCGACAGTCTTGTTGATCTCCTTTCCCAAGTCTCGAATCATTCTGGGATAGCGCCCCCATGCAGAACCGATTTGGCGCATGCGGGTCTTCATCACTTTCTCTTGAATGTCTGTGGTCAAATGAGAAATCGGAAGAACCATCGACTTGATGGTTTCCAGACCATTTTCTTCTACGTAGCGGATGATCTGGTTCCGTGCGACCACCAGTTCCCCAACAAGGTTGATGATTTCATCGAGCAACTCAGTGCTCACATTCACCTTGGTCTCAGTCTTGTGGGTTTCTTGTGACGCCCCGTCGGCATTGTTGCGTTTGGTCTTGCGCACCGGACGACCTTTGATTTTTGGCGTCTTCTTCTTTGTTGGTTGTGGACCAGTTTTGGTACTGTTCGAGTCAGTCTGCTTCGATGGTGCTTTTAAAGAACCCTTGGGGGTCGGTGATGGCTTTGCTTGAGGTGCACCCAACTTTCTTCGTGGCGCCAACGTTTCCACGAAACCTGCATCCCCTTCACTGCCGGCAGGTTTGTTCGGGGTCGACACTGTCGTAGAAGCAACCTCTGGCTCAGTGGCAGTCGGGCTGGGCGCTCTAAGACCGCGACGAACGGGTCGAGATTTTACTTTTGGTTGACTCAAGGTGGGCTGTTTGACTGGAGACTGAACCGATGACCCATCATCATTTGCAGAGTTTTCCTTGACGGGGTTCATTGACACCGGCTCGTCCAGGTGCTCTTCGCTTGAGTCTGTATCATCCTCAACATCCGACGAAGATTCTGAATCCTCTTCACCACTGTCGCCTTCCTCTTCGCCATGCTCCATCCGGCGCTCCATCTCTCGAAGACGTTCCATCAGTTCATCGAGTTCTTCAGCCGGAAAGGGCTCACCATTTTTGAAGCCTTCAAGGATTTGTCGAGCAACACCCGTTGACTCAATTAAGATATCTACGTCCACTTTACTCAGTGTACGCCCGGAATCTCGTACGAATGACAGGCTCGTTTCAGCCGAGTGAGCAAGCTTTTCCAGCGTGGTTATTTCCAAAAATGCGGCGGCAGATTTGACAGAATGCATGGCTCGAAAAATCGCATCCACATCTCCATCTTCACCATTCTCAATGGCCATCAAGCATTGATCAAGTGTCTCTAGATTCTCATCAGACTCAATCAGAAAGTCTTCTATGATTTCATCATCAATTGACACTTCAAACCCCTTAACTCAACTATGACTATGACACTGACACGGTAGGTCTTTTCAAACAAGTGACGCGATACCATGTCAAAGAATAATCGTTTAGCCACCGGTCTACAAGCAAAATAATTCTATTCACGAGCAACGAAGTTTTCCCATCGTGAAAGATACTGAATGAACTTTGCTGACAGACCTTCTGCACGCAACACCGATTCAGACACCGGAAGGGCTCGACTGGCAAACCCCATATCGGAACACAACTGTGGAAAATTATGGTGTAAAATACCACCGCGTCCAACGCCGACCATGTCAACGCCTTTCGACAGCACTTGTCTGGTTTGAAGGGCAGAGGCAATCTTTCCGGCAACCACAGTCTTACATTCTCCATACTCCAACTCAAGCACGGCTTCGAGCAAACTTTCCCCACCACTCGTCGGGTTCACATCCCACAACGACCAGTCTAGCAAGTCAATTTGCTTCATATCCAACAATCGCTGGGCACTGAGCAACACATCTTCAATGCTGAGAGAAAACCGCTCTGGAGACAATCGTACAGACAACAAAAAGTCCGGACCACAAGCCACACGAACTTGCTCAACCAGTTCAACCAACATCCGAATCTTTCCAGCCAAACCGCCACCGTATTCATCTGTGCGTCGATTTAAGTCAGAGAGAAACTCACACAACAAGTAACCGTGTGCAGCATGCAGTTGAACACCGTCATAGCCCCACTCCTGACAACGTTTTGCAGCCGCCACAAAGTCACGCTGGACTTGTTTCACCTCATCCAACGACAAGGCTGCTACCCCTTCTCTCGCAGATGGGGCTTTCACTGTCCCCCCATTGAAACGCCTATCGGCTCTAGAGCCAGCATGATACAACTGTACAATGCTCAACGCACCGTGTTCGTGGATTCGTGCATTCATCTTCAAATGTGGCTCCGCCGACAGTCCTGCGACAATACCCATTTGCCCTTCAAAGCCAATGCCCTCTTTGGAGACAAAAGCCGCACAGGTCATCACGATGCCAAAACCGCCTTTCGCACGCATCGTTAACCAATGGGCTTCTTCAGGAGACAATGTACCGTCCGAATAGGACTGTTGGTTGGTCAGCGGGGCCAACACAAATCGATTGGGTGCGGTCAGCCCACAAGGAAAAGAAATGGGGGTGTGCATCAGGATGCTCCAACGTCAAAATTACAATTCAGCAACGAGCAACTTCGGCTACAACGAGACACTTCCCAACGGCGACGCATGGTTCGCGCATGGTTCCAAAGTTCCGACAATGGTTGCCCCGAATGTAGGTTGCCAACTGGCTCTAAAAAGTAGCACAACCGAACGGCACCCTGTGGATCGATTGAGATATCCGAGTGACCAGCACGACACGATACTCCTGCATCGTCACTGGGGTGTGAGAAGTAGAACTTCATGGCTTGCAACTGAGTTGGAGAATTCAGGATGACGTCGCCCTTCATCGCTTGCACAGTCAACCAGTCCAGTTGCTCGTTCAGTTGTTGTCTGTCTTTATCGGTCTGTGGAAAGAACGTCGAAGACTGCCACCACAAGGGGTCATACTCCACATCTCCAAAATTTTGATACAGGGGTTGAAAGATGATTTGCATTCCCAAACGTTCGACCCACTCAACCAGCCGAGGTACCTCATTCTGATTTTGAGAGTGCAAAACCGAAGCGATGGCCACCTGCACCCCATTAGACTGAAGACGTTCAACCGCTTGACAGGCATGATGAAACGCCCCCTCTTTACCACGTGAGTGATCAACCGTCTCTTCCGAAAAACCATCGAGAGAGACGTACACCAGTTGCACACCAGACTTGGCAATAGACTGGGCTCTCTTTGGCGTAACCATCCAACCATTGGTATTGAACGACGTATCAAACCCTTTCTCGACGGCTCGATGAATGAGCACTTCAAGATCGGTTCGCATCAAGGGCTCTCCACCAACAAAGTTCATTCCCGCAGGCGCACACCAGTCCCCCAACCGATCAATGGCAGTCAACCAAAAATCAGTTGGCAAATCTTGGGCGGTATTTTTCCAAATATCACAGTGCTTACAAGGCAAAAAGCAACGATCGATGACGGACATGTGGACTTGCGTTGGCAACCCCGAAGCCCGTCGATACTGTTTTGTGTCCAGTACCTTTTCAATTAAATTTCCCAATCGGTATCGCAACAGACTCATGAGTCTACCTGAGATTGATACTGTTGAATCTCCTGAAGCGAAATATCAGAATGATTGCAAGAAGTGGGGACAAAGCAGGTTTCACACAGCGACAGCCCCGTGTAATCTGAACTGGCTACCTGCTTTCGATGTTGACGTTGTCGGCGCCCCCACCACAGTTGCGAAAATGGCGTTTCCAAAATATTGCCCAAGCCATTTTCCAGGGTGTTGTCGCGGGTGCAATTGGTCAAATTCCCACGCCAATCAATTGTTGGAGACTTCCAAAACCCAGAACAAGGCTGCAGCCCCGTTTCGATATTGGCTGACGGCTCATGCTGTGGAAAAGCAATGCCCAAACGTTGCATCTCCTGTTGAAAGACCTTCGTTTCACGTCGCTGCTCTTCGTCTGTTGGACAGTCTAACTGTCTAAAGAAAATGCCGTCCTGAGAACCATTAGGCACTTGACCAGCACTCACAAACAGTTCCGTTCCAAGAGACTCTCCGTATGAAACCCAATGTTGCTGAAAGGCTTCACACTCTTCAACATTGTTTGTTCCGACAATGTATTGTAGAACGACCCGTGGGTTCCGCGTCCCCAGTGCAGCCTTCTCACGCAGTAGCGCTTCCGTATTCTGCTGCACTTGTTCAAAAGCGTCGCGCCCCTTGATGGTTCTGTAAGTCTCTGTGGACATCGCGTCGATGGTACAGTGAATCTTTTGTGGAACAGACAGTTGGTTGAGAAACAGGCGACGCTTTTTGGAATCAAGTAAAATGGCATTGGTGTGTACTTCAATCGAAGAAAAGATTTGATGTTGATGAATGCTTCGGATGAACTTTCTATAAATGATTTCAAAGTGAGGGTGCATCAATGGCTCCCCCAACCAAAACAAAATCAACACATCGAAATGCAATTGGTTTCGGACCATGTCTTCAATCAATGCATCCACCGTTGCCACTGGCAAATGCCCCAAACTTGTATGGTGTGGATGGTCGTTCTCTGAGACAGCACAATGAACGCACTGCAAATTACAGAGGTTGCTGAGCTCCAATACCAAATAAGAGCCTGCTATCCTTGGAAAGACAGAACGCACAGAGTGTACAGTATTTGATTGCACTCAGGCCTCTCTTGAGCCATTCGAATAGACTCCAATCCCGCGCTTACTCACAATACAATGGCACGCAGATGTAGGTTTCAACACTCTCTTCAATGAAGACTTCGATGCCTTCATTGTCTGGCCCTTTATTTTCACAACCATCGGCTCCATTGACCGTTAGTGTCCACGTACCTGGTCCCAAAGTTTTGGTAAACTCCCCCAATGGGGACATTGTGCCCTGCTGTTCAGCACCGCTAATATCGTCATTGGAAAGTCGATACTCTGCATTGCCGATGATGTCGCCATTTTTTGGATTGTCTTGGTCGAGTATCAACTGGACACGCAGACGGCCACTTCCTGTCAACGAAGGCAAATCAGTTTCTTGAACCATATCCGCATCGTCAAACGTACTGCAAAAAATGTTGTTTCCTTCGCCAGTTGGTCCTTCGTAAAGACTATCGTCGACGGTTGAACAAGCAATCCACAACATTGAAATCCACATGGCACACTCCAGACTTAAATCGTGATTACTTGCATTGTACTGTCATATGACCCAATTGGCAAAATAGAAATGCATGCGATAACCAATGCACCATGATTTTACTCCTTCTGTCAATCTTGCATGCACTGGCTCTGATCGGGCTTGCAATTTTAGGATTGCACAGGAGTCATTTGCTGTATGTTTTCGAAAGACACAAGGGGCATTTTTCCAACAAAGCACCTCCAACCTGCGTCCCAATACTTATACAAATCCCTGTCTACAACGAAGCCAACGTCATTGAACGGTGTCTCGAAGCCGTTGGCAAACTGACATGGCACTCCACTGTACACATTCAAATCCTTGACGATTCAATCGACGAAACATCTAATCTAATCGAACGATTCATACGATCCTACGATGGTCCACATAGGGTTTCCCACCTCCAACGAACGGACCGCATTGGGTACAAAGCCGGTGCATTGGCTGAGGGGTTGACACACAGTACAGAAACTTGGATTGCCATTTTTGATGCTGACTTTACACCAGCCCCCGAGTTTTTACTGAAACTCACTGCACATTTAGTGGATGACGCCATCGGGATGGTTCAAGGCCGCTGGGACCACCTCAATCGAAATGAATCCTTGTTGACCGAGGCAGCCGCAGTTGTCCTCGACGGTCACTTTGTCATTGAACACAGCGGACGCCATTTACAACGATGTTTTTTTAATTTCAACGGCACTGCTGGCGTATGGAAAAGAGCGTGTATCGAAGACGCTGGTGGATGGCACTGGGACACAATTACGGAAGACCTAGACTTGTCTTATCGAGCGCAATTAAACGGTTGGCGATTCGTCTACACACCCTTGGTGTCCGCCAAAGCTGAAATACCAAACAGCATGACTGCTCTGATGGCACAGCAATTTCGATGGGCAAAAGGTACGACCCAAACAGCAAGAAAAATATTGCCCAAACTGTGGAAAAGGCAAGAGTCCTTCTCCATCAAACGTGAAGGAACAGCCCACTTTTGCGCAAACCTTGGGTACTGGATGACTGTACTGCTTTCTATCGTGTTGCCCTTTACGCATCGGCTGAGATGGGACTTTCAATCTTTGTGGGGAGTATTGGATCTGCTGGTCTTTGCGTCTTCCTTTTTGGCATTGTTGCTTTTTCACCAACGAGCGCAAACATTTTTGAATCAATGGCGGTTGACCTCGTGGAGGCATTGGCGCGCAGTCACCACAGCCTTGGTCATCGGGGTTGGTTTGGCACCCTCCCAATCTATTGCGGTGTGTCAAGGTCTTTGGGGTACAGATACAACATTCGAAAGAACACCAAAGGATGGGTCAAGCAAGCAAAGAACATACCGCGTGCATCAGTCAATACAAACGCGATTGACCCAGTGGATCACAGTGGCGTTGGGTCTGTATTCAACCGTTGGACTCATCTACACCATACAAGCACACAACTGGCCTTCGGTACCTTTCCAGTTCATCTTTTCTGTGGGCTACCTTTGGGTTGGGGTGGCTTCTTTGAGGGAGCCTTGAAGGGCGATTTGTTTTTGGCTCGCTGAGAAGAAGCGTAGTCTGGAGCTTTTTGCGGCCCAAAGGTTGCGTGACACAAACTTTTCCATGCTTTTTGAACCCCATCTTGAAGTTCTTCGCTCCAAATGGGGAGTCCAGCCGCAGTAACATTCACAGTAGACATCGGCAACGCACACGGTTTTGGCAATCTTCCCTTGCCGATTTGCTTGATGGAAATCCGGTAGGCGTCCACACAAATTTCCTCAGGTAACTCACCGCACTCACGTTGTGAAAATTTGTACTGCCGATTGTTTCTCCACGCAGACTCAAATCGACGGGCAACCACCCTCGCCGTTAACGTTTCATGAATTGGCTCTTTGCTCACTTGATCCAAGCCCAGATTTTGCATCCGTTGTTGAATGGACTTCATCATGGCGACTTCTTTGCCTTTGGGGTATTTGGCAGAGAGTTGGTCTTCTTCTCTGAGTAGTGCATGAATCATACAGCGCTCTTGAAATTCACCGGTTTGAGCACAAGCGCTATCGGCAACCTGTCCCGTCACACCAGTGACATCAATGGCATCAAATCTGCACACCGTTTTCCACCCTTCTGTCGGCGCTTGTTCACAATGCTGGAAAGCCTGTCGAACCCGCTCAGGCTGTGGCATCCTCGCATTTCGTTCCGTATTGGACTTGGTCACGAACCAAACACATTCACCATTCAATTCCGGATCTTCAATTTTTATACATTCTTGCAATGCCTGTTGTATGGGCAAAGCACTCGCTTGAAGATAATGCTCTTGATCTTGCCAACGACTCGTCGCTTGCTCTCCCTCTTGAGTGGAATGACAAGCAAAAAGCAACACCAGACTCCATATTGACATTCACACCTTCCTATGACCCTTTACATATTGACAATCCATTGTGGATAAAATAACACGGTGCATTCAAGTACACAGTTTAGTGAGGCTAGCCATGAGCAAAGGAAGAATTGTGGTCGAAGACGATGCTCCACAACACACGTTAACATCTGCCTACGTCATATGCTGCACACCCAGATCTGGAAGTTACTTGCTGGCGTTCACCTTGGAGCAACAAGGGTTTGGCATACCAAGAGAATACTTCAACCCCAGCAATCGTGAATTAAATCGGTATTTG
>CBFICN010000047.1:0-20572 GCA_965661045.1 uncultured Myxococcota bacterium
CCTTGCAAGCGGCCTTTTAGACATAGAGTCTAGCACTTTTGCCATACTCATTGTCACGGATGTAAAAGAACTGAATCGCGTAGTGCTGCACTACACGGAATATGTTTCCGAAGAAATATATTCTAAAGCGAAATACAAGAATAATATACAGGAAAAGAAGCCAATAGTCAACATCTTTACCAATCTTTTTTACACTATTTTTCGTATGTCATATAAAAACCAAAAAAAGGTTGGATAATCCAACCTTTTCATCGAATGTATCTTATCAGTTTACTCTGTGTCTAATAGTGCCAACAAACGTTCAATATTGGTCTTGCCCTTTTCTGGTTGAGCAGAATATACAAAAGATGCATACCCGAGTAAAGTTTGTAAACTCTCATTTTCGTACAACGCTTTTCCACTTTCTTGATTGTGTACCGCTGCCCGCAACATGTCTTTAATTTCTGAAGGCACTCGAACACCCATATCTTCGTTCACAACCAATCCTGTAACCTCTTGCCTATCGCCTCGACCCATAACCTTTGTTTTGGTTGGATGTACGTGATAACCTTCATTTTCTACAACTTGAGTAACCACTTTCTGGATCCAACTCGCCTTATGCGTTTCACCTTTGGGAGCCGATACTGTCAAATCATCGGCATAACGTGTAAAGCGCAAACCATGTTTCTGCGCAAACCCTGTCAATCTTCGGTCCAAACGTAATGCTGCCAAATTCGTTAGCATTGGACTGGCAGGAGACCCTTGAGGTAAACATCGTGGTCCAACTGCTACGTGAACCCACTTCTCTTCTCCTGTTTGCGGATCGTTGATCTTCGTCGCTTGACGAGGTGATTCCGTACAAATTAAGGCCAAAATTGTCGATATCCCTTCGAGATATCCCATAGCACGAAAGATTCCTTTCACCCGTCTAAATGTTAGCGTCGGGAAAAAGTCCTTGAGGTCCATACTCAATACAAACTCAGAGTTCGTGTGTACCTGTGCATTGGTAATGATTGATCGACCATGAACAAACCCATGTGCGGCTTCATGTACTGGCATGCGAACCAAAATGTTGCGTAGAATCCATTCTTGCAACGCTTTCATCTGTGGCATTGGAGCAGAGATGTATCGCTTACCACCACTTTTCTTAGGAATGGCAAAGGTGCGATAATGCGTCACCTCTGCTACATCACGATGATAACAGAACCATCGAAGCTTGGGAACATCTATATCTGGAACGACTTCTTTGAATGCTTCAATGATATCTTCGACCGTGTCTAGCTGCGGAAGATCGTTGTCTACACGTCTATCCTCATTTTCTTGTTCGTTTTTGTAGGCATCATAGAAGTCTCTTTCCAGAACATCATTCCAATAAATGCCGTCTCCCAGATGAGAGATGTGCGTGGCTTTATAGGCAGCCCAAGTTAAGGTTTTCAATTCAGAACGAACCTCTTCTTCAAGCCTACGATTCTCGACATACTCTGCCTTTCGTTTCACTGCATACTGTCGTTGCTGTTTCTGCGCCTCTGCATCTGAACCAGGAAAGAGTCTTTGTGCATTGATCATTTCTTGTTGGACCAGCTTTATCAATGACACTTTCTGTTCTATTTTGATCCCACGCCGCTTTAATTCAGACACGATGTACTTTTCACGCCCGCCCATCTTGTCGATTTCTTCCTGCAACGCGACCAGCTGCTCTTTACTCATTTTCTTACTCATGATTGCCTCTCAAATGATAATTTCTATTGAGCGAGTACCATCAACCAGCGTTGATGAACCCTTGCTCTTCTAATTCTGCGATTCGGTTTACAAAGGCTGTGCAAGCATCTTCTTGACGCTGATACAAACGAACACGTCGCTCTGGTTTTCCACCATTCAGCTCATCCATGCTCCCCCATTCGTCTATAATGCGACGACCCCGAATACTGATGCGGTGACCGGCAGCATCTCCTTCTGTCACTTTGACCAAAATATTTTGGGCCAACGACTTCATTCCTGTCACCTCACCCAAAATGTGCTCACGACAGTACTGGATCCACAATGCTTGAAGGTGACTGCAGATTGCACCTTTACCAACAGCGTCCATATATGCGCATGTACAACCCGGTTTTTTGACAGCGCCATTCGCACCAACTTGCAGTTTTGGTTCAAATACAGGATCTTCTGTTTGAAAAGAGCTTTTTGCTTGAGATACCTTTACTGTCTCCGACTTATATTGCACTGTACTATCGTCGTATCCTTGCTTGACCTTATACAATCGTGCAAAGTCCAAAGCCCCATTGGGTTGAACATGAATCTTACCATTCATGTCGACGCGACCTTGCTCTACGATCTCATACGCTAGTTTTTCATTCTTATAGCCCTTGAAGATCTCCGCGTACACCAGGCTAGTCATACTGGTATCCACCAACAGCTCTCGGTATTGATAGCCATTTGTCCCAGCATTTGGCGCTGCTTGACCAACTTGAACGGCGCGTGTCAATGATTGACGTACTGCTGACGCTTCCAAACCGGTAGCGGATACAATCTCTGCTATTGTAGCATGCTGGTTTGCTCGAAGCACCTCAACGGTAGCGTCATAACCTTCCGGATTGGCGGTATCGCGACGCAGCATCTGATCTCGCAGCAAACCGCGTGCCCAGTTCAACGCACTGAACCCCATCGTTCCATACGTATAAGACACAGCGTCCGAACTGAGACTCCAGAATGCCGGTAATGCCTCTCCAAGCATCGAAATATCTACATTGTCAATGTATGGAAGCAACGGCTCTAAACGCACTAATTTATCTCTATCGTAGAAACTCACTATCGCACTTTGCTCACCGTCAAATGGCCCTACAGGACTGACCACCTGTGTATTCCAAGGCTCCAATCGTATCTCCGGGTTCAATCCTTTGAGCAAGATCAAACGCAGATCCTTCTTTGAACCCTTCTCTTCTTTGTTGAGTCGCAAATGGCGAAGCACATTATAGAGATCAATTCGACTGAATCTAGCCTCTACATTCCCTGCTGCTCCAGAACCTGCCATAAACTGAAGAATCTCGCGCTTCCAACGATTCCCATAAACAAAGTCCTTATGAACAGAACCTGTGTACGCTTCCTCCGCTCCATTTGCAGAATCCCCAATTCGAATCACCAAATCTCTCTTGGATGTAATCTCAAGCAACCCCTGCTGCAAATCCGGTCCAACCTCAATGGTACTGGTACCCGTCACCAAATCTCCAGCAACACTATAGCTTGTCACTGGAATAAAAACCGAACCCATATCCTGAGCATTCAACGCCAAACCTTCAATCAAAATCCCTTTGGCACTGATTGATATCGTCGGATCCATTCCCAAAACGGCAGCCGGATCTGTTTTACGGATGGTTGTGAAGAAGCGATTGCGAGACTCCGCTTTATTCACGGCACGGTCATCGTAATTGATCTCCCCCTTACCTGTCGTGGAACGATAAATGAAACCTGGTTCCAAAATCAGCATCAGTGCATTCAATGCTTCTCGGATGGCTCCAACCTGACGTGGTTGAATGGTAATGGTAGCTTGTACTGGACGGTTGGTGTCTGTAAACAACTGCAGTACTTGTGACTCTTGCTGAAAATGAGACAAGCCGTTGTATCGAAAATACTTGGTTCTTTCACTCATGGAAAACCTCAAATAACGGAAATGAATAGACTGAATAAAATGGAATTAAGAGCGCTCTGCACGTCGAATGTGAAGAGGGACACGTCGACGATACGCTACATTTGCGGCTTTTGCCGCAGCTTGGCGAACGGCATACTCGAGCGTTGTGTCTTCAGCCAAATCACGTAAATAGTATTCGGCTTTGTCGGTTGCCATCACTGCCAAGCTATTGAACACAGCTTCAGCGAGCAATGGAGTCCGTTCTTTTTCTGAAGTACGAGGTGTCGTTGGCATCCGCACACCGTTCTCTGCAGACAAGTTGCCTTTTTCATCACGTAGAGACTCGATGATTTCTTTGAACACATCGACACTTCGCAACCGAGACAACACCAGTAAGATGGCACTGGCTGGGCCTGCAACTTTCATCTGTGCAACCAGCTGGTTCTGAAGTTCTACGGGAGAGTCTCTCAGTACATCCACCAACCTGGAAAGTGCTGCAGTATCATCTTCAATCCAGGACATGACTGCTGGAAGAACGTCTGAAGCGGTATCCACATTCAAATAAGAGACAACCATGCGCCGTAAATGACGGCCTGAGTTTTGCAAGTGACGTCCGACAAGCTCCCAGTTGACCTGACCATACTCAAGGTAAGTTTCAAACAAGTCCTCATAGGAGTTGTGCTTCCACTCTTCATCTTCAATCAAATGACACACATCCAGCAACCCCTCAAGGACGTCGACCAAAGAAGCATGCGTAGGCAGTTCACGACCAATATTGAGCAAATCACGGAGTACATCGAAGAGAGCTTCTCGATATTCTGACATGTGTGTATCCCCAAATCTACGTAGAGCCACGGCATCATTCAGTTTCGCTTTCAGCCACTGAATTAGAGACACGAACTCATCCATGTGTGCTTCCAGAGCAGTGGTATTCGTTTCAAAGATGTCCTGTGCCAATTCTGTATACTCAGGCATTCGCAAGTCACCGTTGATGTCCAACGTGTAGTCTTTGCGCACTCCGTTCATGACATCTACAAGCAACGTATCTGCCTTACTCATGAGGGCATTGTACATCACGTAGTAGCGATCTACTGTATTGACATTGTATGCATCAGAGTCATACATTTCTTCACCGTGCGCATACACCACCATTTCAAGCAGCTCGGTTGGTGAGAGATACTCGGCCAACACTTTGCTGACATCAGTGGTATATTTAGTGTCAACACTGACATTCTCAAAGAGTTTACGCTCTGCTTTCAAGGCGACTGTTCGCTCTTCTACTGACAACGCATCAAGATAGGAGAAGTCGATTGGCATTTCAACATCCTCACCTTCAGCAGCCTCTACAGGCGTCTGATGCGGACCGTGGACCCATTGACGAACCACTTGGTATACCGCTTCCAATGTCGATTCATTGTCTTCTTCAAACACTCGCTTTTGAACGTTGAGTGGATTGAACGCCTCTCCGTCCAATTCAAAGACTTCGCCAAAGAACGTAGCAAGAATGTATTCTTTCACCTTCGCCTCTGTTTCTGGCGTAATTCTCAAATCGGCATTGTCAGGATGAGACTCGGTAGCCAATGACGTCAATGCCTTAGACATGTGATCGGCAAAAACAGACACCTTGTGATTGTTGTTACTATTGACAGCCTTCTGATACTCTTCAGCAAAACGAACCGCTGTTTGCAAAGCATACTTTTCGGATCGAAGGAAGTACGACAGTCCACTGTACCCCTTATCGTTTGCTGTACGGTCTCTAGAACGAGACATTTTGCTAAGCAGTTGGTAGATTCCTTCACACTCTTGAGCAAAGATCATTCCCCCAAGACCATCCGCAGCCGCATTTTGCAAGCGCTGAACCTCCCAAGATGACAATGATGGAAGATCCGGATCCAACACAAGGTCCTCACCGTAAGCATCCATCCCCGCAGCGTTGAGAAGTGCAAGGACTGCGCGTTCATCACCCAAGTGACCAAGTGCTGACATGGCCTTTGTACGTCTGTGTACAGACTCCGTTTGAGTAGTTGCAACACTGTACAGTACTTCAAAAACGTTGCTCGATACTGAGCTGTACTTATTGTTTGCCAGACACACGGCTATATTGAGAACCTGATCATCAATTACCGATGTATTGCTATCCAATACACCATCCAGAGTCGCTGCAATGATGTCACCATTCTGCGCTTCTGTTCTCAAACGAGATATCCCGTCCAAACGTCTTATCAACGTATCAATCGCACGCGTACGAACCGTTTGAGTCATCGGTGTGTTGTCCATTTTGGCCAGTCGACTCAGAGCCTTGTGAACCGGTTCAGAACGCTCACCATCTATGACCGTGACATCGAATCCTTTGGTGAACTCAGCGATTGAAATCAGTCTAGGCAAGTTGCTGTAGTCTGCACGCTCAAACAAATTGTTCATGATCTCCGCTAGCAAGCCTTCGTCGTATACGTCTTGATACAAGGTCTCAAACTTGGCCAAGTCTATCTTGTCCCAATCTAGTTCGTGGGACATGTATCTCTGGAGTTTCGAGTAGTCAGACGGGGTCAAATCAGCCCAATCAGTGTATCGAAGGATTTGAGAGCCACAACCACTAATATTGATCAGTGCATCAAACACATAGCTGTAGTCAGGTGAATCGGTCCCTTGATTCAAGTACTCAAAGAGTCGTGCACGAACACTCGAGTGACGATCCTGCAATCGACCAATGGCATTGAAGATTGCCCAACGATTGACGGTTCCAAACTCATCCTGGCTTGCACGCTCAAGAAGAATCAACGCAGTTCTTGGAAGGGCTTCACCAGCATCGTCGGTGTACTTCGTCAATCCGATTGGACCCAATTCAACCAACGCACTTATAGCGTCACTTTGGTCTGAAGCATCATGACTAGCAAGCAAGCGAAGAATAACTTTGTATCCTTGAGAGAACTTGTATTTCGCCATGCTCAAAGCAGTATGGCGTTGCAAATCACTGTATGGAGACGTCAGAGCCTTTTCCAAAATTGAGAGCAATCGATTGTAATATCCTGTGAATTCCTCATCTTCTTTTTCAAAATATGGACGACGGCGAGCGACCTCTGTGAGACCACTATCAACAGCATGTAAGCGAAGCGCAGGGAAATACGCGTCAATCGCCATGCCTACAAGTTCATCACGACGCGCACAGGCATCAGACCAGGTTTGCGCATCTTCTGCAGACAATGGAGCAACCATTGAAGCTTCATGGCTTTGCTCGGCAGAAGCGAGCTCTGCACGATACTGGTCTTCCGCAGCACGAATGTCTGCACGCAAACTTGCCACAGTTTCATACATATTTGTACGACGCTTTGCCAATAGCGCGTTCGTTTCTTTTAATGCATCACCCTCTAAGTTCTCAGCCCCCTTGCGATTACTGACCCTGAACTCTTCAAAACGAGCTTGAACAGACTCAATTTGCTTATTGATGGCCTCGATTGCAGACATTTTCTTTGCTTCTGCTTCAGCATATGCTGCATCCTTGTCCGTATCTGCTTTATCCCACGCTGCAGGACGACCGGCAAAGGCATGGAGTAAGTCGAAGGCAAAGCGAGCGGATACATCATTTGCATTTTTCAAGATGCTCTCAAGTTTTGCGACTTTGTCTGCTTGTTCTAGCTGATCGGTACCCCAAATCAAACTGAGGGCCATACGCTTCAAGCGAGAATCTGTTGAACGCAAACCGATTTGAATTAACTGGTCCAAATTCACCAGGTCATGCTTGCTGTTTTGAATGGCAATCAACATGCTGTACGCTCGGAAACGAATCTGTGAGTCATCAAGCGTAATGGCGGCTTTCAGTACAGGCAACACCTTGGAAGGCTCTGATGCTTGTTCACACATCTCTGTAATGTACGTGAGTGCATCTCGTCGAAATTCTGATCCATAGTCTGTCTTACGAATCAAGCCAATGTATCCATCAAAGGCCTCTGCTCGAGATTGAACGGCCGTCGGTGATTTCCGATCCTTTGTCAACGGTCGATCGTCCACCACCGTGCTTGACAGCTGACGAGCAAAGTTTTCCACTTCTGCTTTGAATCTCTCTTTTTCCTCACCATAAACGTGACGACGGAAGTACGCATTCACGGCTCTAGCACGAAGCTGTGGGTGTTGACAAGAGAGCATTTGTGCAATCTGCTTCCAGTACCCCACTTCAACCTCTTTCTTACTGTCAAAGGTCTTCATATGAAGTTCAAGTGTCAAACGAACTACATCATACCAAACGCCACCCACATTGGCCAACTCATATGGATTTTTCTCTGGAATGACAGCTTCGTTCAAGAACGACACCACCCCACTCAACAGTTCACCTTTGCTGTATTGACGCTCTCGCATGCATACAGCTTCTAGATTGGTCGCCTCATCACTCGACGTATATCCCACACCGATAAAGTCAACAGGACCACCCTGTTTCGTTAACCGAAGCATGTTCAAACGGAAAATATCATTTACAAAACCACGATCAGTATTCATCAATTCTTGCGTGATCGCAAAGGCTTCTCCGTCTTTTCCATCTACGCCAAGACTACTATCAACAGCGAACAACCCTTCAAAGATATACTCACGTTTGATGTAGCGTCTGTGGTAATTTCTCCATCCGTTGTCGTAGTATTGCTGCTTGATCCAAAGGAGATTGGATTTTTGGCCAGAGCGCATCGCTGCCACATTCCACGCCACTCTCAGGCGAGCACTGTCCTGCTTGTCACCTTCAGTTTGAGCATACTCGATGGCTTCAGCGTCCTTCAACACCCAACCTGTATGAAGAATGATGAACTCCCACCAGTCCTCATAGTGCCATGATGTAGCATACATGGCATGTGACCACAGATTTGAGATTGTTGTACGATACCCAAAACTAGACAGCAAACTGCAGAACACTTGATAAAACTGAGGATCGTGTGTTTTGCCAGCTGCAATGATGGCATCAATCTTTCGATCTTTCCAGGCCTGGACCTTCCAATACCAGGTAGACCAATCATACCATCCATCTGGACGCGGTGGCGGTGCTTCCAAAATGATGTCTTTGAGATTCCCCGTCGCTTTTGAGGTAGGTCGGTATAGACCACGTACAGTCAGTACTTGGATCGCCATTTCGCGAACTTCTTCATGCTCACTATCTCTCAAGTTTTGGAAAAATTGATCATCTAGACCGGGAACACTACGAACCTTTTCACACATCAAGCCACGAATAAACGAGTCTGTGTCGTTCAAGGCATCCAAAATGAACTGTACACGCCAAGATGCTGTTGTCGTCAAAGCAGCCGCAATCGCCTGTTCTTGTCGTTCATCATCTTTGTTGTTGCGACTCACTTTGGTCAAGAAAGCCCTTTCCTCCGCAGGACCCAGAAGCTTATTGACAAACAAAAGCCCTTGAAAAGACAGCTCGGCAACCTCTGAATGACGACTGTTCAATCCTGCTTTGAGAAGTGTCACTACCCATGGCTCATTGCTTTGGAGCGAATTTAACACCTGATATGCACGCTCGAGGACAGACTGTGCTTTTGATGACGTACAAATTTCTGCAAGAAAGTCTTTCTTCCATTGCGATGCTGCACTGTCGATTCTCAGGCTTTCAACAACCCAAAGTTGTCGATGGCTACTTGAATTGGCATAAAAATCGCTCACAAAATCCTTCAACGACCCATCATTGTTGGCGCGCAAGGCAGCTCGTTCCAAAAGTCTAATTTTCTCCGTGTACGCGATTTTGGCACGTTCATCATCGGAATGCAAGACATCCTCTATGACGTCCTCACCCCATTTTTCAGAAGTCCCAGCAGCAAACTGAATGCCTTTGCGAACCAAACGAAGGTCGTCGCTCTTGACTAGCTCTTTTGCCAAGTCCTCGGTCTTATTGTTTTCCTTAGCAAAGCGCTCGACGCCTGCACACAGGTATTGAAGTTCACCATCAATAATTTTCTGGAGGAAGTATTCATACAAATCCAACGTCATCAGATGTGAACCTGTCTTATCACACAGCATTCCGGTGATGATGCCATCTCGACGCAGATCATAAACCGTCTGTTGAATCTTTTCATTATAGAAACGCGGATACATCAACAAGAGTTCACAAGCGAAGGTCTTCTGTGCACCACCTTCTCCCGTGAGCATCGATAAAATAAACTCGGGTGGATTACCCATGCGCGCAACCGCTTCTTTGGCTCGGTCGCTCACAGCAAGTACTGCTGCACTCTCCCCTACAGACCCATTTCGTTTACCAGCATTGTTCAACGCATCGCGAATGAATCCAGCCAACCAATCTCCGGAGGCGGACAAGACTCTTAAGAAGGCATCTCGTCTTATTCTGTGCATTTCACAGATAGAATGGCTGCCATTGTGATACTTTCTACAGTTACATGGCGCACTACATTCAAATCCAATCCGCAATACGTCGGATTCAAACAGTTTCCCTTCTGCAAAATCGGCTACGGTGGTCCAAATCTCCCACACATTGGAGTGGTGCTCTGGTACAATATCTTGATCGATGAGCTGCTTGAACAGCGCCAATGCCCATTCTCTGTCTTCGACAGCGTCAATGTGTGCGCACAAGTCTTTCAACGCGTTGTTGAACAAGACTCTATCTCTCAGATTGAGCAGGAGTTTGAGTGTTTCTGTTTTATTTGTCGATAGAAGAGGCGTCTCAAGATTGTGCATCCAGAAACTCTTATAGACTTCCTTACGCACATTGAGATGCAATGTTTCTTCTCGTACAGCCTGCTTAAAGAAAGTTGTAAAAGATGACAATTCATCTTGCAGATGTTTTTCGTCTTTTGTCACACCGGTCAGTTCTTCCTTACGTTTGTTCAAATCCTTCAACGTAGCCAAAGCCGTATCTGTCATCTTTACGTTTTTCAGCTGCTTAGCAAGGGATAGCATCTCATTGGTATCGCGTATCTCTTTCTCAATGGCTTTGATTTCTTTTGCCTGAGTTTTCAATTCTTCTTCTGTAGAACCTTGTTCTTCAGCTTGATCCTGTTGCGTTTCGGCACGCAACGTTGGAACAACATCATTCAATAGAGCCTGTCCTATCGTAATGGCCGTTTCGCGAAGCTTGGGATTGCCACCATCCAGCACCTTTTGCAAAATATTCAGGACAGAATTCTGATTGCGTTCTTCGTAGCCTTTGATCGCATGGTAAATAGAAACGCAGCCAATTTCCAATGGGGTGTTTCTGTTTAATGTGATGCCGCAAATGCGAGTGTGGGCATCATCCAAATGCACCATATACCCAAGTCCAACAACTGCTTGACGCATCACCTTTTGATTACGCGAATTACTAAGCTTCAGCAATCCCTGAGTCGCAGACTCAAAGCCAAAACTGGCTCTGGCCTGTAACGCATAAACGCTCACATCATCTTGTGTGCTGCTGGAAAATTCAACCAACACATCCAAATCAGCAAGAACAGAAGCATCCTCTTCTCGAAACAGTTTTCGAAGCTCATTGACTTCTTCTGCACTTGGCAATGCTGCTCTCAAAAGGGCTTCCTGATCATCTGTTGATTTAAAAGCACCGTTCTCGAGTACATACAAACGAGAGTGCAGGCTTTCGTCCCCAAAACGAAGCACAGTTCCGACCTTGGAAGCTCGAAGCAAACTGACATCAATAGCGCGCTCACGAACCATTTCATCATTTGATTCAAGCAAGCGTCGAAGAATCAACGCAGTTTCAAACTGATGCATCAAGCCTCGCTCTGCGAGTCTATGAGCCATTTTGTTTCGAATGGCAGTCTGATTGGAGAAAATACCAAACAGAACACCTTCTACACTTGGCATCGCAGCGTCTAAGTCACCCTCTCCGCAGATGTGATCGTATGCACGCAACGCCAGATCATAATTGCGATTTTTCACCAATCCTTGGAGGATTTGCAGGGCCTCTCGTCGAAGTGAACCGTTGCCTCGTGCTACGTCAGCCAGATCTCCGATAACAACAAGTTTAGAATTGTCTGAACCATTTTCTAAAACCAGCGTTTGCGGACGAAGAGACTCGGTAAAGATACCCTTTAACGCATTGTACGCGAGTTCTTGTGTAGACTCTGTATTGCCCCATCTTCGAAGCATTTCTTCCAACAGCACAATGCGCCGTGGATGCGAAGAGTCTTTGAGTGCATTGATCGCCCCTTCTCTGTAGCCGATTGGAAAGCTGTTTTCAGAAGCAATGCTCTTAAGACTGTCCATCAACCATTCTGCATCCCAATCTTTAAAACGGGCCAAACTCTGTTGGCGGACCTTTGCATTGTCATGCCAGCCCATCTCATTCACGAAATGTTGACCGTGCGTGAAGGTGGCTCGTGCAGTTTCTGACATGCGACCATTTTGACGCAAGTCACTAATTTGCTCGACATCCTTTTTGTCAGTGGTCTCCACTGCCACCAGTCGTATCTCTGATCCATTGGAGAGAATCAAGTGTGGGGTTGGAAGCTTGGTTCCCAAGTAGTCACCTTTTGAGTATACTCCAGATGTGTGCTGGACGCTGAGCATCATCAACGTTCCAAACAACATCTTTGTACTGGCCTTGTACGTAGCGGCCTGTTCATTAATGTACTCATTTAAAAAAGCCTTAACAGTGCCATCATTGCTGAGGGTATAAAAGCGACCAAACTTCAAACCGCGGTAAGCGCCATCTCCATCTGCAAACGCCCCCGCTACAAAACCAGTGATTTGACCACCATGGTGATTTGTTCTTGGAATGGCTATCCCTTCTAATAGTGATGTCTGGAACAACTTTCCATCGAGACCTGCCGATACGAGATATCGCTTGTTTCGACCTTTTGCATCCACTTCTTCGACATAGAGGACCGCGTTCACTTTTCCTTCATGGAGTGGCGATTCTGCGGTAATAGCGACTTCACTAGCGTGCATCAACGAAATTGCGTTGAACGTATTGGAATTATCATCAGTAAAATACGCTGTTACGGCACCTGAAGACCATCCAAAAGCACAGTGGTGAGTTTGATAACCATCCTTTCCAAAAACGGTACTGGCATCCCACGCGGTGATCGTTCCTGAAGAAGAACTGCTCAGGATGGTACCCATTTCAAAAGAACCACTTTCTGCCACATCGATAACTTGTGCAGATGAAGAACCTACCAAAACCAACTTGCGATTCTGCGAGGCGTTGAATACTATAGAGCCATCTGCCTCAAGTGCTGGATATTCCGACTTCCCATCTGAAAAAGAAGCGAAGCCTTGGAGTCCAAAGTCCTCCCCGCAATCAAATACTTCTACAAAGGCATCTCCATTGTCATTTAAGCGATGTACTTTTCCATCTGCAGCTGCAATATAGAGACCGGTATGGTGACCCAAAATATCCACACCTACACCAGACACAGGCACATGTGTTGTTGAATCAAGAGTTGTAGAACCACTCAATACTGCTTGAACATCAAGTCTAGTGGGAGCGATAGCGCGCCCCATGGGATGAGCAGTCAATACCCACAATGAGTTGTCACTGGGGTTTACGCTCAGGCGATTGATTTTACCATAAAAAGGAGCCGAGAATGAAGGCATGTCTTTCTCCAACGGATGAATTTAAACTAATGTTGATGTCGATATATACTTGAATGATTAAAGCTGATGCTTGGCTTTGATTTGGAACAACGCCGTTAAGCAGGCATTGTGAAGCATCTTACTGCGGACAGATTTGAACTCTTCTAGAACAGGAAGGACAAACTGTGCAAACTCTTTTTGCTCTGTATAAAATTCTGCTAGTTCAGCTTCTGTCATTGACCGACGCTCATCGGCACTGGGAACTCGAATGGCCAAGTCACGAATGGCAGCAACCAATGTTTTTTTGTTTTTCCAAGAGGCATGAAGCAGGGTTTTCCTTTTCGTAGACGTACCCATCTGACGAGCCTGCTGAACTGCACGAGCAGCTTCTTCAGCCGTCACGCCCTCTGGTGAGCGAGGCAATGTGTATAGGATTCTACGTAAGAACTCATGCAAATCAAACTTGGCATCTTCGCTGATTCTAGTGTCCGAAACTAGAGCACCTTCTTTGCTACCAACACCAACAAACCATTTTGACTTGTTGAACCCTGCTGCTTTACCGGAAAGAGTATTTGGATCCACACCAACTTCACGAATTGGATCAATGGCACGAGAGGGATTGAATGGCACAACGCTGTACGGGAATGGACGCCAGCCCGGAGTCGTCGTCGGCACCTTATAGAGAGACCACATGACCATGATGACAGTCTGACGAACTCGAGCATTTTTTGAGTCTGAAAGAGACAGTAAATCATCTGGCTTGCCAAACAATCCTGGATAATCCATAATTAATTGCAAGGCAAAGTTGACCTCTCTATCGTTGTCAGTAAAACAGTACGTATACAACTCGCTCGGTTTAAAGGAAGGCAAACGCACATCAATACGACTGTTATTGACCGGTTGGACAGGCTTGTAAATCGCCTTCACAACTGCAGACTGCACATCAAAGTCCCCTGAGAAGAATGGACGCAGACCTTTGAAGCCCACATGTCCACTTTCAATCCAGTGTGCCATTTCATACCTAGACAGTTCGATCGCATACGCACGAATGGGTTCACGCTTACTGGTTGCCCAGCGCTTAAACCATGCAAAATCGAAAGTTTCCTGAGGCCATACCTGAGTGGCCGTCATCTCGGGAAGACGTTTGTGTGCACGATATCGAGGATTACGCTCCATCAACAGAGACTTGTAAAAGTTTGCTTTTGGCGACGACGCATCCAAGCATTTGTTGTATACATACCAGGCAATTTGACGAGCACCATTCACAATAGTGCTTTCAGATTGAAATTCTGCTTTACTCAACGGCGGAAGTAACGTAGATACCTCTTCAAGCGTAACATCTCTCTTGAAAATTTCGCGAACAAAGCTGTACTGAGTTGCAAACCAACCAACGCGCTCAAAAGTCCATTCCAGACCTAAGTCAGCGAGTGTACACTCATTCACGAGCCAGGTTCTAATTTCCGAGCCAATACGATCGTCATATACACTATCAATATTTTCTTTTAGATACTCTACGAGCACAGGATACATGTGATCACCCAAATATTCAGTCCATGGGTTTTCTCTGTCCAGCTGTGCCCTGTGCTCTCTCGTTGTCGAAAGAGACTTGAGAAACTCGACGCCGAGTTCAGCTGGTGTACACACCTTTTCATTCACCAAGGTAAGAGCATAGCCTCGTACTTTATAGTTTGGATGAACAAATAGAGAGCGCAGGAACTCGATGGAGATTCGGCTTCTATCATTGATGAGTTTATTCTTGTTGGCATCCACCTTGTTTAACCATTGCCATGCATAGGAGAAGATAGATCCTGGGTCGTGGACTTTCGAAAGGAGCTGGATACAGAAGTCCGCCCAATCGCCATCAGCCGCTACCATGGTGTCGTCTTTCAACATTTTCTCAGCAAAGTTTCTTGCGCGCCATTCAGAGCTGGTCAACTGTGCAACATACCAAGCTGGTGAAAGACTGTTGTAGCGAGTACGAATCTGCTTTTGGGCAAAGTCAGACGTTTGATTGTCGTTCAAAAGCACCGTGAAAAAGTGCAGACCAAACGCTTTGTCTTTTAAACGCTCATCATAAACAGAAGTCCCCTCTGTACCTTGAATGAGGCTCATTCCCAAATTGCGCATACTCAAGTTGTCTGAACGCATCAAACGAGCAACGTGTTCCAGTGGAAGTTCATCCGCTATCCAATTTGCGTTCTTTGGATCGGCGCCCATCATCGTGAGATATTCACAAGCGAAATGGATTGCCTCGTCCGAGTGTTCCACCATACCAAAACCCAGAAATCCAATGATGGTTTTGTGATAGCCTTTTCCTTCGAAGTTGCCCTTCTCAACACCCGTTACATTTTGAAGATAATCGAGTGCCAAACGATGCGTGAAGTCATATTTTGACCGAGATACACGATAGAGCCACTCTCCAGAAACCTCCTTCATCTCCTTGCGGAAGTGCTCTTTCAGAAAATCATATGCCCAACTCACACTGTCTTCGTTTCGACTTTGCTCAACGACCCTCATCAAAGAACGCTGATCCTGTTTCCACAGAGTTTCTTGATCCGTACTATACTCAGCCGCACTCGAATAACCACATATCAACATTTCTGCCGCGGCACTGGTGAATGCTTCCGGAAAGTCTTTGGCGAGCATGCGCATTGTTCTACAAGCACGACGAGACAGATATGCAATTGTTTTGGCGGACGCATCTGGTCTACGTTCTTCGCCATCAGAATAATGATAGTCCCCATATGAGTCTGGCTCTACCTCTGTCATCAAGTAGTCCCAATCTTGAACTCGAGGCTCCAGTGTGCGATTTTCGTAAGCCGTATTCAAAGAAGCTTCCAGTGCCTCGAGTTCTGACTCGATTTCGGCAATCTCAGTGTCATCCTCGCATTCTTCCAAACGCGCTTCAAGGATCTCTTGGCGTTCTTCTTGTTCTCGAATGACAGCCATCTCTGCTTCTTTTGCCGCTTGATCGGCTTCGGAGACTCGAATGTACTTTGGTCGAGAGCAACTGTACCATGTACTTGCGGTGTCAAAACGTCCATCCAAAATTGCATAGACCTCCCAATCCATACGAACTTCGGCTTCCTTAAAGATGGTTTTAACAGCCTTCCAAGCACCGTAACTCAAGTGAACAAATCGCAACACATCAAGGAGCTGCTCGCGCGCATACGCACTGTTGTCATTCCACAGTTGCATGATGAGCTCATGAAGACCAACACGCTCTGGCAGTAATCCCTGCATCGTGTCAGATGTCAAATGACGCCACACATTTTCGTGACCACGCCAGATGTATGGAGCAGAGTAAAGACGCGAAATTATCCCTTCTTTTGTCTTTGCCTTGGGGTCATTTCGTAAAATCGTTCTCTGTTCTGCTACCTTTACTTCCAGCTGTGCATGTATCTTATCAAAAGTAGAACCACCACGGTTGGACTGAATAAACATTTCACGAGGGGCAGGATCCAAATGAACGAGTTTGCAAATCAACTCTGCCAGTGACGGTGACTGTTCTTCATAAGCCTTTTGAATGTACTCCAATGTAAAAACGCCTTTTTTGGCCAAAAACTCATCTTGCTGTGTAATAGCGAACATCTTCTCTCCATTGAGACGCTTGCTGTTTATACGTCTATAAACTCGCAAACATCGAGATTAAATACAATAAACTAACAATCAAACATTCAGTTTTGATTGCACTTCTCGAAATCATCAATCAAACATATCATGTTTTGGTGTCTTCTATATTTTGAGTCTATTGATCTGGTCATTTTTTGACATGCTTCATTTTGTATTGAAGTAATTTTTGATGTTGCTTTCACGATTGTTTTGTGTTCTCTTATCTTCTTTCTAAAAATGGATACCCCCCATGTCAGAGCATTTGTACACATTCATCAACCCCAGCAATCCAAAGCACTTGGCAAAGATTGATCACGTCCTACACAGCCATGGTGTTGTCGCCTTGCCAATGGGAACCAGTTGGGCTTTTTGTTGCAATTACAAATCCAAAAAGGGCATCGAGAAGTTGCGAAGATTAAACCCACATCATCCAGATGACAGACCTTTTTCTTTGATTTGCAATGAAATCTCCATGATCTCTCAAGTGGGGTCTGTTGGTAACCAAAATTACCGTACCCTTCATCGAATATTCCCCGGTCCATTTACCGTTATATTAAATAGTACCAGACAACTTTGTAAGCGACTGGGGGAAAAGCGCCAAACTGTCGGCGTGCGCATCCCCAATGAACAGCTGATATTGGACATCATCGCCCACCATGGAGAACCACTGGTGGCCACCTCTGTATCAATGATGGACGATGGCCAACCCTGCACCATGGGCTATCAAGTACTCGAACAGTATGAGCATATGCTGGACATGGTTGTCGACTTGGGAGAAGACTTGCCCGGTACGGAGACAACTGTTCTGGATCTCACTGGAGAAGACATCATTCTCGTTCGTCAGGGGGCTGGCTCTTTGGATGTTCTTTGAGTGGTTCAACTGTCGCAAAGTGCAATGATCAACATGATGAATGATGGTCTAGAATCTATCGGGATAACAATCGAAACACCAATCAACACTCAAGTTCTCGAAGACATCCCAACATATAATTCATCAAACCACACCGATACACTTCCACAGTTGAGAGCGGATGGTGGACTCAAAGAACCCCCGAAGAATAGCACTCTTCGCCATACAAAAACAAACTGCTAAAATCACCCAACTGCCAAATGACTAGCAGACATACAAGTTACAGAAACAAAACACTAAATCAGCCCAACTGCCGACACCCTAAACAGCAGCCAAGTCACCAACAATCTCTCAAGCCCCACAAACTCCCAACATACAAATCAGCCCAATTTCAAAGTTGAGAGCGGATGATGGATTCAAAGGATGCCCGAAGGATATAAAAGTGAGGTGTACTTCCGTACCCGAACTTTTATAAACAAGGGAAGCCGAAGAATACAGCACCGCCAATCAACTTTTAATCACCAGGAGCATGCCCCCCACCCCCCAGCACCGTTTTCGCGGGCTGTGGCTTCATCTTGGGCAAACAGGTCTTCAAAGGTGTCCGTGTCGTCGAATGGGAAGGCTTTGGCATAGCCACCCAACAAAATCTGGCGTTCTACGAAATCTTGCTCGTTGGTGCCAAGGTGGACATAGGCGAGGGTTCGTCCAAATGTATCGTAGCAATTGCCATCAAAGGAAAGCCAGACGTGGCGACCAAAAATGGTGTTGATCAAAAAACTTTTGGCCTCTTGGGCATAACAGTCCCCAGAGGATGTTTCTGGTGTATCGACCCCAATGATGCGCACCCGTTCTTCACCTTCTTCGCTTTGGGCCACAAAGGTATCTCCATCCACCACATCCTCAACGAGTACACGAATGGGTTCACGACAGGCATTGCTCGCAGCGGGCAAGTCATCTGGATTGACCCAAGACAGATCATCCACCGCGTTGGTAGTGTCTTCTGTTGCCGGTTCAGTCGCCGTGGCAGCAGTGTCGGTGTCTTTGTCAAAGCAAGCGAGGGTCAACAGGAGAGCAATCATACGAGTTTCCAGAAAAGGAGATCAAAAAATTAGAACGAACAACAATCCAATGTAATTGTAGAAGCGAAGTGCTGTCAAAACAATCCCTTACAAACTTCAAAAAAGTAGAGATTGGAACACAGGTTTGAGTACAGGTTCGATCAGGGACTCTTTGGCGTTTCTGGGTTGGCATTTGTATGGGTGCCCTGTTCTTGTTTGGCTTTCTTGAGGGCTTCTGGCTTCAAGATTTCCACCGTCAAATTGTCCACACTTTTCACAGGGGCTTCAAGCAACAGATACCCTCTTGGATCATCGTCGCTGATGCGGTCTCCGGTGAGGTCCACATAAGCCATCACAGTCAAACCTGTGGATTGACTGGGCAAGGTCACGGAAAAATCACCAACCGACTCCAGAGACTGATTTGCGATCAGTCTTGGCTCTCCCGTTGAGTTGTCGAGCACCTCTACCTCTATCGATCCGTGTGCAGTTCCGGTGTACGCAACTGTACCAGCCAATGTAATGTCTGAGGCTTTGGACTCTTGTGATGCTGTATTCTCAGTTCCGGACACTGACTCCACCGCATTGGTGGCCTCAACAGTTTTATCGGTCGAACTGGGTTCTGAAGAGCCACAGGCCCACAATAGCAACATCAACATACACACCTCTAGATGAATGAATCGTACTATAGCACATCTCAAATCAAGTGCCGACCAACCGATTCAGGGATACAATATTCACAACACCACAGAGGAAAATCATGTTTACACTTGCCTTCATGCTGTCTTGTACAGAGCCCAGCAAAGACACTGCCGAACCCTTCACATTTCCACCGGCTGAATCCATGCCCGAATTGCGTGGACCTGGGGGCCCTCAAGTCGACTTTTCGGATGATGAACTCTTTGTCAATTGCGCGCCTCTCTATGGAGGAGAAGAAGACTTTCTCCATCACAACTTGGTGGTGGGATACCGAGGCCACATGATCATGCCGTGGGCACCGGAGTGGGGACAAGGTGGCATGAGTTTCTTTGACATGAGCGATCCATGCAACCCCAACAAAGTCGGCGAGGGATTCCACGAACGCATGCGGGAAAGCCACGCCATTGGAACACAGTATTTGTCGGAAACTGAGCAATATGCGGTCACAACAGGCATTTTGGGGATTCAGTTTTGGGATCTCCAAAGCCTCGAAACGCCCGAAATGATCAATTACATGCAAATCGATGGGGTATTTTATCCCGACTCCTATACACGGGTCGTCTTGTCGCTCTTTTGGCAGTATCCCTATGTGTACATTGCTGCTGCCGACAATGGATTCTTTGTTGTCAATGCCGAAGACCCCTACAACCCGATACTGGAAACACAATACGAATTTGACCCACCACTGCGTGCAGCTTCCATTTACGCGATGGGCAACCAACTGTTTGTGGGTGCCGCTGAAGGCTCTGAAGCAGAGATTCTGGACATTTCCAATCCCGTCAGTCCCCAACCCATTGGGGGTGGACGGTTCTTTGTGACCGATGAGGAGGGAACCCCCAGAGATGCGTATCACTCAGGCATGGTGGGCAATTGGGGTGTCTTCGCGCGCAAGGAGAGTGGGGGTGGCATCATGCTGATGGACATCTCTGACCCCAGCAATCCATCCTATGCGGGATCTTACAAAACGGAAGGGGGCAATGGAGGATACGCATATTACCACCAAGGCTACGGATTTGTAGGAGACTCTCACTGGGCTGCCGTCTTCGACCTCACAGATTTGAACAACATTCAAGAAATCGGTCGAGGATACTTGCCGGGCGACTTGGACACCATTACGCCCTATGGCAACATCGCCGTGCTCAGCGTTGATGATGAACCGGATGAAGGGATCGCATCGGTGGTCATGCCGTGGAAAAAAGAAGCCGATCGAACAGCACCATCTTTGATACGGACAGTACCAAGCGACGGAGAGACTGG
>CBFICN010000048.1:0-6837 GCA_965661045.1 uncultured Myxococcota bacterium
TGTTCCAAGACTCTGGAGCGGTCAGTCCCATTTTCTCCATGGCCCCTTTGGCGACACCCAAATCTGCACGACGACCAATTTTACAGAAGTGCAATGAGAGGAACGTCATCAATCCCAAGCCCACAATCTGACGCGCCCAGAAGAATCCTGTGTCAAAATAGGTGGCTTTGTGATGTGCACCAGCGGCTGCCAATCCATCATGGCCTTGGTGGTGCCATGGAAAGACTTCAATGCCACCAAGTGCGAGGAATGCAAGCAACAATCCATATGAAACAGGAAGGAACTGTGCCAATCCTTCGGCCACTCGCTTGAAGCGACGGGTCCAGCGCGCATATGTGGTGACGCCAATCACGGTCATCAAGAAACCACCTTGGGCTGCACCATTGAAGTACATGAAGTTTTGAATGAAGGAGCCTTGAACACGCAGTGTGTTCTCGTGAGCACCAAAGTTTACATCGTGTCCGGGGGTGAACAATCCATAAGCTGTTGCAGCAACACCAACCGCCATCAATCCAAAACAGATGTTTCTCAGATTGTTGTTGGGCTTTCGATCTGCAACCGATTGGTAAACCGGAGTATAATCAGGAGCATGACTCATAGTGAATCTCCAAAAGAACGATAAAAATAAAGTGAATTAATCGACGAAGTTTTTGCCAGGAAGGTCTTTGATGTAGTGGATGGCTGCCCAAATTTCTTCATCAGACATCGCATGTCCGTAAGCAGGCATTTTTCCACGACCATTTCGGATCAACAAGTACAATTCATTGTGAGATTTCATTGCACCAGCGCCATAGGCTCCAATTTTGGCTCCATCAAGCATGTGAATGTTGGGAATTCCCACAAAACGACCTGTTTGTTGCAATGGCCATGTGTCTTCAGAGAGGGTTTTACCCGTCCCTTTGATTCCATGGCAAGTCTGGCAATAGGTACGGAAGGCAACTTCACCGGTTTCCAAAACGTATGCAGACTTTTCTTCCCCTTTGAATGGGTCTTCCAACGCTGCTCCCGGAGCCGCTTGCATGATGGTGATGACACCACCAGTGGCTTTCCAGTCTGCTTCAACTTGCGCAGGGTCCATGTGTTCCAAACCGTTTGGACGGTGCTTGCTGGTGACAACTTCTTCTTCAAGTTCTGCCATTGGGGCTTCGTAGCCACGGATAAACAAAGAGTCTACCATGTCGATGTCCCAAGGGAAAGCACCAGCCATTGTGGTCAAGCCAAAGAATAAGGCCGTTGCGCCAAGTGTCTTTTTCATAGATTGTGTCATGTCTTTTCCTCCGCCTTACTTTACTGTACGATAGGATGGAGCGACAGCACCGCTCTTGTAGTTGTAGTTGTTTTCTTGAAGTGTGTCGGCAACTGTGTATTGATGCAGCATCTTTACACCCAAGAACGAAGCAATCACAAAGATGGTGACCGCGATTGTCAGTTTGGCAAGCAAACTTGTGTCTGGCTCATCCGGTTCTACCATTGACTCTGGTGAGTTCTCGTCAAATACGCGATCTTGAACAGGTTCTCGCTCAATTGACCAACCGTTCACCACTTCCATTGCACCTTCATCATTCATGATCTTGGATGCATCGTCTGCACGGTTTCTCGGCAAGTCATTGATGACCAAGCCAAACTTGTCGTCTGAAAATCGAGGATCACAGACCTCTACTTGAAGTTTCCCAGCGGTGTGAAGACGGGTCAACAACACCATACCGAGCAACGTGAACAAGCAACCCCACAATACTGTGGATTCAAACGTGATCACAATGAACGCAGGGATGGAAACCAATGGCTTCCCTGCAGGAATGATCATCGGCCAGTTCAAGTGGGTGATCGAAGCCAGAGAGAACCCCATCGTTCCACCGAAGATGGCACCGGTCATGGTAAACCAGCGAACAGGACTGGGCTTTCCTTTGTAAATGGCTTCTTCCAAATCGTGTCGAGGAAGGGGAGACATCACCATATAGTCTTTGATGCCGTTCTTCTCCAACTTGTCAATGGCGTTGACCAATGAGTCCAAGTGTTCGAAAACACCTTTCACAGTACCGTTTTGGGCTGTGCTTTCGTAAAAGGGCGCGCTCATGCTGCCTCCTCGTCAGATTTCAATGGGGGACGTACCAATTCTTTGATTTCAGCGATGGCTACAGAGGGCATGACGCGGATGAACAGAAGGAACCATACGAAGAACCACCCGAAAGAACCTGCCATAATGCCCCATTCTACCCAGTTTGGATTGTACAATGTCCAAGCTGCTGGGTCGTACTGGTGAGCCAAAGCGGAAGCGATAATGTTGTATCGTTCAAACCACATACCAATGTTGATGAAGATGGAGATGACGAACAAGATTGTGTAGTTGCGTCGCCATGACTTCTTCCACCAAACCAAAGGTGCAATACAGTTACAGAATACCATCATCATGAAGACCCAGTCGTACTCACCGAAGAGGCGATACTCGAAGATGCCCCATTCGTATGGATTGTCTGAATACCATGCGATGTAGTGCTCAACACCGTAAGCATAAGTCAAAATACCACCCGTCAACAAGCACATTTTGGCCAAAGACTCCAAGTGCCAAACACCAATGTATACATCTTGTGCATGTTTGTCGTGCTCGTGGGTGACGCGTTTTCCATCTGGACCGATGTCCCAACCGAACATGGCAGACAATGGAAGCATCAGTGTGATTACCATCGCACATCCAGAGAAGATTGCACCGGCTACGAAGTATGGTGGGAAAAGCGTAGAGTGCCAACCCATGGTTTGAGCCATCGCGAAGTCCCAAGATACCACAGAGTGTACGGAGAGTACAAGTGGTGTTGCAAACGCAGCGAAGAAGCCGTAAGCAGCCATGTAGTGACGCCATTGACGATCCGTTCCACGCCATCCAACAGCCATCGCTTTGTAGATCTGGTGAACAGCACCACGAGTGCGATCACGAACCGAAGCGATGTCCGGAATCAAACCAATGTAGAAGAAAATGGTGGATACAGAGAAGTATGTTGAAACAGCAAATACGTCCCACATCAAAGGAGACTTAAAGTTTTGCCACAACTGACGTTGGTTGGGATAAGGGAACAACCAGTATGCATTCCAGGCGCGACCAACGTGGATAGCGGGGAACAGTGCTGCCGTCATAACCGCGAAAATGGTCATGGCTTCAGAAGCACGGTAAACACCGGTTCTCCATTTTGACCGGAAGAGGAACAACACAGCAGAAATCAATGTCCCTGCGTGACCAATACCCACCCAAAATACGAAGGTGGTAATGTACACCCCCCAGAATACTGGTGGTTGATACCCTGCGGCACCAAGACCACGAGTCAGCTGGAAGTACCAGCAATATCCACCGTATGTCATGATGGCCACCGCCAAGCCCAACAGGGCAAAGTAACCGGCGGAGGATTTGAACATTGGGCGAAGAATGTCTTCGGTGACTTTTGAATAAGTCAGCTTTGCTTCATTCGAGTTTGCCACGATAAACTCCTAGTTTTCCAATAGAAGAGTGAGATTCAGTAAAAGAGATTAGTGCGAGCCACCGTTGTGGTCATCGTGACCATGTGCGTCACCATGTCCATGACCGTCGTCATGACCGTGTCCATCACCGTGATCCGAACCATGTCCACCATGATGAAGGAAGGTTTCATCTGCATGAACAATGCGGGTCAAGTAGGCAACACCAGGCTTGGTATTGAGTTCGTTCAACATTTTGAATGCACGGCGGTCTTCAAACTGCTTGGCAACAGTGCTTTCTTTGTCTTTCAAGTTTCCGAACGTAATGGCATCGGAAGGACAAGCCGAGGCACAAGCTGTGATCTTCGAGTAGTCACCCGTAGATGCCACCCCTTGTTTGAACTCACGTTGATCACGCCACTCATCCTTGAACTCTCGGATTCGCTGAATACAGAAAGTACATTTCTCCATTACACCCATTTCGCGAACCAGCACATTTGGGTTCAACATCAAATTGAATGATTCTGGCCAGCGGAAAGAGTGGAAGTTGAAACGACGCGCAGAGTATGGGCAGTTGTTTGCACAGTAGCGAGTACCCACACAACGATTGTAAATCATTGCATTGAGACCGTCCAAGTTGTGGTAGGTCGCCAATACTGGACAAACACCTTCACAAGGTGCATGAGAGCAGTGCTGACACATGACTGGTTGGAAACGAACATCCGCCTTACCAGTTTCTTGTACATCGGTACCTTCCCAGTAACGAGACATGCGAATCCATCCCATGTTGCGACCCAAACGAACTTGTTCTGGCCCAACAACAGCGACGTTGTTCTCTGCATAACAAGCAGCGGCACACGCGTTGCAACCATTGCATTTGTTGAGATCAATGGCCATCGCAAAGCGGTAGGTTGGGTGCTCTGGTTCTGGGTACATATCTGTCAGTTTAGCCATTCCTGACGTGCCTTCAGGATCGAAACGGTTGGTTGTCTTGCGCGAACGCATCGCCATTGACGTTTCTGGAAGGTGGTGCTCAGGTACTGTAGACCCTGCACCTGTCAGTTTGGCATCTTTGAAGTCAACCATACTGGTTGTAAAGTTGACATAGCGTCCATTTGTGGTCAGCGTGTCACTTTTTACAAGGTCATTTTGTGGAGAAGGTTCATTGCGTTCGTCATTTGCTGCAACACTGGCCTTGGTGCCACTGAACGTCAAGTTTCCAGCACCGTCAAAGCCGTGGTTGATGATGGAAATTGGATTTTCACCAATCTCTGCGTATCGACCAGAGGTCGCTTTACCACCACCCACAACCAAACCGATTGTGTCTGGACGAACACCGGGAACTCCATACCATCCAACATTGATGCTGCCATTTGCCGTTGTCAGCGTTACACCTTTGTTTTTCTTCAAACCCAGTTTTTCTGCGGTGGATGGATGAACTTCAATCCACGTCCCCCAACTGAAGTTGGTGATTGGATCAGGGATTTCACGAGCCCACGGTTTGTTAGAATGACGACCCATTCCAGTGTAAGGATGTGGGAATAGTACAAGATCGTACTCTCCAGACCCTTCGAAAACACCAGCGGCAATTTTCGGTAGAGCAGATAGTGCCCATGATGGTGTGATGGTTGCAACGTTTGCGTTGAACACACCACTTTTCAATGTTTCCATCCAAAATTGGCGGAACAGTTTGTTTCCACCGTTGGACTTGTACTTTGGATAAACAGTGGCTTCCCACCATGATTTCAAGTAGTCAAAGAAAGTACCAGCATCCAAGCCTGGTGTTGGAGCCGCTGCGACGACGGGTTGTTCAGGTGTTTCAGAATCACCTTCAGTAGTTTGAGTTGACGTCGCGTCTTCAACAACCTCATCCACAGCTTCATCAGTAGGAACAGGCATTGCGACTGCGGCTTTGAGACCTTTGTTTGCTGCAACTGAAAGCAAAATGTCTTCAGCGGACATGATGACATTTCCGTTCACCGGCTTCATTGCGGCTTGTGAAATGCTGTGGATGCCTACGGTGGCCTCTGCGTCTCCCCACTTTTCAAGACTGGTTCCCACTGGAAGCACCAGTGCATTGTCTACGACACCATCGTTTTTCTCGTTGGAGAATACGATAAGGTTCTGAACGCTAGCCAAAGCTTGTTTCATTCCTGATTTTTCTGAGAACACGTATCCAAGATCAACACCGTCAATAAATAGCGTTCCACCTTTCGCACCTTGGACTGCATTCAAAACGTCTTGCGAAGATGCTGAGAATTCAAACTCAGTGTGTGGACCGTAGACTACAGAGGTGCCAATGTTGCCGGCAACTTCGTTGATGAGCAAGGTTGCGATGGCCAAGTTCAATCCATTTGAGCCGCTGAGTGACTCTGTTCCACCGGGCAGTGCAACTGAACCATGTTTGCTCAGAGAGGTGACCAACTTGTCTACAAGTTCCGCGTTTGCACCTGCATCTGCAATCAACTTGTCCGCATTGATAGAGGCGAGCATGCTTGCAGCAGCACCAGTGTAGCCTTTCTTATCGGCGAGTTTCTTAGCGACAGCAAAACCCACAAGCGATTCGGTTCCGGCTTTTGTGCTGATGTGCATATCAGAATTGGTATTGGTCAGTCCCATTCGAGAACCAACTGAGAACATTTTCGATACGAAATCCCCATGTGTTGGATCCTTAGACTTGGACCAACCTTGAGCCATGGATACGCTTCCTTCCGCGTTGAGGAAGTCCATACCAAAGTTTACGATTGTGTGTGCATCTTCAAGTTTGAATGCAGGGACACCGTTGATACCGAATACCTGCTTGGAAGCAACCCGCAAGGCACTGTTGTCTAATTCATCCCAGTAGAGAATTGACCCGTTGAGAGCTTCTACAACAAACTGTTTGACGATAGCGTTGCTTGCACCACTTCTGGGACGTCCGATCCAAGTGACTTTTCCAGCACTTGCATTGGCAACTGTTTTTAATGCATCTTCCCAAGATACAGAAGCACCACCTTTCATCGGACCTTGAATCCTATCCGGCGAGTAGGTCTCTTGAAGACCAGTCTGACCGCGGAAGCAAATGTTCCCGTTCGACAACGGGTGGTTTGGATTCCCTTCCACATTGAGGACACGTCCCTCACGGTTCTTTGCCAGAATACCGCAGCCCTCTGAACATTGATTGCAAATGCTGGTGATGTAACTGGCATTTCCTGGTTCGATTTCTTCTGGTTGAGCAACATACGGATAGGCATGCTCGATGGGCACCATTGGATCCCAAGAAATTGGATCTGCACTACATGCGGCTGCTGTAGCAGTTGTACCCAAACCAATGGCTTTTAAGAACTCTCTTCGGTTAATTTTCATCATGGTTGTCAACCTCTAGAATAAATACAAAATCAAAATGTTTGTGGTCAA
>CBFICN010000048.1:6936-20517 GCA_965661045.1 uncultured Myxococcota bacterium
AGTGTTTGTGTCAGTTTGATTGCGACAAAACACTTGTAAACCAATTTACTTGTGACAGGTGTAGCAGTCCTTGATCTCTGCTCGACGCAATTCAGCTTCTTCGCAGGTTGTGGCATCGCCAGCCAGCGCCTCAGCATCGCAATGGTTTTCTTGCACAGAGGGATGACTCTCGTGGCAGTTCAAACACCACCCCATAGTCAACTCGCTGACTCGGTAGGCCACTGTCATCGTATCTTGAACTTCACCGTGACATTCTTGACACTCAAGACCCGCTTTGACATGGCGTTTGTGCGTGAAGTGTACAAAGTCAGGAAGATCGTGCACTTTTTGCCAAGGAATTGGCTGTTGTTCAATTTTGTTTCCGTCAGCGTCGACGGCTGCTTCAAGGATTTCGGCTGTCAAGTCTTGCCCTTTGGCTTTACTCACCAATTCAGCAGCTTCATCGGCTCCGTAATTGTAAGACAACAGTTTGTACAGTTCTGGACGACCAGTGGGATCCACTTTTAACTGACCATTTGGACTTAGGCCGTGACAGTTCATACAAATTTGTGTCGAAGGTATACCCGCATGAATGGAGCGTTTGGCGTACGTATGACAATATTGACACTCAATTTGAAGTTCGCCAGCGTGCAACATGTGTGAATAAGCAATGGGTTGTTCCAAAATTTCATTTGGATCTACAGCTCCATACGCTACATGTTCATTGGCGATGTCTCTATCCGGATCACTGAACACGGGTACCGGGGGCGGAACCAAGTATTTTAGACCACGAGGAAATGTGTCATTGTTGTACTCATCTTGAGCAGTATCGCCATCGTCAGCGGATACAGGGTTGTTGAAAATGCCGTAGGCTGCGAGTGCAGCTATTGGTAATCCAAAGGCAATAAGCTTGTGTATGTTGCGCATGCGTCATCTCCAGAAAACTGAAAGAGTCGTCAATCAAATAAATTGGTGCGTATTCATAATGGATTTGCCAATTCAATTCAACATATTGAAACAAATCAGAATGAATAAAGACCATTTTACCAAGAAAGAACAGCCCTATTGGTATCAGATTGTGATCGAACAATTTGAAGTGGAAAGTGAAAAATCAATGAATAAACTCTCGTTTCGGTCATAAGAAAGTTAGCCTCCTCATACAACATATATTTTTCACGTGGTGCATACCACTCTGACAACATGGTACAATTATGCACATCACTGGCGGTAAATTACGCAGAAGAACTGTTCACATTCAACAGCAAAAGGGGATTCGTCCGACCTCAGCAAAAGTAAGAGAGGCCATTTTTTCAATGATTGGACAAGATTTGCGTGGTGTTTCTATGCTCGACTCTTTTGGAGGGTCAGGGATAATGGCTTTGGAAGCTTGGTCTAGAGGGGCTGATCCTGTACTTGTTACAGAGCGAAACCGTCGAGCGGTACACAACATTCGCAAGCACGCTTCCAGTCTCAAAGCCTCGATTGAAGTCCGACAAGTCGATGCCTCCAAAGGGTTCTCGGGCGTGTGGGATCTCGTGTTTTTGGACCCACCCTACCACATCGACGTACGACCATTTTTGTGTCAAGCACTGGAAAGTGCAAATTGGAAAATCATAACAGAAACAGATTCTGGTAAGCCACTTGACCTCACAAATCTCAAGTCGACAATGGATGCTCGAGGTTGGACTGTTTCCAAGCAAAAGCAGTATGGTGCGTCGTTGATTACGATTTTTCAGCGTTCAACTTCACCATCGGACACGGACGACTGCCTGAGTTCATAAACTCTATAAAGTCACGAACGATCTCTTCATGATCAAAGACCAAGGATGGAAGTTCGCTCAACGGAAAGAAGTGCGCGGAGATTGCATCGTCACCGCCTTTTACACTCATTGATTGCGGCCAGGCTACTTGTGCTGTGTATACAACAGAGATGTTGTGCTGCCTGGGATCTCGTTTGGGGTTTGAATACACATAAAGAAGACTTTGCAAGGTGATGTGCAATCCAGTTTCTTCGAGCACTTCTCGAATGGCGGCTGTTTCTATTTGTTCACCTTCGTCAACAAACCCTCCAGGTAAGGCCCATCCATGTGGTGGGTTGAGACGTTCAATCAAGAGAATTTCTATTTCATGACTGAATGGGTTGTGGCGATGAACAACCACATCCGTTGTCGGTGTTGGGTTTCGATATTCCATTTGATTTAGTGAACCAAGTTTGTGCAATATGGAATTGTAAAGTCACCTTCCATGACGTCATCCCCAAAAGACAGTGCAAAGGTACCACTGGCCCAGTTTTCATCGACTTCCGTTACAGTCAAAGTTCCATCTGTTGAGGTCACAACTTCAAAAGCATCTCCGTTGATGTCCAGAAAAGAAGAACGAATGGGGGCTTCTCCACCAGTAGAATAGGTTCCCAATACAACATCGGAATCATTGAAATTGATTTGTAGGGCTTCCAAATCCCTTTGATAGGGGGCTTCACCATTTCGATAAATTTTATCCAACCAGTACATTTCCTTACAATCAATGTCGACAGAGAAAAATGCGATGTATGGACCTCCGAAGTACGCACTCACGGGTGTAAACGAATTTCCGCCAACAGAACCAGACAATTCCATGATTGTGGGGTTGCAACCAAGCAACATTGTTAACAATAGCATATATACCTCATTGGGTTGAAGTGATCAGTGTGTCACAGTGTGTACCTCTTCAATCTTAAAAAAGCAACCAGTAACCAAAGAGGTTTCCATGTTGGATACGCGTCGATTTGAACAGTTGCCTCATTCTCGGGGATGTCTTGAATTAGAGTTTGTCTCTCCGCGTTGTGCTGTGTTGTGGTTAAACAATACAGCAGCCAGAAATGCGATGTCAATTTCAATGATGCACCAGTTACCCAAGGTGATAGAGACTCTCCAACAAAAACGACCCTCTGTGTTGGTAATTCGAGGTCGAGAAGGCCATTTTTGTGCGGGTGGCGATTTGGTTGATGTAAAGAAGCATCTATTGGAAGATGGGCTGGGTTCACAAATGTGTATCTTCATGACGCATTGGATCGCAAAATTGCGATCTCTGCCAATCTTTATTGTTGTCGCTTTAGAAGGGGCAGCCATTGGTGGTGGGGCAGAACTATTGACAGTGGGGGATTGGATAATCGCATCCGACAACAGCAAAGTTGGTTTTGTTCAAAATCGTCTTGGTGTCACAACAGGGTGGGGTGGTGGCCAACGGTTGATAGACAGGGTTGGACGACAGCGCGCAATTCAAGTGTTGGCTCAGTCACGTGTCTACTCGGCGACTGAATCACATCGCTTGGGGTTGGTCGATGAACTCACATCAACTGTAGACTTGGCTATTGTAGAGAGGGTGGATCGCTTGCTCAAACAACCTTCGCAAGCCTTTACAACTTTGATGACTTGGTTACATCGTAGTGATGAAAAAACAACAGAACAAACAGCTTTCGCGGGTACATGGGCTAAGATGGAGCATCGCATTGCTCTCGGGCTTGTGGATGGGGTGTCCAAAGACGACTGAGCCACCGAAGAAACCAGTGTCCGAACATCCATTGAAGAAGCAGGCAGTTCCTTTAGACGGTGTTGCTGAACAGGTTGGCACCTTAGAAAATGGTCTGTACATTGACTCAACCAAACAATTTTCCATGTTGGTGTCAGAAGACTGGAAAGTAGAACAAGGAAGTCTCTTTGGGGAACGCCGATTGAAATTAAGTCATAAGTTGGAAGATTATGCAGTCGAAGTTTGGAGGTTGAGTGGGCGGTATACCCATCCTGCCGCCAGGGAAGATTGTCTATGGGCTTTTGTGGACGAGGGGCTGTATTCGGAGTGGTCAGAAGGTGTCGTCAATGTTGCCACGTGCTATCCAGTTGGCAGCAATACTACGGTGATTTTTGTTTATATGTACCAAACCTCAGACTACACTTGGCAGCTTGAAGGGCATGTCTCTATGGATGTATTGGTCGAAGGTGAGCGGTCAACCCGTGAAATTATCCAGCAGATTGAGTGGCTCGACGACGAATCAGTCCAAAACAAAGCACCCCAATGACCAAAGCCCATCGTGGAGATACGGAACCAGACTGAGAGGAGCAACCACCTCCACATCCATCGGCGGCATCACTCCCACAGCCAGTACCGGTGTAGGGTACCACACCCACTTCGGCATATCCACCCAAGTCTGCACCGTTTTGACCTGTTCCAGCGAACTCAAGATGCGACAATCCAACACCATTGATGGAGGGCAGTGCAAAAGCAAAGTCTCCAACCAATGACTCAATATCAATTAGGCCCAAAATCGTATCAAACTGATCGATGAAACTATCTTTTATCAAATCTTCTGAATTGGGCAGGAATTCATTGTATGGCAAGGATGGGTCTACACGTTCTCCACTTAAGTCAATATCAACGGCCAAGTCTCCAGTTTGTGGGTTGAACGGAATGTTGACACCCACATCTGTTGTGATGCCCAGTGTTAAGATGCGGGTTTGTCGTCCGTCCACTTCGGCGAAGAAGTCCAACCCCAGTTCATCCAGGTCAATGGCCAAGTCTGCTGGTGTATCCATATTGAGTTCAAGAGGGTTCATCGGTTGGGTTTGAATGATCAAAGGAGATGTTTCGGGGAATAGATCAACGAATGCATCACCAGTGATGAGGTTTAAGATGCTCGTGTCAATTGGGAATGTGCTGGCATCAATTGTTTGACACAGCAATCCGGCTCTCCAAACGCTGTACAGAGCTTGATTCACAAAGTCATCGTCCACATTCAACAGAACATCACCATTCACACCGGGTGGCATGTATCCAATGTTGCGTAGTGCTGTGGGGGTTGCCAATGAACCATTTGGATCAAAGGCAGAAATACAGTCGGCGCCATTTCCAGTTGTCGCTGACCCATCCAGTTGTACCCTCAATCCTTCTGGCTTAATGACGATGTCTTCAGGGCTCAGTGAGATTTCCAGCGTACTGCCCATTAAATCAACACTTTCTTGAATGCTCAGTTGTGCAAAAGAATCTTCCAGTGTTTCTTCAAGTGTGGGTACCAAGTCTCCAACGACGCCTTCAATACTGGGCTCGACGATCCCAATGATCAAATCAAACACAGATAGACCAAAGAAATTCAATACGTCTTCGAACACTGCCAGCGCACAATTTTCGATGTTGATATCTTCGCTGGCTAGATCATAATTGTAAGTAAAGTTCTCAAAAGTTGCATTGAGGTCATTGAGACCATCGCCGTCCAAGTCAACAATGTCGAGCAGAACTTGTGAAGATACATCTACCTGAAATGGATCCACATAGCCTTGACAGTTGTACTCAATGCACAACGACAACATGTAGTCGAGTAAAAACGGATCAATGGCATCGTTCAAGTTGACGTCTAAGGAGACGCTAAAGTCTAGAAAACCGTCTTTGGGTACAATATTGGCATCCGCTACACTGACGCCAATGTTGACGTTGGAAACATCAAACCAAACATCGTTTAAGCAAGTGTTCCCACCGCGTTCGATGTCTTGGCTGATCGGATCCAAGGGGATTTCCAGTGGGATCAAAGAGGGGATGACCTCGACTACCTGAGCAAACCCTTCCGGTGGAATGTCAACCACAATGGCATTCTCAATTCTTGCATCGGGAGGGTTTGTACCAGCGTTTGCAGTTAGTCCCAACAGTGTCCATGCCAAAATCATCGTAGACTCCAAAACAACGTCATTTTACTCAACATAGCACGATCACACGTACATCTTCAAATGCAGACGTTTATATTGGATGGACTTTATGTGCACCATCGATGTAGTCTTTTGGGGTTCTGTAGCAAAGAATCGATGGCGATAAAGGTTCCACCGATACTTGTAATGGCACGTGCATCGGTGTGAAGACCATCGCCAATCAAGTAGGTTTGACTCCCCACGGCACCAAAAGTGGTCATCAATTGGAGGCAACCGTCCGGCAAGGGTTTGAGGGCCCCGATTGTGAGTCCACACACAATATGATGAATGCCCAGACGTTCGAATGTGGGGTGTAAAGCCGACTGAGGCAAATCCGAAAATATTCCGATTCCACAGTCTGCTGTATGAAGGATGTGCAAGATTTCTTGAACCGGGTTGCTAAATGTGTATTGAGAAGCGATTGTGTAAGGGGAGTGCCGTGACGTGCAGTGACGGTACAATCGCTGTCCACGCTGATGCGGGCTGGTGGTGCTAAATTCGAATTTTTTTGGTATGTCCTTACGAAAATACCACCATGTCAGCGGGTTGGACCAATCGATTAGAGTGTGATCAACATCCAAAAGGAACAATTTTTTTTGGAAAAATGGATTCATTGTTTTGACACATATCTCAATTTAGAATAGATTACTAACATCGTTGATGACGATATACATTGCAGAAAGTATTTCCGTGGCCGGATAGCTCAGTTGGTAGAGCGGAGGATTGAAAATCCTTGTGTCGACAGTTCAAGTCTGTCTCTGGCCACCTTTCTTTGTTTTTTACCCTGTCTTCTGTATGATTTTATTTATGAACACCTCGACAGTATCAGTATGGAAGAGAGTCTGCCTGTTGTTGGCACTAGGAATGAACAGTGCTTGTCAGAGTGACGAGTGTCTTTTGTTGTGCACCGAACTCAGTCAGCGACTCAATCAATGCCAACGGGCGTGGAATACTGACTGGCAATATTTGGATGCCTCATCTGTGTTGGGATTTGAGACCGTCTGTCAGGATATCTGGACCCAAAGAACCAGTGATCTAGAGTGGAGGCAGCGGGTGGAGGCCGAAGAGCAGTGTGACGCGGTTCGAACTGAACTTAGTATTGGTGCCATCGAGTGCGTTGACTTACAGACATTGTATTTCTACGATCCACAGCACTAAAGGTACTGACTAGAACCTGTTGTTACAGACGCAGTGCAAACTCTGTGCCTTGACGGATGGCTCGTTTTGCATCGAGCTCACTGGCGACATCTGCGCCTCCAATGAGGGTCACCGGAAAATCTTCAAGTGCTGCAAACACATCGCGGTTGGGTACTTGACCTGCGCACAATACAATTGTGTCCACTTCCAATACGCGATCGGAGCCATTCACAGAAATGTGTAAATGACCATGTTCGTCAATTTTGTTGTACGTCACTTCACTCAACATTTCTACACCGAGTGTTTTGGCCGTGCTTCGATGGATCCAGCCTGTGGTTTTTCCAAGACGCGCACCCAATTTGCCTTTGGAACGCTGCATCATTGTGATCTGACGTTTGGCGATGTGCGGTTGAGGCTCTGTTAAGCCACTGCGCTTCTCGCCTGTTGCATCGATTCCCCACGCAGAAAAATAGCTGTCGACGTTTGGAAGGACTTGCGTATCGGTTGGAGTATGATTGAGAAACTCGACAATGTCAAAGGCGATCCCTCCAGCTCCAATGAGTGCTACTCGATCTCCAACTGGCTTGTTGTGTCGAAGAACATCGACATAGGTCAACACATTTGGGTGTTCAATACCCGGTAGAGTGATTGGACGAGGGTGTACTCCCGTTGCCAGCACGATGTGATCAGCGACGGCATTTCTCAAAGTTTCAGCCGTTGCGGTCTGGTTGAGTTTGAGTGTGACACCGTGCTTTTCGATTTGACGTTCGAAGTACCGAAGCGTTTCATAAAATTCTCCCTTTCCAGGAATGCGCTTTGCCATGTTGAATTGTCCACCAATTTCACTTGCACGCTCCCAGAGTTCCACACTGTGGCCTCGTTTGGCAGCCGTAACAGCACAAGAGAGTCCAGCCATTCCGGCTCCCACAACAATGATTTTTTTGGCTGAGGTAGTGGATTCTATTGGCATCTCGGTTTCGTGACAGGCGTAGGGGTTGACCAAGCAAGACGCCACCTTTTGCTCAAATACATGATCTAGACAAGCCTGATTGCAGGCGATGCAGACATTGATAGACTCGGCATCGTTGTCCTTTGCTTTCTGCACCAAGTTTGGATCTGCCAAGAAAGGGCGCGCCATGGACACCATATCTGCTTTGCCGGAAGACAGGATATCTTCTGCGACTTGTGGTGTGTTGATTCGGTTGGAGGTAATGACGGGAATGCTGACGTGGCGTTTGATCTGTGCGGTGATTTCGCTAAACGCCCCTCGTGGAACAGAAGTCGCTATGGTGGGAATGCGGGCTTCATGCCATCCAATTCCTGTATTCAATAAAGTGACGCCGGCTTCTTCAAGCGCTTTGGCAAGCTGAACAACCTCTTCTTTGGTGGAGCCATCTTTCACCAGATCCAACATCGACAATCGAAAGACAATGATGAAGTCTTCTCCCACCGCTTTGCGCACAGCGCGAACAATTTCTAAAGGGAAGCGGATTCTATTCTCATAGGCGCCACCCCACTCATCGTTCCTTTGATTGGTTCTCTTTGCGATGAATTGATTGATGAGGTACCCTTCTGAACCCATGATTTCCACACCGTCGTAGCCTGCTTGTTTTGCCAAAGATGCACAGCGTGCAAAGTGTTGAATGGTTTTGTGGATGCCCCATTTGGGTAGTTTCCAAGGGGTGAAAGGTGATATGGGAGACTTCTTTCGTGAAGGAGCAACGCACCATGGGTGGTATCCATAGCGTCCCGCATGCAGAATTTGAAGACAGATTTTGCCATTTTCTTTGTGAACGGCGTCCGTTACCTGTTTGTGCTTTCGTACCTCTTTTTGCGTTGTCAGTTTTGAACCAAAGGGTTTTAAGGCCCCAAACATGTTAGGAGCAAACCCACCGGTAACGATTAGACCCACGCCTCCTTTGGCTCGTAATGCAAAAAAATGAGCCATGCGCTCAAAGTCTTTCTCCTCTTCCAAGCCCGTGTGCATCGAGCCCATTAGAACGCGATTGGCTAGGGTGGTAAATCCCAAGTCTAAGGGGGATAGCATGGTTGGGTACGCAGAACCTGACATGTTTGATCCTTATATTATAGAGAGGTTGATTGACGAACGGTCAAAAAATGGTCATATGTAAAAAATGATTGACGTTTGAATATAGTATCCCATATGCCTTAATAAGGATAGACATCAAGCCTAGAACAAATATTTTGATGGATCATCTTTGAGAATTATTTTTTCAAATTTGTCCGAAACGTCGCTTTCTACCTTTCTTATACATCCTTGGACGAACAGTAAATCACACTCATTTTGTTGACGGACTGCGTAAAAGATAGCAATATTCACCGAAACCACATCAACCAGGAAATGAACCTATGGGAAAATCACTCGTCATTGTAGAGTCACCAGCAAAAGCCAAAACAATCTCTAAGATATTGGGCAAAGACTATGTCGTCGAAGCCAGTATTGGGCACATTCGAGATTTGCCACGCTCTGCAAAAGAGATTCCAGCAAAAATCAAAAAAGAAAAGTGGAGCCGTTTGGGCATCAATATAGAGTCTGACTTCGAACCACTATACGTTGTCTCCGATGCTAAGAAATCCCACGTGTCACACTTAAAAAAGTTGTTAAAGTCGGCCGACGAACTCTATCTCGCAACCGATGAAGACCGTGAAGGAGAGAGCATTGCGTGGCATTTGATGGAAGTGCTCAAGCCAAAAGTACCGGTGAAGCGTTTGGTTTTTCACGAGATTACCCCCAAAGCCATTAAGAATGCACTTGAAAACGTTCGAGACATCAAGCAAGATTTGGTCCAAGCACAAGAAGTCCGTCGAGTGGTGGATCGTCTTTATGGGTATCAAGTCTCGCCACTGCTCTGGGACAAACTCAAAAATCGGAACTTGAGTGCTGGCCGTGTTCAGTCGGCGGCGTTGCGGTTGACCGTAGAGCGTGAACGAGAGCGTTTGGCCTTTGTCACTGCAGATTGGTGGTCCATTGAAGCATACCTTCAAGCCAGTGGAAAATCCTTTAAGTCACGACTCTCAGAGTGGGACGGTCAGTCAATAGCCAATGGTAGTGCCTTCAATGACAAAGGAGAACTTACTAGAAATAGCCTAGTGTTGACAGAGAAACTGACTCAAGAGATCAGCGACGCCATTAAAGGACAACAGGCTTCGGTCGTCTCTAAAAAAACCCGTGGCTTTACTGAAAAGCCGAAAGCACCGTTCATCACATCGACGCTCCAGCAAGAAGCAATTCGCAAACTTCGCTGGACAGCCAAACGGACCATGCAAGTGGCTCAACGACTGTATGAAAATGGGTGGATCACCTACATGCGTACAGATTCAACGAGTTTATCGACACAGGCATTGGAAGCTGCTCGAGGATTGATATCATCTAACTATGGCGCACAGTACTTGCCGAGCAAGCCCGTGTCGTATCGCAACTCCAAGGATGCTCAAGAAGCACACGAAGCCATTCGTCCAGCGGGAGAAACCTTTAAGTCATTGGCTGTTGCCGATACTCGACTGACAAGAGATGAATATAGGTTGTACGAGCTGATTTGGAAAAGAACGGTGGCTTCTCAAATGTTGCCAGCCAAAGGTGAGCGTCTCACAGCCAAATTTGCTGTAGACAAAGCTGTGTTAACGGCGACTGGAAAAACCTATACCTTTCAAGGGTTCCGATTGGCGTATGTCGAAGGGGCCGATGACGAACAAGCCGCACTCTCCGAACGTGAGATTGTGCTTCCAAACTTTGCCCAAGGCGATCAACTTCCTGTGTTGGACACCGAAGGCAAAGGACACAGCACCAAGCCTCCTGCACGATTTACAGAAGCATCATTGGTTCAGGAACTTGAAAAGAAAGGAATCGGTCGACCATCAACCTATGCAAGCATCATTGAAAACATCTTGAACAGAAAGTATGTTTTCAAAAAGGGTTCTGCATTGACGCCAAGTTTTCGGGGCATGATTGTCACTCGTGCACTAGAGAAACACCTATCTTCTCTGGTGGATTATGATTTCACTTCCAGAATGGAATCCAGTTTGGATGACATTGCATCTGGTAAACTTGAGCGTTTGAAGTGCTTGAAAGATTTCTATTACGGCGATCGTGGGCTGGAAAACTTGATTGGTGGCGCTGAAAAGGCGTGGGGCGTAGAAAATGAAGGTTATCCAATCATGATGGCTGAGGGAGAAGAACTCTTTGTATCGTTCAATCGGTATGGTGAATACATTTTGAAAGGGGAAGAACGAATTTATCTCAATGAAGACATTGCCCCAGATGAATTGAATGTTGCCAAAGTAGAAGAATTGATCAGCAAACAGAACAGTAAACCCGATCCCGTAGAACTGATGACCTGTCCAACAACCGATAAACCGGTATTGCTGGTATACGGTCGCTATGGGTGGTATCTTCAAGTTGGAAATGAGGAAAAGAAACGAAACAACCGCAGTGTTGGACTACTGCCTGAAGACTCCAACCGTGATGTGGGTGCCCCTCCTTCTTTTGACGAAGCACAATTGCTTCGTCTGCTCGAAATGCCAAAGGAGATGGGTGAAGTAGAAGTCAAAGGACAGACTGAGAAACTCCATTTGTACATCGGAAAGTATGGCCCCTACTTGAAAGCAGGAAAGACAAGTGTCAGTTTGCGTGACGTTCCAGATTGGCAGAACACGCAAATCTACACAATGACAAACGAAGAGGGGTTGGATATTTTCAACAATCCACCCAAAAAGAAGAGTGTGTTGCGAGAACTCGGTCAAGACTCTGAAGGCAACGAAATTTTGATCAAGACTGGTTTCTTTGGACCGTACATCACAGACGGAACGACAAATGCATCATTGGGGAGACGAATTCTCGAAGATATCACCCTGGACGATGCAATTAAATTGATTGTCGAAAAGCGCAACAAACCAAAAAAGCCCAAAAAAGGCAAGGGCGCAAAAAAGACAACCAAGAAATCAGCCGCCAAAAAGACGACCGCGAAAAGCACAGCCAAAAAAGCGACTAAGAAAAAGCCTGCCAAAAAGACAACTGCCAAGAAAACAACCACGGCTAAGAAAAAGACCGCAGCAACCAAAAAGACGCCTGTCAAAACCAGAAAAAAGCCGGCTTCTAAAAAGACCACACAAACAAAGAAATAAAGTTTTACGAGTCCACTTCCAGAGGGGGAACTCCCCTCTGGACGTTTGAGTGTATGTTTGTATTTTTGTGGTGTCTTAGATGCATCCACCACCAATAGACAGTCGGAATATGCATAGAACCAAGACAAATATTCCCAGGTTTTGGCCAGTGTTTTCTGTAGAGAGGATTCCGAATCCAATGGCCAACACTGCCAGTGGTACAACAAACCAGTTGAGCCATCCCAAAAATGGTGTAAATCCAACCATGGCACCAAGTAGTGCCAAAAAACCTGCGATGATGGATAGTGTATTCATATTTCACTCTCTTAGATTGACGTACAATGTCAAGACGCACGTCCTGTCCGAAACTAAGACAAGGTAATGCACTTGTAGACGGTTGGATAGCGATAAAGGTATCGACAAAAATAAAAGGTGGGACATTGTTCATGGCCCCACCTTTTTTGCTGTTTGACTGAGAAATGAATCAAGCGAAATGGGCTTTGATTTCCGCAACTTTGTCTGTCCGTTCCCATGTGAAGTCTTCCAACTCACGTCCGAAGTGTCCATAAGCAGCCGTTTGTCGATAAATTGGACGGGTCAAGTTCAATTGGCTCGTGAACACACCTGGTCGAGCATCAAATACGGACTTAACGCAGTCGCTGAGGCGTTCATCACTGTGTATACCTGTGCCATAGGTGTCCACCATGACTGAAACGGGCTCTGCGACGCCAATGGCGTAGGCAAGTTGCACCAAGCATTTCTTTGCCATGCCGGCAGCGACCAAGTTCTTGGCAATGTATCGCCCCAAGTAGGCAGCGGAACGATCCACCTTTGAGGGGTCCTTACCAGAGAATGCACCACCACCATGTGCCCCATGTCCACCATAAGTGTCCACAATGATTTTGCGCCCAGTGAGACCAGCATCGCCAACAGGGCCACCTGTTTCAAAACGACCCGTGGGGTTGATGTGGATCTTGGTATTCTCATCCAACAGGCCTTCGGGTAGAACGGCACGAATGACCTTTTCTTCCACTTCTGCGCGAATCGCATCCATTTCTAGTTTCTCACCGGCGGCATCTTCGCGTGAGGCGTTTAGCTTTGCGTGGTGTGCCGAGAGCACCACAGCATCAATTCGAGTGGGAACCCCATCAACATATTGAATGGTGACTTGGCTCTTTGCGTCGGGATAAGCCCAGCTTAGTTCACCACTTTTGCGAAGTTCTGCATATTTTGCCAACAGAAGGTGCGAGTAATGTAGAGACATTGGCATGAAGACGTCTGTTTCATCGCAAGCATAACCAAACATCATACCTTGGTCCCCTGCACCCTGTGCAGCCAAGTCCTCTGGGTTTTTGTCTACACCACGGTTGATGTCTGCAGATTGTCCTTCTAAGGCAACCATGATTCCACAAGTGTTTCCATCAAACCCTTTGTCCGAATGATCATACCCAATGTCGGTTAAGACAGAACGAACAATGTCTTGGTAATTTATATTGGTTGCCGCTGACGTGATTTCTCCTGCGAGAACAACAAGTCCCGTTTTGACCAAAGTTTCGCAAGCGACGCGGGCATTCGGATCTTGTGCCAAGTGGGCATCCAAAATGGCATCAGAGATTTGATCGCAGACTTTATCTGG